>JBBKXJ010000285.1:0-19363 GCA_037969395.1 Pseudomonadales bacterium
ATTGTGGCAATCCTGTCGCGTACGGCGTTGCTACTCATTAATTCCCGGCGTTTATCGGCGTCAACATTGAGCGCTTCGTTGATTCGGTCCAACAGCTTCTGTTCCCGAAATGGCTTGCGGATAAAGTCCAGCGCGCCACGCCGCATGGCCTCAACCGCCATCGGGATATCACCATGGCCAGTGATAAATATGATGGGTATAGTCCAGCCTTTTTGATTGATCAATTTTTGCAAGTCCAGACCAGTCATTCTTGGCATGCGAATATCAAGCACCAGGCAGCCGCCCATCTCTGGATTGTAGTGGTCGAGAAATTCCAGCGCATCGCTAAACGATTGGCAAGACTGGCCGACAGTTTCCAGCAGCAAACCCAGGCCGTCGCGAACCCCTTCATCATCGTCAACGATAAAAACGGTTTGCGGTCTATTCATCCTGATCTCCTGGCGTGACTGCCGGTAATGTAAAGAAAAAAGTTACGCCGGCGGCTGCGTTGTTGCGGCAATGGATTTGTCCGCCATGTGCGCCGATGATGGCCTGGCCAATGGATAACCCCAAGCCTGTGCCGATCTCTTTAGTCGTGGAAAAAGGCGCGAAGAGATTATCTGCCGCCGCGGCTGAAACACCGCAACCGGTATCGATAATTGCTACTTCTATATTACCATCGTTGCGCCTGCGGGTTCGAATGCTGATGGTATCGCCATATTGGCACTCCACCAGCCGCATGGCTTCCATACCGTTACGCAGCAGGTTAAGTGCCACCTGCTGAATTTGCACGCTATCGATGTAGACGGGCAGCAACTCCGTGGCCAGGAGTAACCGAATCCTGATATTGCAAATGCGTGCCTCTGCTGCTGCAAGCCGTGCAACAACAGCGACCAGTGTATTGCAATCGACGACCTCCCTTGTGCTGGCATGGCAGCGGGTCATTGTTTGCATCTGTTCGATGATTGCTCCGGTGCGTTGCACATGCTCGCTGAGCTTGTCAAAAATCAGCGGCATTTGCGCGTAATTAGCCCCATCAAGCAAGCGTTTGCCCGCCTGGGCAAACAATGAAATGGCCGTCAGCGGCTGATTAATCTCATGCGCAATTCCGCTGGCCATTTCTCCGAGCGTATTCAACCGGTCAGCTTGAGCCATTTGCTGCTGAGTGCGGCACGCATCACGTTCGAGCAAGCGTTGTGAGGAACGGTCGCGAAATTGCCGGGCCGGTATGCTGGCTGTCTTTACCAGCAATACCACCGCGGCCACCAGTACGCTGAGTAGCAAGCCAATGCATAGGAAAAATGTTGCTTTACGCGATTGAAAAGTGGCCACGAAGTCGTCGGTTGGCGTTACCAGGGTAGTCCAGCTCAGACCATGCGCCTGAAAATCCCGCCGCTCGGTCCATTGTTCATCGACCCGTTTGCTCTGACCATAGACTTCCTGCCCCTGAACAAAAACACGCAGCAACTGGTCCGAGTTGTGAGTGCGCTCTGAAACCGTAGCGAGCCACGGCTGCAGCAGCAGCACGCCAAGGATAACGCCATCAAAGCGGCCATCACGCGTTACCGACACCCACTCGAGCATTGCCACGCCCTGCTGCGGCAGCTCGAACGGCGAGGACCATTGCGGTGTACTGCCCTGGCGCGCCGACGCGCGGCTAAATTGCGCTGGCTTATATTGGCTAAGGACCAGGTCTTGCGTGGCTTCGTTACCTTGCGGCGAGGAAGTCCAGCGACTATGCAAGTCGGCATCCACCCATTCAATCGTTTGAAAGTCCGGCATGTCGGCACGCAATCGTTGTGCGTCAGCTTTCCATAAATCTCCCGGCATGCCACCGGCAGCATCCCAGCGCCGCGCAAGCCGCTGCAACGCCGCTGCGCGTTTATCCAGGTCATCCCGAATCAGCGCCTCGCTGATGCGGCTGGTGACCGAGTTAGCTGACCGAATATGATTACGCTCGCGCTCGATTGCCAGACTCCAAACGGCGAAAACCGCCAGCGCCAGCGCAACACCCACCAACAACGCAAAGCATAGCAATCGATTGAGCCGTGTCGACTTCCCCTCTGGCTTACGTGCGCAGGAATATGTAAAACGTTTGCTCTTATTCATTGTTCTATGTGGCGGACACCGACAGCAACCGCCATGCTGCAGGTGGCAGTCCGGGCACCTTGATCGTAACCTCCTTTTACGGCGAACTTGCCTCTCAGTAGCGGGTTGAGGGCTTCTGCATTGTCTCTGGCTGGGGCGCAGTCACGGTTTTACCAGGAGGTAGCTTAGATGTTAAAAAAGCAATACACCATCCGCAATTCCCATCATACGGTCACGTGTTTACACGTATGCGGCTAAGGACATTGCCGAGTACTGGCATTTGCAGCAGAGCTATGGTCAAGGCGGATTTCGAGCTGTAACCGCTGGCATCGATCGAAAAAACCTTTGAGCGACTAGTGCACAAGCAGGTGCCGTCTCGCGTCGTTGTTGATTTCGCGTGGTAGCCATCCGCAAGCGTGCTGTGCATCGAAACTCGCCGTTCGTGCGCAGGCCGAAGCCGTTGCTGCTCGGCACTCCGACCGAGCGCGTGGCGGCGAAGCAGGAGGATGTGTTTGACATGAACACCACTTCCGGCACGGACCGCGAAGCGGCGCTTGAGACGCACGCGCCGGACGCCTTGCTCGCGATGCAGAACGTGGTGCTGCTGCCGCATACGGGCAGCGCCACGGTAGCTGCCCGGCACGCCGCAGTTACGCACTTACGGCAGAATCGGATACAACAATTTAGTATACTGGGATGCAATAAGTAGATTCTACCTGCTGTAAACCATGAACTTGAATATTTGACTAACAGGAGCGACGGGGCGCGTCTGGCGGCTGTTTTATGTGGCACATATGAGTAATTGCATACTATTTGATTGTGACGGAACACTCGTAGACAGTGAGCGGCTAAGCAATATAGGTTTAGTTCGTAAGTTTGAGGAGTATGGAATCCAACTTGATGCGGATGAATTAGTTAAGGAGTTTCGTGGTTGGAAATTTTCAAAAATTTTGACGGCACTTCAAGCGCGGTTTTGTGTAACGTTAGCTGATGACTTTATTAAGAGTTACAGAACGATGGTCGCAGCGTTGTTTAAATCCGAGCTAAAGCCAATCGCTCATATCGAATACGCGTTGGAGAATCTCACTCAATCCAAAGCCGTGGTGTCGAACGGGCCTCGCGAGAAAATCGAGCAAGCGCTCGATATTTGCGGCCTGACAAAATACTTTGGCACACATATTTACAGCTCCTATGAAATCGGCGTCTGGAAACCTGACCCTCAAATCTACAGGTACGCCGCCGTCGATATGGGGTTTACGCCACAACAGTGCGCGGTTGTAGATGACGGGCTCGTCGGTGTGGAAGCAGGTTATCGAGCAGGCATCAATACTTTCTTCTACAACAGGCAAGGCGAGCCGTGCCAATATGCTAATGTTGTCAGCTTCAATTCGATGAAAGAATTGCCTGGTCTCGTTGCGCACACATGGAGGCAATAAAGCGGAAATTCTAACGTTAACTGGTGTGCGCAACACCGCTAACGGAAAAATCACCACTGAATTTTTCAACCACTCCCCACTCGAACACCAAGTTAGTGGGCGCTGTTCAATTCATAGTCAACTCACCACTCTACAAGGAAAAACAATTCCGAGGATATTGACTGCGCATCTTTATTGAATGCAACAGAGCTTCGTGATTTCTTCATGTGCAAGCGGCGAATTCAATCAGGTACAATCGGCTGCACTCCATCCAGTTTGGAACAAGTGTGGCGTTGTTGCCGGCGACTTCTTATTCGAATAGTTTATTTAGGCCAGCGGTATAAAGCCCAGGTATGACTCTGCAACCGCGTACAGCGCTATCAAAATTACCCGATGCCGATACCAGGCAAGGCTGGCAACTCGCGCAGGCGCGCATCCTGGAGCAGTTGGCAACCGGCATTGCCTCCGATCAGGTGTTTGACACGCTGCTGCACAGCGTTGAACAGGTTATTCCCGAGATGCGCTGCTCGGTCATGCTACTGGATGCGCAGCAGGCCAAACTGTTTTGCTACCATCAAACGCACAGGCTGCCAAAATTTTATCTCGACGCGATTAATGGCCTGAATGTTCAGGCGGGCGCGGGATCCTGCGGTAGCGCCGCGCAAACCGGCGAGCGGGTTGTGGTTGAGAATATCGCCACTCACCCCTTCTGGGCTGACTACCGCGACCTTGCCGCACGAGCGAATTTACTCGCTTGCTGGTCACAGCCGATTTTTTCTCCTGCGCGCGAAGTCGTCGGCACGCTCGGCCTGTATTACGACCACGTTCGCTCACCCAACGAATTCGAACTTCAGCTAATCGAAAATGCCGCCCACCTTGCCGGCATTCTGCTGAATCGCGATGCGCGGGAAGCCAGGCTGCGCCGCAGCGAAACCCGCTATCGCAACCTGGTCGAACACGCGCCGGTATGTATTTATGAAACCGATCTGGATGGGCGTCTGGTGTCCATCAACCAGGCCGGGCTAGACATGCTACAAGCGAACAGTGAGAACCAGGTTCGCGGCCGAAACTACCTGAAACTGGTTGCGGATCAGCAACACAAGCGAGTCACCACATTGTTTCGGTCAGCGTGTGCAGGCAAGGCCGCACATTTTGAGTTCACCGCCATTAATGGCGCTATGTTCGCATCCAGCTTCGTACCGATACCGGATCAATCCGGCAAGGTAAATCTGATCATGGGGATCAGTGAAGACATTACCGAGCGCAAACGTTCGGAACAGGCTTTGCGACTCGCCCATGATGAATTGGAACAGCGGGTGCAAACGCGCACCGCTGAGCTGGAGCTGGCCAACCAACGCTTGCGCACCCATGAGAGCGATTTGAACAACGTCATCGACGCCTCGCCGAATGCGGGAATTCTGACGAACGATGCCGGTTATATCTTTAGGGTTAACCGGCAAGCGGAGAAACTGTTCGGCTATACGCGTAGCGAAATGTTGGGTCAGCCCATGGAAATGCTGCTCCCCGAGCGCTTTCGGCAACAGCATTTACTGCATAGGCGAGCTTATGCGGAGCATCCCACCGTGCGTGAAATTGGCAGCGGCCTGGAACTTTTCGCGCTGCACAAGGACGGCTCCGAATTCCCTATCGACGTTAGTTTGAGCCTGGTGGATTTGTCTGGTCAGCACTATGTGTCGGCATCCGTGCGGGATATTAGCGAACGCAAACAACAGCAGCGCACGCTACAAAAACTTAAGGAAGAGGCGGAACGGGCCACCGCCGTGAAAAGCCGCTTTTTGGCGGCGGCCAGTCATGATTTGCGCCAACCATTGCAATCCATAAGCCTGTATCTGGCCGCGATGGAGCGGCGTTTGGGTAACGAATTGGTCGGTGAAATCGGCACCAAAATGCGCCGCTCGCTGGATGTGATGGCCGAGCTGTTAAATACACTACTGGATATATCCCTGCTGGAATCCGGCGCCGTGACACCGGAGCCGCGCGACATTTCCATTCACAACCTGCTCGCCCAGATCGAAGCGGCAAACCTGCCGCACGCCGATAAAAAAGGCTTGCGGTTGCGCGTATCCCCGGCAGATTTCATGGTCCACACCGACCTGGCATTGTTGCAGCGCATAGTGGAAAACTTTGTCAGCAACGCCATTCGTTACACCGACGACGGCGAAGTGTGTGTAGAGTGCCGACAAACAGCAAACGGTTTACAAATTGAGGTGCGCGATTCAGGCTGCGGCATCCCGGCCGACAGGCTCTATTCGGTGTTCGACGAATACGTGCAACTCGACAACGAGGCCCATGACCGCAAAAAAGGGCTGGGGCTTGGTTTAGCAATTGTTAAATATATTGCCCGCTTGCTGGACCACCCATTAAGCGTCACTTCTGTGGCCGGCAAGGGATCGACTTTCTCCGTGACCGTGCCACTGGCCGCAAATCCCGTTGCAGTGGCTGTGAAACCGGTTGCCGCCAGTCATCAAGCAGTGAATAGCACGGCTAAAATTCTGCTTATTGATGATGATCCAATGGTTATCGATGCGGCGATGTTGTTGCTGCAAGAGGAACAATTTGAGGTTTACGCTGCGCGGGACGGTAAGGCGGCGCTTGACCATATCGCGCAGGGACTGCGGCCGGATATGATCGTGTCCGACTATCGTCTGCCGGGGCAGAATGGCATTGAAGTGGTACGGAATATTAAACAGATGCTGAATTCCGAGCCGGTAATAATTTTCATGACCGGTGATTCGTCGATCCGAAAAATTCACGAAGCGAAAATCGAAAACGGTCACGTATTACAAAAACCGGTCAATTCGGAAAAACTGATGACTTTGATTCGACGAAGCCTGGTGTGAGAATGGATGTAAATAATATTTGTTATTACCGACTCCAGCTTCGCCCGGCACGCAAACCCGTCGGGCGAGCGGTAATAGCCATCATTGCGTTGCTCCTCTGAAAGTTACCAAATCGAATCGAGTTCATTCGAACTGACGTCGGAAACGCCACAAGCCAAGGCCGAAATTAAGCGCGCCCAGCACGCTCATGCCAAGCAGCTGCGGTGCCAGCATGTTAACTCCTGCCCCTTTCAGCATAATCCCGTAGGTGGCGTCAATAAAATAGTGCAAGGGGGAGAGTAGCATCAACTGGCGGATAAAGGGCGGCATGGCTTCCGGTGGGGTGAAGGCGCCGGATAAAAAAATCATCGGCGCAATAAACAGAATGATCAACATGCCGGCCTGCGCCATATTGCGGGCAAAGGTGGCGATGGCCAGACCCAGTCCGGCGGTGGTGAACACGTACAGTGTCGTGATGGCGAAAAACAGCAGCAGGCTGCCCTCGAACGGCACAGCGAAGATGCCGCGCACCACCAGCAACAGGCAAAGCGCGGTCAGTGCGACAATAACCAGTGTCATCGACATTATCTTCGGCAGCATGACCTGCAGCGGGCTTAGCGGCGAGACCAATAGCTGCTCGATAGTGCCGCGCTCCTTTTCGCGCACCATGGCGGCGGCGGGCAACATCAGGGAGAACAGGGTGATCACGGTCAACATCTCCGAGATCGACATAAACCAGGCATCGCTCGAGTTCGGGTTAAACCAGACGCGGTGATCGTCGACGATAGACGGCGCGCTGCTTAAGCTGCCGCCGGCCACGCTCAGGCGCTGCAGCGCTACGTCTAAACCGTATTGGCCGACAATCTGCGCGCCGTAGCTGCTGGCGAGCAAGCCCAGCACGGTATTGGTGGTGTCGATCTGCATTTGCACCGACGTTTGTTCACCGCGCAGCAAATCTTTCTCGAAATGCTCGGGTATATCCAGCGCGACCATTGCCGCGCCGCTGTCGAGCAGCGACGTGCTGGCTTCGGGCGTGCTGAGCTGGCCAACCTCTTTAAAGTAAGGCTCACGAAAACGGCTGACCAACTCGCGCGATGCCTGACTGCGGTCACCGTCGTAAACAACGGTGGCCGCATTGTTCAGCGACAGGCTCACTCCCGAACCAGCCAGATAAACGTCCATCGTGAACGCGTAAACCGTAAACAACACCAGCACGAAGTCGCGGGAGAACTGCAGCAACTCCTTGCTCGTCATCACCCGCAGCCGGCGTAGCCAAACCGTTAGAGCCTGCATGAGCTTACCATCGTGTTCATGCCTTTGGCCGTTTGCGAAACAGGAAAAACCCCGCCGTAAAAAGAACACCGGCATACAAGGCAAGTATCGCAACGTCTTGCCACAGTTGCGCGAAGCCGACCCCCTTGAGGAAACTGCCCGTGACGATGTTGGCGTAGTACATGGCCGGCAGCAGGTGGGCTAACACCTGCGCTTCGCCCGCCAGCGATGGAATGGGAATCAATACACCGGAGTAAAGCGCGGCCGGCACCACGGTGACGATGGCGGTCAGCACCATGGCGGCAACCTGGGTTGACACCATGGTTGATACAAGCAGCCCGATGCCGGTTGTGCAGCTGACGTAGATCAGGGTGGCAAACAGGAAGAAGAAGAAGTCGCCCTTGAACGGCGCGCCAAATAGGAATACCGCCAGTAACCACAGGATGACGGCATTCACCATCGAGATACCCACGTAAGGCAGAACCTTACCGGTCAGAAACTCGCCGCGGCTCACTGTTGAGGCGTAAATATTATAGATCGAACCGCGTTCCTTTTCCTTGACGATGCCTAACGCTGTCAAAAATGGCGGTGCTATCATCAGTATCACCATAATCAGTTTCGGCGCAATCGACCACACACTAAGCAAGCTCTGGTTGTATAGATAGCGCACGTCCAGCTTCACCGGCTGCAACATGGCCTGCGCCTGCGTTGGACTGACACCGGCCCGCGCGCTTAGATAACTTCCGATCAGTTCGGCCGAGTAGGCAGCGTTGATTGCAATCACATAACCCTTCGACGTGGCCGTACGCGAGGGAAACGTGCCGTCCAGCATGGTTTGCACGGCAGCGGGACGACCGGCCAGCAGGTCGCGTTCGAAATGCTCGGGGATAACGATATAGGCGCGCAGCTTATTGGTGGAGAGCTGGCGCGCCAGCAAGTCTTCGTCGCGCGAGTAGCCCTTAAAATCGAAATAACGCGAGTCGATAAAACGGTAAGCATAGTCCCGGCTTTGCGCGCTGTTGTCGTAGTCGACTACGGCGAACGGAATATCCTCCACGTCCAACGACAGGCCGTAACCAAACAGCAGCATTAACATGGAGGGTACGACAAAGGCCAGCGCCAGGAATAAACGGTCGCGAATGATCTCGCGCCATTCCTTGCTCACCACCGCCAGAATGCGACGTCTGTTCATGCGGCTTTGTCTCGCTCACTTTGCTGTTGACGCTGTTGCGCTTGTTCGCGTTCCAGTTTGACGACGCGATAGACGAACACGTCTTCCATCGTCAGCGGCCGTATGGCGCTGTCTAACAGCGTGACGTTGTTATCCTTAAACAAGGCTTCAATCTGACGCTTTGCCTCAGCGGTGTCCCTGGCTAGCAAATGCACGCGCTTGCCAAACAAGGCTACGCCTTCGAAATCGGCCTGTTGCAGCAGGGCCAGCGCCTGTAAGGGCTGGTCTGCCTGCAACTCCAGTAACTCGCCGGCCTCGGCCGTTAGCTGTTGTTTCATCGCGTCGGGTGAATCGTCGGCGACCACGCGGCCGGCATACATCAGGGCGAGGTGATCGCAGTGCTCGGCCTCGCTCATATAGTGGGTGGTGACCAGAATCGTTACGCCCTCGTCGCGTGACAAGCGAAAAAGAATATCCCAGAAGCGGCGCCGACCGATGGGGTCGACGCCGGAGGTAGGTTCATCCAAAAACAGAATCTGCGGCCGGTGGACCAGGGCGCAACCCAGCGCCAGGCGCTGGCGCAGGCCCATCGGTAAGCTACCGGCGTGCGCATCCTCGAAGCCACGCAGGCCGGCCGTATCGAGTATCCACTGCAGCCGGTCATGCTGGGCGCTGGCGTCCAGTCCGTAGATGCCGGCAAACAAGCGAATATTTTCCCGCACCGTCAAATCGAGATACAGCGAAAAAGCCTGCGACATATAGCCGATGCGGCGCTTGATTACGCGCCCGGCGGTACGCATATCGGCGCCGGCGACCTGGCCCCTGCCGTCGCTCGGTGTCAGTATGCCGGTTAGCATTTTGATCGCGGTGGTCTTGCCCGCCCCGTTGGCACCGAGCAGACCGAATATTTCACCGCGCGGCACGCTAAAGCTGATCTCGTCGACCGCACGAAAAGCGCCAAAGGTTTTGCTCAGCTTTTGCGCCTCGATAGCGAGTCCGGTCGGTTGGTTTGCGCCACTGCTGCTGTCGAACTGATCCAGTTGTTTGGTGGTCACCCCCTCATGCCGCAGTTTCGCAACGAACACATCTTCAAGCTCGGGAGTGACCGCGTCGATATCATTGATTTGCACACCACTCAAAACGCCGACGACGCTCTGTTTCGCGGCATCCGGTGCCTGCTCGTCGACGAAAATGCGAATGCGCGGACCGACCGCCTCGACCTGCGGGAACTGTGATTTAAGAAGGCTGAGGGCTTCGGTTTGTGGCGTCGCCTGTACCGTCACCAACGACCCCGCCACCAGCGTCGCAATCTCATCAGGGTCACCCGCGGCCAGCACCCCGCCCTCATAAAACAGTGAGGCACGATGAAAGCGCGAGGCTTCATCCATATATGCCGTCGACACCAGCGCCGTAATACCGCGCTCGCTCAATAGCTCGGCCAGAATGGCCCAGAAATCACGTCGCGACACCGGATCAACACCGGTGGTAGGCTCGTCCAGAATGACCAAATCGGGTTCGTGTATCAACGTGCATACCAGGCCGAGCTTTTGTTTCATGCCGCCGGATAGATTTTTCATCGGTCGGTCACGAAAGTCAGCCAGCCGCGTCATGCTTAGCAGCCGTTGCTTGCGCGCCGTTAGTTCGGCTTCCGGTACCAGCCGTAAGCGCGCAAAAAAGTCGATATTCTCCTCAATCGAAAGGTCGGGGTACAGATTCAGGCCCAGCCCCTGCGGCATAAAGCCGATGCGCTGCTTAACCTTCTCGGCGCTTGCGTCTGAGTCGATCACGGTGCCGAACACTTCGACTGTGCCGCTATCAAAGGTCAGCACCCCGGCGACCGCTTTCATCAAGCTGCTTTTGCCGGCCCCATCCGGGCCGATCAGGCCGTAAATCTCACCTGGCTGAATAGTCAGACTAATGCCTTTGACTGCTTCGACTTTTTTGTAGTGTTTAACAAAGCCATCGATGCGAACGGCAGGCTGCTCTAACGATTCAGCGCTGGCGGGTGCAGTGCCTGAAACTGTAGAGGATGTGTTCATATGTTGACTTGCCCGGCCTTTACCACCGCGGTGCCACCCATTCCACTGTATCGTCCCAACGAATCACCGCATCGGCTGGAATACCCGGCGCTAAGCGGTGATCGGGATTGTCTTTCACGTTGAGTTTGACGGCGTACACCAGCTTGACGCGCTCGTCGGGGGTTTGCACTTCCTTGGGCGTGAATTCGGCGCGCGATGCAATAAAACCGACGCTGGCGTCGAACGGCGCATCGGGAAACGCGTCGGTATAGATTTTGGCGGGCAGCTTGAGCCGCAGTTTGCCGATTTGCTTTTCCGGCACATAGACCTTCAGATACAAGTTATCCAGATTGACCAGGCTCAGCAGCGGTGCGCCGGCTGCCACAACGGCACCCGGTTCCTGCAGGCGATTGGTTATCACGCCGGCTGACGGCGCAAACAGCGTCATCTCGTCGCGCGCGTAGCCGGCTTCATCGTATGCGGCTTCGGCAGCGTGCAGCTGGTTGCGCCCCGCCTCCAGCTTCTGTTGAGCCACATCGAGGCCAAGCGCCGCTTCTTCGGTTTCGCGTTTGGTTGCCGTACCCTCGGCCAGCAAGTCTTCGAAGCGTTTCGCATCGCGTTGCGCTTGCGCATAGTTACTGCGCGCCGCTTCCACTTCGTGCTTTAGTGCGGCAACGCCCTCCTCGGCCTGGCGTACTTTTGTCTTTATTTCCTTGTCGTCCAGTTGCGCCAGCTTCTGTCCGGCGGTGACGTTGTCGCCCTCATTAACGAAGAACTCCAAAACCCGACCCGGATACTTGCTGGCAACAATCATCTGGTCGCCTTCAAGACGGCCGTTTGCCTGAATCAATCCGTCGGGCAATGGCTCAACCCGCACGAAGGTGGCGTAGGCCCAGTAAGCCCCTGCGGCGAGCACTATCACGCCAACACCGGTCAAGATTTTTTTCATGCGTACTCCTTTTTGATCGTTCACAGCAGACCAACCGCGCGCGCGAGCCGCACGCGTGCCAGTGCTACGTCGTAGCGTGCATTGTTATGATTCGACTGGCTCGCGGTGCGCAGCGTTTCGGCGTCCAGTACTTCGGTATTGGTGCCTATACCGTTCTGGTAGCGATTTTTCGCAACACGTAAATTTTCCTGGGCCTGCGCAACGGCTTTTTCGGTCACGCTCAGGCGTTTTTTGGTCTCGCCAACATCCAGCCAGGATTGCCGCACCTGTAAACCAATCAGGCTTTCCGCATGAGCGCGCTGCTCGGTCACGGCCTGTGCCTGAAGAGTCAGTCGCTTCACGCGATGGCGCGTACGGCCACCATCGAATGGCGTCCACCGCATAGCCACACCCGCCGCCCAGAGGTCGTCGTCGTTTAGTACCTGGTTTTCCGCGTACACATAACCGGCGCTGGCGGCGAACTGAGGTTTTGTTTCGGCGCGCTGCGCTTTGGCCTGGTGTTGTAAGGCGCTGGCTTGTTCGCTTAATGCCTGTAACTCGCTGCGCTCCTGCCGCGCTATTTCAAACAACGCTTCGCTGTCGCCAGCCATCAGCTCCCCGGGCAGCGGCGGCATCACCGCTTCGACAGCAACGGCTTGCTGCAGCGGCCGCGCCAGCGCGCGATTATAGGCAGCACGCGCGAGGTCGAGTCCATTGTTGGCTTGCAGCGCTTTTTGTTCCGCATCGGCGCGTGACACCTGCACGGCCAGTAAATCGTTGTGCGGCACTAGATCCTTGCGATACATATTGTTCACGTCTTTCGTATGCGCCCGCAAACTCGCCACATTGCTGGTCGCTACTTCCACCGCGTGTTGCGCCCGTAACACCATCACATAAGTTTCCGCCACCGCCAGCTTGACATCTTCGACCGTCGCAGCTTCCTGGGCGCGATTCGCTTCCAGCGCGGCGTCACTCGCGTCGATGCCGCTGCTAATCATTCCGCTGGTATAGAGGGGGATAGAAAACGTCGCCCCCGCATTCACAAAGTTGTTATTGCTGAACGCGTCAGGAAGAGTAATCACCGCTGCAAGGTCACCGAGATCGAGTGCCGGTGCGTCGTCCAGTTGCGTGAACGCAGCGTCGAGTTGCAGGGCCGGCATGCGATTGGCTTTGGCAACTGCGCGCTGTTCGCTGGCGGCACTAGTTGCAGTGCGAACGGCCTGCAAGCGCTGGTCTGTTGCCAGGGCAACCGCCCAGGCTTGTTCCAGCGTCTCGCCCGAGGCGCGTGTTGCCAGCAGCAATAAAGCAATCGAGCTGCACAGAATGTAGATGATCTTGTTTGAGAGCATGGGTGACTTATTCAATTCTTATGCCGGCGAGGAATTGTCGACGGCGTATTAGCCAGTGATTGAGCTGGAATATTAACGAATATGTACAGGCATCGAAATCGGGAGTGTCCCGTAGGCACCTGTGGTCACTACGTAAACCGGGCGAGTGCTGAATACAAAAAAAGTTGGAGGCGTTCTCAGGCAAGGATGTGCTGGCCTGCATCTACGTAAACGGTATGGCCGGTCATTGAACTGGCCGCATCGGTAACCAGGCAGGCAGCGACTGCGCCTACATCGTCAATGCTGACCTGGCGCTGCACCGGCGACTCCCGCGCCGCCTCGTCCAGTAGTTTATCGAAATGCTGGATTCCTGTGCCGGCGCGGGTTTTTAGCGGCCCAGGCGAGAGGGCATGCACCCTAATTCCTTGCGGCCCGAGTTCAGCAGCCATATAGCGCATTGTACCCTCAAGCGCAGCCTTGACCGGGCCCATAATGTTGTAGTGTTCCACCACCTTCTCGGCACCGTAATAGCTCATGGTCAGCAGGCAGCCGCCATTAGGCATAAGCGGCTCGGCTAGTCTGGCCATATGCATAAAGGAGTAGCAGGAAACCTCCATCGCCGTTCTAAATCCGGCGCGAGAGCAGTCTACCACCCGACCGTGCAAGTCTTCCTGCGGCGCAAATGCGATGCTATGGACGACAAAGTCCAGCTTACCCCACTCCGCTTCGATGCGATCGAACACAGCCTGTACTTGAGCATCGTCTTGTACGTCACAGAACATCGCCGGCGGATTGCCAATTGATTCCAGCAACCCTTGCACGTGAGGCTCGGCCTTCGGATGTCCGTAGGTCAGCATTAGTTCAGCACCCAATTCGTGAAATGCCTTCGCGCAGCCATACGCAATGCTTTGCTCGTTGGCGATGCCGGCGATTAAGCCACGTTTGCCTTTGAGGCTAAAACGGCTGGTAAGATCGGTCATTGCAGTTACCTCTATTTGTGTCATGCCACTACGTTGAGAGTTTAATGGCTTAGAATCCACTTCGCGATTTCACGCCAGTTGGACTCTAGCGCTTTTTTACCCATAAACAGTCCAATATGCCCGCCTGTAGCCAGGTCCTTGACGATCTTATCTTTTGTGGTACCAAGATATTTTTCAGCGTTGAATACCTGTTCCTGCGGCGTAATATCATCCTTGTCGCCCGCCAACAGGTACACCGGGCATTTGATATCCTGTAGTTTCAGGGGCTTGCCGAGGCCGATAAAGTCGCCTTTCGCCAGTTGGTTTTCCTTGAACAGTTGTTTGATTGCCTGCAAATACCAGCGGCCGGGCAAATCCACGGTGTTCTCATACCAGCTCTCGAAGCGCTCGAAGCGTTGCACGTACTCGGGGTCGTCAATACTCTCATAAAGATCAACGAATTTATCAACGTACTGTTTTTCGGGGTGCATATTTTTGAAGCCCTGCAGCATAAACTTGCCTTTTAACCGGCCCCCTCCCGCTTGCACCAACTCTTCGAAGAAGCTCATCGGCAACTTGTGAGCGTAGTCCTTGATGGGGCCTGATCCCGCACTGGTATCGATGGGCGAACCCGCGGCAACCAGAGACTGCACCTTGTGCGGGTAGCGAGCGGCATACATCGTCGCCATCCAGCCGCCCTGGCAAAGCCCTATGAGATTGATTTTGCCACCCAGATCGTCGACACATACATTCAGTTCGGCAAGATAATTGTCGATATCGTAATCTTTCATTATTTCGGTAGCAGTGTGCCATTCGGTGACATACACGCGCGATACACCGTTGCCAAGCAGCGCTTGAACCAGACTTTGACCTTGGTGAAAGTCAGCGATTTGCGAGGTATGTCCAGCGTAAGGTGGCAGCACAAGAGTCGGCATGGAGTCTTCATGCTGCGAGAAATTGCGCAACGTCAGTGTATGCAGACTTAACTCAATGGTATTCTCAGTTGCCCAGAGCGGTTTGGGTCGTTCTACTTGCGTCTCAGCTACTTCACGTAAAAACTGCAGATTCTTGCGAATCAGCTTACCGGAAGCGTCGACGAGATCAGTAAGGCCGGCCACCGGCCAGAAATAGGGAACGCCAACCTCCGGGAAGTGAAAAAGTTGTTCTGGTTTGTTTGTCATGGAATGATCTCCGTTAGTGAGTTTTTAAGGCGAGGCGTCTGTGTATTGCTGTTTGGCGTCTCGATAGCCGTTCGCGATGCGGCGTTCGATTTCCGAACTGGCGAAATTGGCGGGCCCGCCCGCGTCTCCAGTATCACTATTGTCAATCACAGTCAGGCGGTCGACCTTACGGTAGCGTGTGAGCGCTGCAAAACCCGGGTGTTGGCGAACTGGGCTGTCTTCGGGAAGCGCCTCGCCAACCTCTTCCAATAACGCGATATAAGCGTTGACTTTGCGGAACACCTTCAGGTCTTGCTTGAGCTTGCTGGAAAACATGATTTCGAAAGAGCGCCACATCACATCGAGCAGATTACCTGGCACCGTCGCGCTGTTGCGGAACAGGTCGACAACAATGACCTCGGTTTGAGTATCAATCTCGCGATGATCGAAGTCCTCCAGCGCATTCAGCGCGCACCCGAGCGGTGCGTTTGATACCAGACCGCCGTCCCAATACGCGTTGCCATCGACTTGAGTGATGGGGAATGCAGGCGGCAAACTGGTGCTGGCTACCAGATGATCGGCGCTTAATCCGCGTCGATTGTCGAAGGTTTCCAGTTCACCGGTTTCGATATTCACGGCAGTCACGGCCACATAAGTCGCGCTATTGTTGAGTGTGTCGAAATCCACCCAACGCTCTATCGAGTGACGTAGCGGCGCTGTGTCGTAGATACTGGTCGCCAGAAATGGCGCAACGATATACGCGGGGTTCATTTGATACATCGCCGCATTACCCAACGCCGCCAGACTTTCTTCGATGGCATCGGGAGCGAAGGGTATGTCGACTACCGCAAGATCATTCCACATCCGCTCAAGTGCCTGCACCGGTCCGCTGCCGCCACCGACCAGCACGGCAGCGTTTAACGCGCCAATGGACACGCCAGTCACAATATGCGGCATAAAATCAGGTTGCTCATAGAGTGCTTTGATTACACCGACTTCATAGGCGCCCAAAGCGCCGCCGCCTTGCAGCACGAGTGCGGTTTGCATAAAATTTGACATTATTGAGGGGGCCTTGTTTGTGGTGCTGGATTGGCCTGCAGCCAATACGTGAATTTGTTAGGTGGTGGAGTGCGTTGGACTATCCAAAGCATGGTGATACTGTATTGGCTTTAATCATACGTCGCAATTCGTGATGACGCGTAGTCGTAGTACGTACCACCACTAGCTGGTATAGCGGGTTGCCGAAGAACAGTTCAATATGCTCCTCTGGCGTTTATTATTGAAGTGAGCAGCAGAACCAGGTACGTAACAGGCATACGGAGATAAAACGCAGGGAGAATACCCCTGAGTCGCGGCCAGCCCTGACTCGCATAAGTACAACCCCCAATTACTGCGCTGCAAGACGCAATTCATACTCACCCTATTATTCTCCTTTCATTGTCGCTGGATATCCGCGTGAAGGGCTAGTCGGTTTCTGAAACCGGCGACGTTTCTTACCTGAAAATACCACTTAATACGCTGGGTTAAAACGATCGCAGCATAGGGAACCTGCTTATGATTGACAGCATCGACAGCAAGAGCGCCGAACAATCGACTGCCGGTGAGCTGTTTGAGCAGCTGCAAAGTTCGCCGCAGGGTATCAGCGCGGACGATGCAAAAGCCCGCCTTGCCCAGGTGGGCGCCAATGCGCTGCAGGAAGAAAAGAACCGCCCGCTACTTAAGTTGCTGGGTTATTTTTGGGGTCCCATCCCGTGGATGATCGAGGTGGCGGCTATTCTGTCGGCGCTGGTGCGACACTGGGCCGACTTCACTATCATACTCGTGCTGCTGATCTTTAATGCAGCGGTCGGCTTTTGGCAGGAGTACAAAGCCGGCAATGCCCTCGACGCTTTGAAACAGCAGCTCGCGCTGCGGGCGCGCGTGTTACGCGACAGCCAGTGGAGCGAGATCGACGCGGCTGAGCTGGTGCCTGGCGATATCGTTCGCCTTCGGCTCGGCGATATTATTCCCGCTGACGCCAGGCTTATCGAAGGCGACTATTTAACCGTGGATCAATCCGCGCTGACTGGCGAGTCGCTGCCGGTCGACAAGACGACGGACGAGATGGTGTATTCCGGCTCGGTAGCCAAGCAGGGCGAAATGGTGGCGTTGGTGACCGCGACCGGCGCCAGCACCTTCTTCGGGCGTACGGCCAAGCTGGTGGAAAGCGCCGGCACCGGCTCGCATTTTCAGAAAGCCGTGCTGGCTATCGGCGATTACCTGATCTATCTGAGTCTGGCGCTGGTCGCGGTGCTGATAGTGGTGCAGTTGTTTCGCGACACGCCGCTGGTCGAGCTGCTGCAATTCGCGCTGATCCTGACGGTGGCCTCGATTCCCGTCGCCATGCCGGCGGTGCTGTCGGTGACCATGGCGGTAGGAGCGCTGGCGCTGTCGAAGATGAAGGCCATCGTCTCACGGTTGCAATCGATCGAAGAGATGGCCGGGGTCGATATCCTCTGCTCTGACAAGACTGGCACGCTAACGCAAAACAAGCTGACGCTGGGAGAGCCCGAGCTGTTCGACGCCAGGGATGCCCAGGACCTGATCCGCGCCGGTGCATTGGCTTCCCGCGCCGAGAACCAGGATGCTATCGATCTGGCGGTGCTGGGAGGGGTGAGTGATGCCAATGCGCTGGACGGCTGCACTCAGACCCGTTTCGTGCCCTTCGACCCGATTGGCAAGCGCACTGAAGCAGAGATTACTGGCGTCGACGGTAAACCGTTCAAAGTCAGCAAGGGGGCGCCACAAGTCATGCTGCAATTGGCGCAGGTCGATGACGCCACTGCAGAGCGCGCCAACGCGCTGATCGACCAACACGCCGCCAAGGGCAACCGCACGCTGGGCGTGGCCCGCATGGAAGAAGGCCAACAGTGGCGCTTTCTCGGCATTCTGCCTCTGTTCGACCCGCCGCGCGAGGACTCGGCGCAGACTATACGCGACGCCCGCGCGCACGGCATTACGATGAAAATGGTCACTGGCGACAATACGGCCATTGCCCGCGAGATATCCACGAAGCTTGGCCTCGGAAATAATATCCAGCCGGCAACCGCGCTGTTCAGCGCCGATGGCGGCCAGGTGCCGGCCGACGCGGCCGAGCGCATCGCAGCGGCCGACGGCTTCGCTGAGGTCTTCCCCGAGCATAAGTATGCGATTGTCAAAGCGCTGCAGGAGCGTGGTCACCTGGTAGCGATGACCGGCGATGGGGTAAATGATGCTCCGGCACTGAAGCAGGCCGATGTCGGTATCGCCGTCTCCGGTGCTACCGATGCCGCCCGCGCCGCCGCCGACCTGATTCTCACGGCACCCGGCTTGTCTACCATTGTCAGCGCGGTCGAAGAAGCGCGGCGCATCTTCGAACGCATGAACTCATACGCGATCTATCGTATTACCGAGACCATTCGCGTTATGTTATTCGTCGTGCTGGCGATGCTCGTGTTCGACTTCTATCCAATCACCGCGATCATGCTTATCTTGCTGGCGTTATTCAACGACCTGCCGATCATGACTATCGCCTACGACAATACCGTGGTCAATCCGAAACCGGTACGCTGGAACATGCACCGCGTGATCACCCTCGCCACGGTGATGGGCATCACCGGCACCATCGGCAGCTTTCTGATGCTGTATCTGGCGGTGGACTGGCTGCAGCTAAGCACGGCCAAAGTGCAGACCTACATCTTTCTAAAAATGGCTGTGGCCGGTCACCTGACGCTATTCGTTTGCCGCAGCCGAAGCTGGTATACCGCGCGTCCGTACCCGGCCCCCATCATGATCTGGGCCGCGCTCGGCACCAAGGTTGCCGCTACCATTTTATGCGCCTATGGCTTTGGCCTGGTAACACCGATTGGCTGGGCTGAAATCGCGCTGGTGTGGGGCTACTCGATCATCTGGTCGTTCGTAACGGATGTCGCCAAGATTGCAGTGTACCGAAGGTTTGACAAGTCACCTGCCGGGCATCGGCGCTTTCTGCACATGCTGGGTAAATCGCTACACCCGGCCGGTACGCATGCAAAAGCAAAATGAAGTCATCGTGGGCAGACGCCTTCTACTGGCTACAATGAATCCAGAAACGCATCTAATAGCCCTCGTTCATCATCAGCCAGGGCCTCGTATTGGCGCGTTACCGAACTTGCCTGGCCACTATGTCTGCGGATAGCATCCTCCCT
>JBBKXJ010000286.1:0-21812 GCA_037969395.1 Pseudomonadales bacterium
GGCCATCTTTCCGCGTCGATTTCGGCAAATAGAACCACTATTCACCTCAATCGACGCAAAAAGCTGACTCAAAATCTCACGCCCTCGCTACGATCGCCATTCTCGGACAGCCTCCTAGCAAAGGAACGGGCTCCGCTGGCTCACGCGGCACGCCGCAAAGCGTTAATTCTGCTTTCGCCAAATCGCTCCGCGCTTTAAATACGTTTCACGAACCAGACGCACGTCTTCCAGAAACGCCGGTAACTCATCCAACAGCAAGGCTTGAGGGCCATCCACCAGTGCCGTCGGTGGGTCGGGATGGAAATCTACCAACACCATATTAGCGCCGGCAACAATACCCTGCGCGGTAGCGTGCGCCACGTCCATAATATTATCCGGCGCTACTTCGCGCGTGCCAACCGAATGCGACGGGTCAATACACACTGGCATACGAGTTAAGCGCTTGACCACCGGCACGTGCGTGAAGTCCACCATATTGCGGTGCGGTGCGCCGAAGGATGACTTCATACCGCGTAGACAGAATATCACCTGAGAATTACCCTCGCTCGCCAGGTATTCGGCCGCGTTGAGCGACTCGTTTAACGTAATCCCGAAGCCGCGTTTCAATAGTGCCGGGTAGGTTTGCTGTTTGCCGATTGATTTTAATAGCTCAAAGTTTTGCGTATTGCGGGTGCCGATTTGTAGCATAACGCCGGTGGGGCGCCCCGTTTGTTCCAGCGCCGCGTCGATTTCCTCGATATGCGCTTCGTGGGTGACCTCCATCGCAACAACTTTGATGCCGTACTTACCGGCCAGCTCAAACACGTAAGGCAAACAGTCGTGACCGTGGCCCTGAAAAGAGTAGGGGTTGGTGCGCGGCTTGTAAGCACCCATGCGTGTACACTGTTGGCCGTTATCCTGCAGCACCCGCAGCATTTCCTCGACGTGCTGTGGGTTATCCACCGCGCACAGACCGGCGAACAGATGAAATGAGTCCTGGGTAAAGTCTATCCCGTTGTAGCTAAAACCGGTGACGAGGCCAGCATCCTTATGCCGCCCAAGCACGCGATACTCATCGGCAATGCGCACCACGCGCTCCACCGCAGGCAGGGTCTCAATTTGATCTTTCTCCAGTGTGTGGGTATCGCCGATGAGATATATTTCGGTCAGTTGCTGCTGCTGACCTTGTACTTTATGAACGCGATGGGTGATGCCCGGCAAGGCTTCCAGAAACGTGATGGTCTCCTTATAGCTGGCATCGCTGTCTTTGGTATTAGGGTGCAGAATCAGTAACACGGTTCACCTCTTACACAAATTTCCCTATTATGCGATGTGCCGGGTCACGAGGTCTACAGCGTGTAGAAGGTAAATCAACCAATCCCTGGCATTTTGTCCCAGAGTAGACGCTATAGCTTATCTATCACGTCTTTTACCTTGTCTTTCACTTCGCCCACTGCTTCGCGCGCTTCGCCTTCGGTTTGTTGTGCTTTGCCCTTATTTTCCATCTCTTTATTGTCGATGGCTTCGCCAGCTTCCTGTCGGACTTTGCCTGCAATCTGCTGAGCTTTACCTTTGATCTTGTCTGATGTTGATGACATACAAATTCTCCGATTAAACAACGAGAATTATCGCATACAGTAGGTGGCAGGTGGTGAGCGAGAGGTCCAAAAAGTCGGCCTCAGAATGATGACGGCAGGTAGTCTATTATTTGGCAATATTTAACTGTCAGGAGCCGGCAGGCACATGGCCTGCCGGTTACTAAACTAGCGCACGACCAGTTAATCGATAGCGGCTTTCGCTTTATCTTTAAGGTCGCCTTTCGCCTCTTCAGCGTGGCCTTTAGCGTTTTGCGCCTTGCCTTTAGCTTCCATTTCCTTGTTATCAATGGCTTCGCCAGTTTTTTCTTTGATCTTACCCATTGCCTGGTCAGCTTTGCCTTCGACTTTATCAGATGTAGATGACATATCGTGTCTCCAGTTTAAATCCACCGTTAGTAAAATCCACTGCAACTCGGTGAGTGTCGCTTATGGTGCCATGTTTTAAGCAATACCTGGGCCACTTCATTGAAACTAGCTTGGCTTCAATCCTGGAATGCGGCTTTCAAAATTATTACGTTAATTATTAGCAAGTTAGAGGCTTTCGGCAGGCGCTTGCGGCGCTATTCTGAATTGCGTAACAGCAAGGTTTTTCAATCATTTCGCCACGCGTAGGGCTGCTGGATGCGCGTTAGTGTATTTCTTACAAGATAGTGTCTTTTTTTCAAAGCCACAAAGACTGATGCAACAGCTGAGAAGCCGTTTTTGCTTACCTGTTGACCCAGGTGACGTAATGTGAACGAAAGGTTTATTGTTCTGGCGTGTATTTTTCCGGCGTGGATACGTTTTCCGGGAGATTGGTTGGGCGATGTACTAACACCGAATGAATCACGTGCTCATACTCGAAGTACACGGTAAATTCAGCATATTTCCAGCTTGATATTGGCGGCCGGCCTCGGGCTGCGACGCGTTGTTGCGGGTCACCAAACTGCCCCAGCACACTCGCTTTGCTGTCTCCCTTCGAGGGTCGCGCAATATGGTCAATATCGCTACCTTGCTGGGCTATAGGAACGCGAATGATCTCGGCACCTACAAGTGCAGGGCCAGATAACAGTAACGCTAACAGGACTCTATATATGTACATCAGCCTAATTCACTTTTCCGGGAGCGCGGTTACGCCTTAACTTACGCCGCTGCAGCGCCTGCTCGCAGCGCATGATATGACGGGCAAGCAAGGTTTGAGAAGCATCTGGCATTTGCTCGAAAGTCACCGCAATAGTAAACGTGCCATGCTCATTTTCGTTGCCACTCGAACCGACAACCCTGCCAAAACAGCATAGAAACAGCGCTTCATTGACCAGTTGAATTCGCATCGCCAGCAGGTCACCTTTGGCAAAGTTTACTTGCGCAGCGAAAGATATGCCGCCAGCGCTTAACGAAACCGGTTGTGGTCTATGCTGTGCGTCGTCGCCGAGCTGCAGCACGGCGGCCGCGAGGAGGTCAGTCTTTTTATTGACCAGCTTCAAGTAACCGGCGAGTTCACGCTGCGAATCGCGCAGCGCGTGTAAAATTCTGTCGGCTTCGTGATCAATCTCCTGCAACTGCGACAACAGTGCAAAACCAGGGGTTACCGAAAAAAAATCATCGGCCTGTTTGCCGCGCAGGTCGGGCTCGGCTACGGCAATGTATTCCACTGCTGCAGTATCGGCAATTCGAAAGTACTCGCGTCGTTCCTGGCCCATGTCGTTTGACCACCATTTATCTAAACACGAATTTAGTATAGTTGCTGCTGTGGCGCTGCGCGAATTCAGTAATTCCTTTTTGCTGCCCAACTAGTATGCTTAAATGCTGGAACCTGAAATCTACAGTTGATCGCTTTCATCTAACTTAAGGAAATTAATGCGCAAGTCATTTCATTGGCGCACCCACCAACAATACGTACACAAAAACGCTACCCGGTTTTCCACGAATTTTCAGGCCGCACTGCTTCTTTGTGGCTTTTGGCAAGGGGGTGGCCATTACCTGCAAGCCACGCCTTGCATTGCGGCCTGAAAATGCGCGCAAATTCCAGGTTCAACTGTAGAGTCCAGGTTTGATGTTCAAACCCCTCCCTGTATTCATTGGCGTGCGCTATACACGTGCGAAACGCCGCAATCAATTTGTGTCGTTTGTCTCACTGATATCGCTGCTTGGCATGATATTGGGAGTGGCCGTGCTGATAATTGTGATATCGGTAATGAATGGCTTCGAGAGCGAAATTCGAGGCCGTATTCTGGACGCGTTGCCGCACGTATACGTTACCCACGACAGCGCAGAAATCGATAATGCTGAACAATTGACCAGCCAGCTAACCCGGCATGCCGAGGTCATTGGCGCGGCACCCTTTATTGGCGGCAAGGGCATGGCCAGCGTACCGGGAGCGGTGCGTGGCGTTGCCATTACCGGCGTGCTGCCAGAGAAGGAGGGGCAGGTGGCGAATCTCAGTTCGCATATGCTTGCCGGCAGCATTGACGCACTGCGCGCTGGCGACTACGGTGCCGTGCTTGGATCGCTGCTTGCCAGCCAGCTGCGCTTGCAGGTTGGCGATAAAGTGACGTTGACCTTACCGAAAATTGTCATCACGCCGATGGGAGTTTTTCCGCGAGTGAAGCGTTTCACCGTGGTTGGCATTTCTGAAGTAGGTGCACAGGTCGATGCCAACTCGGTACACATACATATGACCGATGCGGCAAAACTTTTCAGCGTTACCAACGCGGTTGACGGCATTCGGCTGCGTCTGCGAGACCTGTTTGCTGCGCCGCGAGTAGCGGCCGAACTGCGAGCAGAACTGGGCGCCGACTACAGCGTTACTGACTGGAGTCAGACGCAGGGCGGCCTGTTTCAGGCGATAAAAATGGAAAAGGCCATGGTTGGCTTTCTATTGATGATTGTGGTTGCGGTAGCGACATTTAACATTGTATCTATTCTGGTCATGATGGTGACTGACAAACGCGCGGCGGTCGCCGTGCTGCGCACTATGGGCATGCCGCGCAAACACATTATGTGGATTTTTGTAGTGCAAGGCAGCATGATCGGTCTGGCAGGTATACTTATTGGTGTTGCCGCAGGCTCACTGATCGCCGTCTATGCCGGTCAAATCGTTGCATGGTTTGAGCAGCTGTTAAATGTGCAGTTGTTTGATCCCAGCGTCTACTTTATTAATCACATTCCCTCCGTAGTGCGCGTATCTGATGTCGCGCGCATAGCTGGCGCGGCATTTCTCTTAAGTTTTCTGGCAACGCTTTATCCCGCCTCGCGGGCCGCGTCTATTCAGCCGGCTGAGGTATTGCGTTATGAATGAATCAGCTGCCAGCGTGTTGCAGTGCGAAAATCTGCAGAAATTGTATCAGGAAGGGCCGCAACAGCTAGAGGTGCTGCATAACGTTAATCTGCGGGTGATGGCCGGCGAGCGGCTGGCAATTATCGGCGCTTCAGGTTCCGGCAAAACAACCTTACTAAATATGTTAGGCGGGCTGGATTTACCCAGCGCCGGGCTGGTGAGTATCAATAGCGAGGATATTACCGCGTTGAACGAAAATCAGCGCGGCGCTCTGCGTAATCAATATCTGGGCTTTGTGTACCAGTTCCATCATTTACTGAGCGAATTTACCGCGTTGGAAAACGTGTGCATGCCGCTGCTGCTGCGTAAGCTCAAAATTTCCGAAGTGAAAGATCGCGCCAAAGCTATGCTGGATGCGGTCGGTCTTGGCCAGCGCCTGCAGCACAAACCGGCAGAACTGTCCGGTGGCGAGCGGCAACGGGTAGCCATTGCGCGCGCTTTAGTGACCGAACCGGCCTGCGTATTGATGGACGAGCCAACCGGTAATCTCGATGAACACACAGCCGCCTCGGTGCAGGACCTCATGCTGCGCCTCAATACCGAACACAGCACCAGTTTTGTTGTAGTGACACACGATATGGCGCTGGCGCGGCGCATGGATCGTGTGCTGCGCCTCGAAGACGGCAGCCTGCACGCACAGGTGGAGTAGTCGACCAAATGCAGTCTTCATTACCCTTATTTGTTGGTTTGCGCTACGCCTTCGCCGGGCGTGGCGGCATGCTGGTCGCGTTTTTATCACGTATGTCGGTGCTCGGCCTGATTCTCGGCGTTGCGCTGTTAATCATCGTGTTATCGGTTATGAATGGATTCGAAAAAGAACTGCAAACCCGTATTTTAAATCTCGTCCCGCATGTCTCGATTCAACATTACGATTTGATCGAAGATTGGCGTAGCACCGATGCCTTGCTAAAAAAGCATCCGGGAGTGGAGGGTACTGCACCCTACATCCACGTGCAGGCCTTACTCAGCGCAGGTGAGAAGGTCGAGGGCGTGCTCTTGCACAGTGTTTTACCGGCTGCAGAAAATAAACTGTCTAATTTGGAAAAATACCTGGTAGCAGGCAGTTTGGATGATCTCAAGCCGGGCGCTAATGGTGTGGTACTGGGTGATCACAGCGCCACTATGCTGGGAGTGGAAACTGGCTCCAGGCTGCGCGCTATTGTGCCACAGCCCGGCTCTAACGCTGTGAATCAGCTGCCGCGTATTGCGGTGTTCACAGTGGTCGGTATCTTCCACACCGGCACCGAAATGGACCACTCGCTTGGTCTCATCCATCTGCGAGACGGGCAGGCACTGTTGGGCTATGGGACAAAAGTGCAGGGCATTCGCCTGCAATTAGATAATGTATTTGACGCGCCGCGAATCGGTTGGGAGATTGTGCAAAATTTGCCGCCGGGTTATTACGCGCAAGACTGGCAGCGCACCCATGGTAACCTTTACCAGGCCATTCAGCTGTCGCGCAGCATGGTGACCTTGCTTATTTTCATGGTGATTACGGTTGCCGTTTTCAATGTGGTGGCGTCGCTGGTTATGGTCGTAACCGATAAGCGCGGTGACATCGCCATCTTGCGCACGCTAGGAGCAAGCGATAGAAATATTCTGCATATATTTATGGTGCAGGGTTTATTGATCGGCGTGATCGGTACGTTGCTGGGTGTAATCATCGGCTGTTCGTTAGCCTGGCTGATGCCACAATTGATTGCCGCACTGGAGCGCGTGCTGGACTATCAGTTTCTCAGCTCTAGTGTATACCCAATCGATTACCTGCCCACCGACGTGCGCGCCCGCGATGTGTTAATTATCGCGTCGGTTGCACTGGTGATGAGTTTATTCGCCACATTGTATCCCGCGCGAAGGGCAACGCGAGTAAGACCCGCGGAAGCACTGCGCTGGGAGAGTTAACGTTTCTTCAATAAAGACCGCAATTTTTTGCGCTCCTCCCAGCGGCTGATCACATTCCAGCGCCAAATTCTCAATACCGCAAAGTAGCCCAGCCCGCCAGCGACGATTCCACAAATCACGGAACCTAACATGAGCGGCTTCCATATCGTTGCGAAGCGGGCGCTAAACCATTCCCAGGATGCCTCGAATTGAATAGGCCGCGGTTCAATGTCGAGCATCCACGCGCCCAATTTATAGGTTGCGAAAAACACGGCCGGAATTGTCACCGGGTTGGTTATCCATACCAGGGTAATGGCGACCGGAAGATTGGCCCGCCACCATAGAGCCAGCAGTGCGGCGAATATCATTTGCAGCGGCAGCGGTATAAAAGCGCAAAATAAACCAATCAACACCGCCAGCGACACCGACTGACGATTTAAATGCCAGATGTTGGGGTCATGCAAGTGATCACCCAGCCAGCGCAGCGACGGATGCCGGGCTACGGTTTCCGGCGTGGGAATAAAGCGTTGGATAAATTTTTTCGCCATGCAAGCACTCAAACCAGACAGCCGTAGACGCAACATAAGAGAACGGCGTGCGCAAAAGTCTAGCATAGCGTCCACCGTAAAAACGCCGAATTATCTGTACAATTATTGTGCTATTATCCGCCGGTAGCCAGTTCGTTACGCCTCATAATCACACACCACGGAACGGTGTTATATGCATATATGGATGTTATGCGCCGCAATCGGCATCGGCGGCACGAGTTTCATACCACAACTACCTCCTTTTTATATCGTCTTGCTGTCGCTGTGCGGCGTCGTAGCCGGACTATTCTGCGGCCGCGTAAATCGCCGCTTGCTATTGGCACTGTCCGGACTATGCGCAGGTTTCGCGTACGCGGTGCTGCACGGCTATTGGCTTGCCAGCAGTCTGTTGCCGCAGCCACTGCAGCAGCAAGAGATTAGCATCGATGGCCGCGTCGTGGGTTTGCCATATACGGCAACCAGCTACGGCCGTCCGGTGCAGCGCTTTACCTTCACTGTCGAGCACAGCGACATACCCGATCTACCCATCAAGCGTATTGAGTTGGCCTGGTATGAAGCGGTGCAGATACGTAACGGACAACAGTGGCGCTTGTTGGTTAAGTTGAAACGACCGCGCGGCTTTGCAAACCCGGGTGGCTACGATTATCAGCTGGCACTGCATCAGCGTCGCGTCGACGCGCGCGGCTATGTCAAAGCCGGGGAGTTGCTAAGCCAGCCAACGGAGCGGTCGTCTAACGTGCGTGCTCTGCTGCACACGCAGCTGCAATCGCTTAATACGGGAATGCGCAATGCACGCTTCGTGGCGGCGCTGAGCAGCGGCGATAAGAAGGCACTAACCCCCGCCGATTGGGATTTGTTGCGGCGTACCGGCACCACCCATTTATTCGTAGTGTCGGGTTTACACATAGGTTTGGCGGCAGGCTTCTTCTATACGGCTGCGTTGTATTTCTGCAAAGCGCTATTAGTGCCGCTGAACTGGTGGCCGGCGCAACGCTACGCGGCAGTTGCCGCTTGCTGTGGTGCCGTTTGCTATGCGCTGCTCGCAGGTTTTAGTCTGCCGACCCAGCGCGCCTGCGTGATGCTGTTAGTGGCAATGCTCGGGCTTATACTCAACCGCCCCGCGCGTACGACGGGAATATTGATTGCCGCCATGTTCGCCGCGCTGCTGTGGGACCCGCTGGCGTTGCGCAGCGCCAGTTTCTGGTTGAGTTTCGGCGCAGTTGGCGCGCTGGTGTTGGGCTTTGCCGGCAAGTTAGCGAGGCCGGGTACGATTGCGATCTGGCTGCGCACACAGTGGCTGGTGTTTGTGGTAATGACGCCGCTGTTGCTGTTGTGGTTTCAGCAGGCGTCGTTACTGATGCCCCTGGCCAACTTGTTTGCTGTGCCGCTGGTGAGCCTTGTGATCGTGCCGCTGGTGTTGTTGACCGCTATGGTATTGTTATTCGGGTTTACGCCGCCCGCGCCGCTGCTGCAGCTCGTCGACGTCTTATTCGACACGCTGTGGACCGCGCTGCACGCCCTGCAGAATCAGTTGGGCAATATGGCTCAACTACAGCTTTCGCCTGGCTTTCTTACACTGCTGGCGGCGCTGCTCGGCGCGGGTTTACTGTTGTTGCCGCGTGGTTTTCCGCTACGCCTGTTAGCGCCGCTGTTCTTATTACCCGCGTTGTCTGGCCGCGTTGTTTCGCCGCATGGAGTGGTTGAATTGACGGTGCTGGATGTAGGCCAGGGATTGGCCGTAGTGTTGCAAGTCGACAATAAAACGCTGGTGTATGACGCCGGACCAAAGTTTAGCGAAAATTTTGATGCCGGTTCTGCAATCGTCGCCAGCTTTCTGCGCCAGCAGGGCATTGCACAGATTGACCAGCTTATTATCAGCCATGCCGATAACGATCATGCCGGCGGCCTGGCCGGGCTGCGCGCTAATATGCCGATCAAAAATCTGCTTATCGGCGAGCCACTGCGCGGTGTAGCGCCGGCTGCCAGCCCGTGTCGCTCCGGCGATAGCTGGCAGTGGGGCGTGGTGAACATGCAGGTGTTGCACCCCTCCGGGCGCCGTTATGCCGCGTCCAACAACAACTCCTGCGTACTGCGCATCACAACGCCTCACAGTGCAGTCCTGATCAGCGGCGATATCGAAGCGGCGGTGGAGTACAAACTATTGGAGGGTGATGCTCGCGAGCTGCGCGCCGATATATTGATCGTGCCGCACCACGGCAGCAAAACATCATCGACCGCAGCGTTTATCACCGCCGTGCAACCAACCTATGCGGTCGTTTCCAGCGGCTATCTAAACCGCTTTGGTCATCCTCGCGAAGACGTGATGCGGCGCTACGAGGAGGAGGGGGCGCACCTGCTTAATACGGCGTTAGCCGGCAGCATTAGCTTTATGTTGCCGACGACGAGTGAACAAGCTGTGCTGCTGCCCCAAGCCTATCGCGAGCAGGCGAACAAATATTGGTATAAATGGTAGGCACGCCACGGATGCGTGGCAAGCTGCGTTCGCCCATGAATATGGCTGGGAGGTTATAACGCCTGATCGTGATTCCAGTCGATTGCCCGCGGCTAAAGTGGCGACCTCCCTCGCAGCGATAGACGACGGTGTTACTGTGCTGCTGACGAGAAAAAGCCAGTTGACGTCTACTCTCCTATGGCACGAATAATTCGTTAGCAAACGCCATCGCAGCGTCGAGATTTAGGCAACCGTTCCCCTTCGTTTTTCGCAGTTTATGCTAAAGTTAGTAAAGAATTTCTGAACAGTGCCCGGAGCAAATGTGTTAGAACTGGTAAAACAAGGCGGCTGGCTAATGCTGCCGATTATATTTTGTTCGATTGTTGCGGCGGCGATCTGTATCGAGCGCTATATTGCCCTCAATCAAAATAAAATCGCCCCACCGACTCTTCTGGCTGAAGTGTGGGGGTGGATAAAGAACAACCAGCTGGATTCCACCAAAATAAAATCTTTAAAAAATTCTTCGCCGCTGGGGCAGATTCTTGCCGCCGGCTTGAGCAATTCCCGGCACGGTCGCGAGGTGATGAAAGAAAGCATTGAAGAGGCTGCCGCGCAAGTCGTGCATGAAATGGAGCATTTTTTAAACACGCTGGGCACCATCGCTGCCGTGGCACCGTTGCTCGGTTTGCTCGGTACCGTAATCGGTATGATTAAAGTGTTTAGTGAAATTATGGTGCAAGGCACCGGCAACGCCGGCATGTTGGCCGGCGGTATTTCCGAGGCACTGATCACCACGGCTTCCGGTCTTGTGGTAGCTATCCCTGCGTTAATCATGCACCGCTTTTTCGAGCGCCGGATACAATCCATTGTGATCACTCTGGAACGCGAAGCCGTCAAACTGGTCGACGCTCTGCATTCCGACCGCCGTGATCTGCGCGGTGATCGCCGCGGTGACGTAGGCCCTGAAGGCGCTGCCGAGACCAGAGCCGCATGAATTTCAGACCCAGACCCGCATCGCAGGTAGACGTTAACTTAACGCCACTGATCGACGTTGTGTTCCTGCTGCTGATTTTCTTTATGGTGTCGACTACCTTCACCAAGGAAACGCATCTCGATATTGACTTGCCAGAGGCCAGCGCCAAGCCAGCCGAGCAGCAGGAGCAAGACAGAATCGAGGTGGTGATCAACGCCACCGGTGGTTACAGCGTTAACGGTCGCGCGCTGGTGAACAGCGAAGCTGCCACACTCGGCAAGGCAATAAGTGAAATAGCAGGCACTGAGCGCACCCAGGCTTTTGTGATTACGGCTGACGCAAAAACGCCGCACCAATCGGTAGTCACGGCGATGGATACTGCCGGCCAACTTGGTTTTATCCATCTCAGCATTACCACCTCCGAACCCACGGGCGACGAATAAAGGATTTGTTTTCGCCCGCCGGCGTGTTATTTTCTGCGCTCATTTTACGCGGCGCATATTCAATATGGTGGAAGAGTCCACAGCTAAGCAAAGCGATCTGACGCTATATCTTCGCTTGCTAGCTTACGTTTATGCCTATTGGCCGTATTTTTTAATCAGCGTTTTTGGTTTTTTGCTGTATTCGGCCAGCGCGCCCCTCATGGCTGACCTCATGCGCCTGGTGATCGATACCGTCGGCGAAGAGCAAAAAGTCGGTACCGGCGTAATTGCCAGATTCCTGGTGTGGTGGCAAGGCAGTGAGGAAAGCTTTCTCGAGCGGGCGCGGCTGCTCATTCCGCTGGTCATGCTCGTTATTATCACGCTGCGTGGCGTCGGTTTTCTGATCGGCAACTACTACATTAATTATGTCGCACGCTTTCTGGTGCACAATTTGCGCTGCGAGATATTTGATCATTTACTGCGCGTGCCCAGCAGCTATTACGATAAAAACTCCAGCGGCTACTTGCTGTCGCGTATCACCTATAACGTTGAACAGGTGACCGGTGCGGCCACAAACGCGATCAAAATCGTGATGCGTGAAGGCCTGACGGTAATCGGCTTGCTGGCGTATCTCATTTATACCAATTGGAAGTTGTCACTGGTATTTGTTGCCATTGCCCCGGTGATTGCCGTTATTGTGAGCAGTGTTGGCAAATTGTTCCGGCGCTACAGCAAGCGTATTCAAAACTCCATGGGTGATGTGACCCACGTAGCCGATGAAGCTATTAACGGCTATCGCGAAGTACGCCTGTACGGCGGCGACGCCTACGAGCAGGAACGCTTTCGTGAAGCCAGTGAGTACAACGTTCAGCAAAGCATGAAAATGGCGTTAACCAATGCCGCCAGTCCTCCCGTTATCCAGTTTCTGGTGGCGCTGGCGTTGGCTGTTTTAGTGTGGCTGATGTTGTCGCCTGCTTCACTGGGCGAATTAACATCCGGCCAGTTGGTCGCCTTTTTAACGGCAGCCGGTATGCTAGCCAAACCGATACGCCAATTGAGCGAAGTGCAAAGTATTGTGCAAAAGGGCCTCGCCGCGACGGAGGATATCTTTGATTATCTTGATTCCGACACAGAGCGAGACCTGGGTGATTACCATAGCGCGAGCGTAAACGGCAAAATTGAATTCCGCGATGTCAGCTTTCGCTACGCCGCAGACACGCCGCTGGTGCTAAAAAATATCAATTTGTCGGTCGAACCCGGGCAAACGGTGGCGCTAGTGGGCGGCTCGGGTGGCGGCAAAACGACGCTGGTGAATTTGCTGACGCGGTTTTATAATCATACTGAAGGTCAGATTTTGTTGGATGGCATAGATGTGAACAGCTATGCGTTGGCGAATCTGCGTTCTCACTATGGCTTTGTCTCGCAACACATCACCTTGTTTAACGATAGTGTGTTTAACAATATTGCTTACGGTCAATTGGCCGGCAGTTCGAATGCAGAAGTAGAAGCGGCGGCGCGTGCGGCGCATGCCAACGTGTTTATCGATAGACTGCCTGAAAAATACCAAACTCAAGTGGGCGATGACGGTGTATTACTCTCCGGTGGGCAACGCCAGCGCATTGCCATTGCCCGCGCTATTCTCAAAAACTCGCCAGTGCTCATTCTGGACGAAGCGACTTCAGCGCTCGACAATAAATCCGAGCAGCATATACAAAGAGCATTGGAAACCTTAATGCAGGGCCGCACGACGTTCGTTATTGCCCATCGTTTGTCTACTATTGAACAGGCCGACTTAATTTTGGTGATGGACAATGGTGAGGTGGTAGAGCAGGGTACGCATGCCAGCCTGCTGGCCGACAACCAGCGTTACGCGCAGCTGCATCAACGCGATTTTAGCAATTAATGCTGCGTGCCTTACTCGAGAAAAAACTTCCGGCAATATGGTACGACAACGCTGCCGGCGCCGCGCTGTTGTCGCCGCTGGAGCTTTTATACACGGTCTACGTGCGCCGTGTAAGGCAACGGTACCTGCACGGAAAAAAGCAAAGTTATCGGTCGCCGGTTCCGGTGGTTGTGGTAGGCAATCTGGTGGTTGGCGGTGCCGGCAAAACGCCGCTGGTGCTGGCTATTTGCCAACGATTACAGCAGCAGGGTATGCAGCCCGGCATATTAAGCCGTGGGTACAAGGCCAGTACTGAAGCGTTCCCGCGTGTTGTGCTGTCTTCGGATGACGCCACGGAGGTCGGTGACGAACCTCTATTGATGGCGCAGCGCAGCGGCGCTATGGTATGTATTGACCCACAGCGCGCGCGAGGGGCGCGCTGGTTAGTGGAGCAAGGTGGTTGCGACGTTGTGCTGTGCGATGATGGCCTGCAACATTATGCTCTGACGCGTGATGTGGAAGTGGTCGTCATTGACGCGCAACGCCAATTGGGCAATCGTCGCTGTTTGCCGGCCGGGCCCCTGAGAGAACCTGCAGAGCGCTTGAAAAGCGTTGATTTTGTTGTTTATAACGGCGCTGCCGGCACGCACGGCGACGCCGCTTTTGCGATGCAACTTAAGCCCTCGGTACTGGTGCGGCTGCATGATAGTAAGACTATAAACGTCAGCGAGTTGGAGGACTTGACATCGGCCGGAGCAGTGCACGCGCTAACTGGCATTGGCAATCCAACACGGTTTTTCACCAGCCTGCGCGATTTGGGCTTTGATATCATCGAACACGCGTTCGGCGACCATCATCCGTTTAACGCTGAGGATTTGAACTTTGGTGACCAGCGAATCATTATCATGACCGAAAAAGACGCGGTAAAATGCCGTGCGTTTGCACCTGCGCAGGCCTGGTATTTGCCGGTGGACGCGCAGCTGGAAGAAAATTTTTACAGCGCGCTGTTGGCAAAAATAACACATGCGGCGGCGCGATTGAACTGACGCAGCTGCACCATTGAACTAGAGAATACGATGTCATTTACCGTTGTCATACCAGCACGCTACGCCTCCACGCGCCTGCCGGGCAAAAGCCTTGTGGATATCTTTGGTCGACCGATGATCCAATGGGTAGTAGAAGCCGCGCAAAAAAGTCGCGCCAGTGCCGTGTACGTTGCCACCGATGATGCAAGAATCGTCACAACTGTTGAGCAGTTCGGCGGTCAAGCCTTGCTCACCTCCAGCGCGCATGAATCTGGCACCGACCGACTGCGTGAAGCCGCACAAATACTCAACCTGCCAGATGAGCATATTGTGGTCAATGTGCAGGGCGATGAGCCGCTGGTGCCGCCGGCAGTTATCGACCAGGTAGCCGCCAATCTGGCGCGCAACCAGGCAGCAGGCATTGCAACGTTATGCGAAAAAATTCACAGTGTTGAAGAGTTCCTGAATCCCAACGCCGTAAAAGTATTATCCGATGATCAACAGCAAGCGCTGTACTTCAGTCGCGCGCCTATCCCCTGGCCGCGCGACAGCGACCTCGATAGCAGCGCCGAGTTACCGGTCGACCTGAATGCGTTTCGCCATGTGGGTTTATATGCGTATCGAGTCGCGTTTCTGCGAGAGTTTGTCACCTGGCCGCCACACTCGCTGGAGCTAACCGAAAAACTTGAGCAGTTGCGCGCGCTGGCGCATGGCGTGACCATTCATGTGGCGCCCGCGGTTTCCCCTATTCCTGCCGGCATCGATACGGCGGAAGACCTGGCGGCGCTTAAGGCGCATCTTGCAGCAACCGGAGGAGGGCAGACCAATGGCGGTTAAAGTCTTATTTGTATGTTTAGGCAATATCTGCCGGTCACCTACTGCACACGGCGTATTTCAGCAGCTTGTTAATCAGGCAGGCCTGCAGAACAAGATTGAAATAGACTCCGCCGGCACCGGCGACTGGCATATTGGTAAGCCGCCAGACAAACGCGCAATGCAGGCCGCCAGCGAGCGCGGCTATGATTTATCCCCGCTACGCGGCCGGCAGTTTAGTGCGAGCGATCTGCAACAATTTGACTATGTGCTGGCGATGGACCAGGAAAACCTGAAAGTCATAACGGCTTTGCAGCAGTCAAAGCCGCGAGGGCACGTTGGACTGTTTTTGGAGTTCGATAAAAATTCTGAATTCCGGGAAGTACCCGACCCTTACTACGGCGGTAATAAAGGCTTTGAGAAGGTACTTGACCTTGTCGAAAGCGCGTCGCAAGGTCTGCTCGAACATATTCAGAAACGGTGAATATCGAGTCTAACGTTTCACTAATGTCGCACTGTAGCCTGGCGCTGGCGTGCCGTGCGCGACAATTTATTACAGCCAATGACGAACAGCAAATAATAGACGCGCTGAAATTTGCGCAACAGCATGGCGCGCAGCCGCTGATATTGGGCGAAGGCAGTAATATCGTGCTGGCCGCTGCTACGCTCGATTGCGTGATTCACATCGCGTCGTCGGGTAAACAGCTAATAGGCGACGACGAAGATTATTATTATCTCAACGTCGCCGCCGGTGAAAACTGGAATGAGCTGGTCGACTACTGTGTTGCCAATCATTATTACGGCATAGAAAACCTCGCACTCATTCCCGGCAGTGTGGGAGCAGCGCCGGTGCAAAACATTGGCGCCTACGGCGTTGAGCTACAGGCGTTTGTGCACGAGCTGAGTTATGTAGATACCGCTGCGCATACGCTGCAGGTGATGTCAGCGGATGATTGCCAGTTCGCCTATCGCGACAGTATTTTCAAAGGCGCGCTGCAAGACAAAGCGGTTATTAGCTCGGTCACATTTAAGCTGGCCAAAAAAGAATGTTTGAATTTGAGCTATGCGGGTATTAAACAAGAACTAAACGCAACTAACGATTCAATCGATGCGCGCCAACTACGCGACGCCGTAGTGCGCATTAGGCGGCGCAAGTTACCCGATCCGGCAAACTTACCGAATGCCGGCAGCTTTTTTAAAAACCCGATAGTCGATCAATCCACGTTAACTCACTTGCAGTCAAAGTTTCCCGCGCTGGTGTTCTATCCGTTAGAGGGAGAGACGCAAGTTAAGCTGGCGGCCGGCTGGCTGATCGACCAGGCGGGTTGGAAGGGCTATCGTGCAGGTAATGTTGGCGTGCATGAGCAACAAGCACTGGTGCTAATTAACCACGGCGGCGCAACCGGCGCAGAGATACTGGCGTTGGCTGCGGCAATTCAAACCAGCGTATTGGCAAAGTTCTCTGTTGCCCTCGAACTTGAACCACGAGTGTACCGATGAGGCAACAAGATTTACTTGCCGGGCATAATCCTGCTTGCCTGACCGTTGCTCTGAACGATGCCGACGTGCGGCTTTATCCCGACCTGCTGGTCGCGCGTAGCGACGAATGGTTCACTGCGCTGCGCGCGCAAATCGAATGGCAGCAACACCGGCTCACCCTGTTCGGCAAAACAATGAATGCGCCGCGCCTGTCAGCCTGGTACGGCGACCCGGACGCGCACTACGGCTATTCCAACATTAAACTGCAGCCGAACGCCTGGTTAACGCCACTGCTGGAGATAAAGCAAATTATCGAAGCCCACAGCGGCGAAAAATATAACAGCGTGCTGGCCAATCTCTACCGTAGCGGCCAGGACAGCATGGGCTGGCACGCCGACGACGAACCCGAGTTGGGCGACCAGCCGGCGATTGCATCGGTTAGCCTTGGCGCGCAGCGGCGCATGCGCTGGCGTCATCAGCAGCGCGAGTTTGCATCCCGGAGCACCGATTTACCAAACGGCTCACTGTTGCTTATGCGCGCTCACACGCAGCGTGAATGGCAGCATTGTGTTCCCAAAATTGCCGGCTATTGTGCCGAGCGAATTAACCTCACCTATAGACTCGTTGGTCCGACCAGGGCATAAACTCCGACCAGTGGTTGCTCATTTTGTGGGCTTGTTCCTCTACAAGTGATAGTTTTTGATTTTCCGTGTGTGAGTAATTACCGCGCATGGCGAAATCCACGATCACAAGGCGGCAAACCGCTGCCAAATAAAAGGGACGAGCTTATGATTACCGTATTAGTCGCAGACGATCACGATCTGGTGCGTTTTGGCATTGTTTGTATGCTGGCAGAACTGCCGAAAATAGACGTAGTAGGCCAGGCTTCCAGCGGTGAAGAAGCTGTGCAAATGGCAAAACAGCTGAGACCGCAGGTGGTATTAATGGATTTACATATGCCCGGCATTGGCGGCTTGCTGGCAACCAGCAAGTTGACGACGTATGACCCGAACATAAAAGTCATCGCGCTGACCGCGCAGATGGAAGACCCCTTTCCGGCCAGGCTGCTTAAAGCGGGCGCCAGCGGCTTTGTCACCAAAAACGCCAGTGTCGAACAAATGGTAGAAGCTATTCGTAAAGTGGCAGCCGGGCAGCGCTATATTAGCCCTGACGTAGCCCAGGCGATGGCGCTAAAACCGTTCACCAATGATGCCGACGCATCGCCATTTACGCGCTTATCCGAACGGGAATTGCAGGTCGCTACTATGATAGCCGACGGCGTAAAAGCACCAACAATAGCCAGGCAGCTGTGCATTAGTCCGAAAACGGTACACAGCCTGCGCTACCGCATTTTCGACAAGCTTGATATTAGCGGCGACGTGGAACTTACCCTGCTTGCCGTGCGTCATAACCTTGTTTGCGGGCGGCTCGCGTCATAGTACGAAGCCATCAACTATGCAAAGCAGTGCCTTGAATAGCTGCGCTATAATGCGCAGCTAAGCCAATTTACCCCATCTGCAAGTACCGCGAATGACCGACGCCAACACCACTGATGCCGTCTTTGATTCAAAATCTTTCCTGAAGACATTAACGCAGCGCCCCGGTGTTTACCAAATGCTGGATAACGACGCTGCGGTGCTCTATGTGGGCAAAGCTAAAAACCTGAAAAACCGTGTAGCCAGCTATTTTCGCTCGCGCGGCCTGAATAGCAAAACCGTAGCGCTGGTGAATAGAATTCACAGCGTGCAAGTCACCGTTACCAATAGCGAAACCGAGGCCTTGATTCTTGAGCAAAGCCTGATTAAATCGCACAAGCCGCATTACAACATTCTATTTCGTGATGACAAAAGCTACCCGTATATTCACTTGAGTTCGCAGCAGGCGCACCCGCGGCTTAGTTTTCATCGCGGCGCACGCAAGGCGAAGGGGGACTACTACGGACCGTATCCCAGCGCCGGCGCAGTGCGGGAAAGTCTTAACCTGCTGCAAAAGATGTTCAACGTACGCCAGTGTGAAGACAGCTATTTTAGAAATCGCAGCCGGCCGTGTCTGCAATATCAAATCGGCCGCTGCTCCGGTCCTTGTGTCAGCAAAGTTAGCGACGCCGACTATGCCGAGTCGGTGCGCTACACGCAAATGTTTCTCGATGGTCGCGATCAACTATTGGCAGCCGAACTGGCGGATAAGATGGAGCACGCCGCCGAACAGCTGGAATTTGAACACGCCGCTGCTTTACGCGACCAGATAAGCGATTTACGCCGGGTGCAGGAGAGCCAGTTTGTCGAAGGTCGGCGCGGCGATATCGATGTGCTGGCGGCGACGCAGTCGTCTGGTCTCGCGTGTGTACACCGTTTATTTATTCGTTCCGGCCGCATTCTCGGCAGTCGCAGTTACTTTCCAAAACCCAGGCTGGAAGAATCAAGTGCCGAAGTTTTGCATTCGTTTATTAGTCAGTTTTATTTGAGCGGCACAACGCAGGATATGCCGCGTGAGATAATCGTCAGCGAAAACGTACCAGAGCAGGACTTACTTCGTGAAGCCTTACAGGCAATTGCGGGGCGCAAGGTGGCGCTAAGCAGTACTGTTAGACAGGCGCGCGCAGCGTGGGTGAAAATGGCGAGCCAGGCCGCGCTACAAAACCTGGAAGCCAGACTCGCCAATAAGCAAAGCAGTGCGCGCCGCTTCAAAGCCTTGCAAGAAGCACTACAGATGAGCGAGCCGCCGCAGCGCATCGAATGTTTCGACATTAGTCATAGTTCCGGCGAAGCGCCGGTGGCCTCCTGCGTGGTGTTTGATACTAATGGTGCGCGTAAGTCTGACTATCGACGTTTCAATATCAAAAACGTGATCGGCGGCGACGACTACGCGGCGATGGAGCAGGCGCTGCGACGCCGCTTCAGTCGACTGGCGGCGGGTGAGGGCATTAAGCCCGACATTTTGCTAATCGATGGCGGCAAAGGGCAGCTAACCCAAGCCGAGCACGTGCTGCAGCAATTAGATATCAACGGTATTACGGTGCTCGGTATCGCCAAAGGCAGCACCCGCAAAGCGGGTATGGAACAGGTACTGCTCGCGGGCAGCCACCAGGAAGTAGTGTTTGCATCCGACTCGCCGGCTCTGCATTTAATGCAGCAAGTGCGCGACGAGTCGCACCGCTTCGCCATCAGCGGCCATCGAGCCCGGCGCGCTAAAACTCGAAACACCTCCAGTCTTGAGAATATACCTGGAGTCGGCGCTAAAAGACGGCGCGAACTGCTACGGTATTTTGGCGGCTTGCAAGAAGTGGTGCGCGCGAGTGAAAATGATTTGATTAAAGTACCCGGTATCAGTGAGAAAACCGCTGCCGACATCTATCAGGCATTGCACAATGAATAAAGATAAACCTTATAAGTTACTGATATTATGAATATACCCAATACGCTAACTGTGCTGCGCGTAGTCCTCATCCCTGTTTTAATTCTGGTTTTCTACGTACCGTTTAAATGGCATTTTATTGCTTCGGCGGCAATATTCACGCTGGCAGCTGTTACCGACTGGCTGGACGGCTATCTCGCCAGAAAACTCAACCAAAGCACGCCGTTCGGCGCGTTTGCCGACCCGGTAGCAGACAAGCTAATGGTCGCCGTCGCCCTGGTGCTGTTGGTTGACTTGCATGCCACCCCCTGGTTTGCGATACCCGCCGCGATTATTATTTGCCGCGAAATTGTCGTTTCCGCGCTACGTGAATGGATGGCAGACCTCGGCAAGCGCACCAGCGTCGCCGTGTCGGTGGTGGGAAAATTTAAAACTGCAGCGCAGATGGTCTCCATTATCGTGCTATTGGCCGCTGGCGATAAATTAATCCCACAGCTGGAAATTCTAGGTTTCGTTTTGCTCTATATTGCCGCCATATTAACGCTTTGGTCCATGGTTATTTACTTTAAGGCCGCCGCACCGGAGTTCACTATGCGATCAAGTGATGATTCATGAATGGTTTACGTTCGTTTCGCTTGACAGTCGCGATTCAGGCAATAGAATATGCGGCTGTTGAATAGCGCGGGAATAGCTCAGTTGGTAGAGCGCAACCTTGCCAAGGTTGAGGTCGCCAGTTCGAACCTGGTTTCCCGCTCCAACTTAAGAACCTCGGCGCCGCCGGGGTTTTTTGTTTAGAGGGATGAATATTTGTCCCGGCAGGTAAGGACGCCGTGAGGGACGGTTTAGAGGAGCTATTGTTAGGCGCGGTGGCAGAGTGGTTATGCAGCGGACTGCAACTCCGTGTACGCCGGTTCGATTCCGACCCGCGCCTCCATTTAGATTTTAATATAAAAAGAAGTCCACCTTTTGATTAGCTCGGGTGGTGTTGTGGTAGACAGCGGAGCAACGAGCCGTTGAGATAGACTAGTAGAAGTTAAGGTACAAGCCCACCTAGTTTTATGCTTGGGTGGCGTTGTGGTAGACAGCGGAGCAAAGCAGCGCCACGACAAATTGATAAAGATGTAAGTACAAGCCCACCTAGAAATATGCCCGGGTGGCGTTGTGGTAGACAGCGGAGCAAAGCACCGCCACGACAAATTGATAAAGATGTAAGTATAAGCCCACCTAGAAATATGCCCGGGTGGCGAAATTGGTAGACGCAAGGGACTTAAAATCCCTCGGTGGCAACACCGTGCCGGTTCAAGTCCGGCCCCGGGCACCATAATACAGCCAACATCGCATTTATCTGTACGCAACTACGTAGCGTAGCTTCTCAGCAATGCAATCTACGTTCGAATGAAAACAACGTCTCGTACTGTGAATTATAAGCAGCTCCTTGCTTGGTAAAAATATTGCTATTTGAAACTCAAATATTCATTTTACTTAATAATTAAAAAATATATTGTAATTTGAAACCATGACTATCAACATGTTCGCTCATGATAGTAGACCGCTCGCTCACTGCCGCACTCATCAAGGCTCTGCAAAACAGACCTGCGGTGGCCTTACTTGGCCCTCGACAAGTGGGAAAGACCACGCTGGCTCATGAGATATCAATAGCCAATGTCAACAAGCCAGTGTCCTATCTGGACTTGGAGATGGATTCCGATTTGGCAAAGCTGGAAGATGCAGAGGGCTATCTGAGAACGCTTGACAACAAGCTGCTTATCATCGATGAGGTACAGCTCAAGCCTGACCTGTTTAGAATACTCCGCGGTTTAATCGATCTTAGAAAAAGGGCTGGCGAGTCTAACACGCAGTTCCTGCTGCTTGGTTCGGCTTCACGCGACCTGTTGCAACAAAGCGCTGAAACACTGGCAGGCCGCATCAGGTATCTTGAATTAAAGCCTTTTTCCATTCTTGAAATAGAAACGCAAAACCCGCTGGAATTTGCGCCGGAAAAACTCTGGTTCAGAGGAGGGTTTCCGCAAAGTTATTTAGCGCCCACTGACAATGAAAGTTGGCAATGGCGCTCTGACTTTATTTCATCT
>JBBKXJ010000287.1:0-4827 GCA_037969395.1 Pseudomonadales bacterium
TGCAGCGTTGCCGCCACAGTAGCGATCAATATTATTTTCGATCACTGCCCTTGCTGCTCGAACTGGATGATCGTTTTGACGAAGTGGAAGACGCTGTGTTGGGCGTGATGGACACAACGGAAAGAACAAGCTCGATAGTTGAAAATCTAAACGGCCGCGTCAGAAAGCCTATCGAAAACCGCAGAGAAATTGATCATGGCTACTTGGATTTACTGAGATATTTCCTAAACCATAAGCCCCTCATTCGCAGCGCAAGACCGGAACGAAAAGGGAGGACACCCGCCGAAATATTATCGGGAAAATCCCATCCACATTGGCTCGAGCTGCTCGGCTTCGAACGCTTCCAGTGCGCCGCTTAAGCAGCACTTTCTTATACATGCCACCAACACTGATGCTTGACTAAGCACCGGTGGGCAAAAACTCGCCAACTGGAACCCTAAAAACCCTGTTCTTGAAGCACGCCAAAAAAGGCATTGCTCGGATCGAATACATTTTCGAGACCTGCGCGATCTGCGGCGACACCTGCGAGGTTCTGGGGTGCGTTCGGTGGAAGGCAGTGGGCACGGCAAAAGATCCTGGTCATATCACGCTGATCAGTAAGAAGATTGAAAAGCCTTCCAACGCGTTCAGTCGAGCACTCGTGGCATTCATCCGAAATCATACGCGTAAAATCAAGGGCACGGATGAGTTTCGCTGGTTCTGCCCAGACCGCGTGAAGGAAGACGCTAAATCGGAAGGAAAGAAGCCTGACCCATTCGGCGAGATAGTACCAGCCGGTGTCCGTAAAAAGATAAAGGGAACGCCGAAGGCAGTCGCATACGATGGCGTCGGTCGGCGCACTGAAAGAAAACAAAAGATCGAGCTCAAGAAACTGAAACGCTTCACGAACAAGTCTATGATGGTGGTGAGCGAAGACGTGCTTGACGCCATGAAGCAAGACCTTCCGCACGCAGGGATTAAGTTCACCTGGAGCGGCTTTCAAACGAAGGATGTTCCGAGTGTTCTATTGACGCCAATGACCGAGATCGCGCTACGCGACGTGGCACCTTTCGGGCCTTGGAGAAACCCGGATTTCCAAAATGACCGTAATGGCGTGTTGATACAAAAAAGCGACGTGGCCTTAATGCGTTCATTACTTAATTGTCTTACCGGGTTCTGTACGACGCTGGAGCGCTCGGACGGTCCCGTGCACCTCGTATTTTTGACAGGCATTGGCACGCGTCATAGCGCTGCATATTTGGGCAGATTGCCCGCGTCGAGTCTGGCGGACGTTTTAAAACAGATCGACCGGCAAGCAACGGACGATGACACGCTCGGTATACTGAAATACCTTGATTTGAATTATGCATTGCGCATAATGGATTAAGATTAGTAGCGAGGGCAACAATGGCAAAACCATCACCGCCTTGCCCCAGCCCGGCTTACAGAGCTTCGCGAGAGTGAATAGGAGTTGGATTATCAAGCTGAGATGTTCACGCATTTAGTTATTCTACGAGGCCACAGCCAAAACAGAAGCGTCGCCCATTTGTTGATTTACTATTAAGATTAAGAAAACGCACAGCACACGCCTGGGCGAGCGCGGTATCCGAAACTCACTTTACTATGCCTTCAGGGAACTGGGCCGCGTTGTCCGTACCCAGTATCTAATGGAGTACATCACCGACATCAAGATGAGGGAAATGATGCAGGTCGCTACCTGCAAAAGTGAAGCCTTCAATGACTTCGTCAAATGGATCTTTTTCTACAACAATGGGGAGGTCCAAGAAAACCTCCAGCATGAACAAAAAAAAATGATCAACTACAACCATTTAGTTGCCAATCTCGTGATATTACATAACGTCAACAGCATGACGAAGGTAATCAGACGCCTGCGCAAAGAGGGGCTTGAAATCACTGCCGAGATGCTCGGAGGGATTGCACCGTACCGCAGAGGACACCTCGACCTGCCAGGGGAATATCACCTGAAGTTTAAAAAGCAACGCTCGCGGCAGGCGCATCAACTGTTCTAAATCGAGGCGCGGGGGTCAAAGTGGCTGATTTTACATGAATCGTGACCGGCCCCCACCAAAGGCAGATCCTCCAGGACTTGCAGTTTGCTTGATTTCATCGGCGGCGATGGTAGCGAGTGGCGTGAAGACTACAAAAAAGCTGACCAATAGGTATCTTATTCCTATCATGATGTGTCGCCTTAGCAAGGTTGTATCAACTACAGTTTTCTGGGTGTTCAACAACATATGGGGATACTAAGGATTTTGCCATACATTTAATTCGAATTTACTGCGGCCGCTGTCATCGTCACGACGGGAGCTAATGTCGCTATTCCTACCAGTGACTGCCCCCAATAACCAAAGGAGGGGTATTCCTTAGCGCCACCCTGCAAGTACTTATCGGGCCATTTCCAGAAGTGTGTTCGAGTGACAGACGCTGGCTTTGTTTTAGTACGACCATGGAACATCTCGAAGCTAATCACATCGCCACTTTCGTTCCGCTCAACGGCGGTTACCGTGCCCATATGATTGATGTGAGTGCCCGAACTGGTTTTCTGGAATAACGCATCTAGGCCGTCTGCAGATATTGGCCTGCCGCGTGAAAACCAGAGTACCGCACCGGGGCGGATGCGATTTCTGTATTTATGTAGATCGGCCGGAATCTGGCTGGGCGATTGCACCCCATCGTAGTAGATGGGCGTAAAGCGCCCTTTCATTTGGTACCATTTTGCAACGGATCGAGATGAACGAGCCGTGACATTTCCTGGGCCCACATTATCGCCTCCCGGTAGGTAGTCTTTTATCCCGGGCGGCGCAATTAAATTATCCTGCTGCTCAGAGCATTCAGACGCAACGTAGCTCGTCAAGCGCAGGAAATTCCCTGAACAATCACGCCACTCGTTTGCGGGGTCTTGAGTATAGGGAATTTTCTGCGCAACCAAATTGTCAACAATAGGCTGCAGAATATTTTCCAGCCTTTTGACCTTACCTCCACACATAACGTAGTAGGCGTTATCATCCGCTATCATCGGCTCTTCTACTGTTACCGGTGGCGGATTTTCATGTTCCGTTGCTGTAGCTGGTGGAACAGATGAGTGGTCGGCACCAGGCTGGGATGTAGATCCCGAATCAGTGGTAACACAACCAGTTAACGCCATGACGACCAAAGCCAATTCAAATACGCGGATATGAGATTTCATTAGTTGCACTGCCTTATTTCTTTTTGTTAAGTCAGCACCAAGTTATATCAAACTTCAGCCAATGTAAAATAGATCTGTCAGAGCGTGTTTAATGCGAAATCCACCAAAGTGCCGTCACTGGCCGCTGCTGCTGTCAGATGATCAAGCCAGTATTGCTGGCGTCGGGAGAGTGGTTTCCTGCCCCATGATGGTATTGTCAACTTAATACCTAATAAATCAGAATACCGGAATGACAAAGAATTTCACAGCGTATAAAGGCCATCGATTCCCAGAAGCGGTGATCAGCCACGCGGTCTGGCTGTACTACCGTTATTCTCTCAGCCCGAGAGAGGTTGAAGAGTTTCTGGCCGCCCGTGGTGTGGAGGTTAGCTATAAAACTATTCGGCAATGGTGCCTCACGTTTCCATCTAACTATGCAATAAAGCTTCAAAAATCTGCGGGTCAACCGGGCGACACCTGGTATCTGGATGAAGTCTTTATCAACATTCGAGGCGAGCAACACTAGCTGTGGCGGGCCGTAGACCAAGAGGGCGATGAACTCGACATCTTGGTCCAGCGCCGCCGCAATAGACAAGCCGCTTTACGCTTCTTTCGTCGCTATTTCGAAAAATGGGGATTAATCCACGCAAGATAGTCACCGATAAGCTCCGCAGCTACCGAGCTGCCCTGAAACAACTGTCGCCGGCGACACCCCATGTCACTGATCGGTATGAAAACAATCGAGCCGAACTGTCCCACCAGCCCACCCGACAAAGTGAACGAAAGATACGGCGCTTCAAATCGTCACGACAAGCGCAGCGATTCCCCTCCTTCCATGGCGTGGTGAACAATCGGTTTCGACTCCAGCGTCACCTAATGAGTGCAAAGAATTACCGCGCTTTTCGTGATCGAGCGTTTGCGATCTGGCAACAGAATACCTATGCCTGCTGGCCTGGGTTAGTGTGAATTGACCGCGTAAAACAATTGTTTTCTGCCCTCAGCTCATTAAGTTGACAATACCCCCGTTGGTGATGACGACCTATGAAACTAATCATACGCTAACCGAAAGCTGTGATACTGGATAACTGTGTATAAAGGGTGGCCTTGTACCCACCGGTTTGCGACAGAACCCTCCTAGTCCACCGTCCCGGTAATGTATGCCAGTATGTGCACCTAATCCATAACAATCCTCACCGCCGATTAGAAATATTCAGCCAATTGTAGGCCTCATTCGAGGAAAGCCAAAAAGGCACAGTGACACATACAATAGATGTTATGATGTTGAAATCTCGATACGGATGAGTTTTTTTGAGCACACGAGCATAGCCCCCGGATTGGCGCGGTCACCTAGATGAACAAATTAGAATAAAACAGGAAAAGCATGGAAAAGCGGATAGGCAGTGCCTTAAAACCGGAGGCTTTTCTCGAATATAGTCGGGAGCAAAAAACCCTCACTTTAATTAATACTGGCGCTCAACCGGTCGATTCAAAATGGGTTTTTGAGCCCCTTGGTTTACCAAGCACATACAGAATCCGTCACGCCCTCTCAGAAGATCGAGAGCATAAAATTCCGGGGGGCAGCTCCTGGTAGCCTTTTAACACAATAAATAACCAGCGATACTTTTGGTTTTCCCACGAAAGGTATCATTGATCATGAAAAT
>JBBKXJ010000288.1:0-4914 GCA_037969395.1 Pseudomonadales bacterium
GCCAGATCCAGCATGGCGGTTACTGCGTAGCGGCCTTTGGTGGTTAAATGCATGAGTTTTCTGCTGCAGTCAGCGGTTAACCGAAAACAGTAGAATGCAATAACCTACTAAATTAGTCAAGTATAGCGTGCGGTGAAACACAAGCAGGCATGTCGAAGGCATTTTCACATGTCAGAGTGCTTTACTTCCTTTGCCGGCGCGCTATGTGTTACGACTAAACAATAGACACCTTAGTGTTTGCGTTATGCTACGAAACTGAGGCTGGCCATACAGTGAGAGTTCAATGAAAAACGCAATCAAGCGCGGCGGCTTATTCGTAACCGCAGTAGCTGCTGTGATGTTTAACGTGGCAGTATTTGGTGTAGATGATACCGATGAGCATGTGGAAGACAACAGCGAGCGTTGTGTCAGTCTGACGAGGATCGATCGCACTCATGTGCTGGATGATTACAATATTCTGTTCTACATGCGCGGCAAAAAAGTCTACATCAATAAGTTGCCACGCAAATGTCCCGGATTGTTCCGGGCTGATAGCTTTATGTACAAAACTTCGTTGAGCCAACTGTGTAACGTCGACATCATTACCGCGTTAGACAATATCGGTTTTGGCTTTTCACGCGGTGCTTCGTGTGGGCTGGGCAAGTTCTACCCAATTGACATCGAAAGAGCCAAAGAGTTGAGAGGGCAGAAGGCACCTTCCAGCGAGCGTATTGAGCCGGTTGAATAAGCACCAACAAAACGCGTGAGGCTGTATCAGAAAAGTAGGGGGCAGCCTGGCCCAAGCCAGCGCTAACGCATTAAGCCAGCGCTGCCACTGGCTCTTTGAGTTCGTTTAGCGCAGTTTCAATATCACCTTCATAGTGTGCCGTACCCGCCGCCTGATCTCTCTCACGCACCCACAGACATGCTTTGGGGCTTTCGGCTTTTGAGTCCAGCTTCTTTAAAGTTTGCATATGCTGATCTGCTGGCGCACACACAACCTGCACGACGGTGGCTAAACCCAGTCTGTCGACCATGTTTGCCAGTGCCATATCACCTTTGGCGATGTCTCCATTCTCGGTTGGAATCATTAAATAAAAATGCTTGCCATCTACGCCTTTGGTCATAGCTGCGCATTGCTTTAGTGTCACGCTATTAATGGCGGGAATATAACGCCCAAAGCGATTGACACTTTTCATAGCTTTTTTGGTAATGCCGGCCAGGTTGGGGCGTTTGTCACTCGGTGTTTCGCCGCTCCCTATGCCGCCGCCAAACTCAATAATTGTTTGTACGTCGTCCTGTAACACGCGCTGCATGCCCCAGATCCACTTAACCGGATTGAATAGTTGAAAAAAGAGTAGAGCCTTAATGCGGGCAGGGTCATCAGCGTGATATTTGCCCGAATAATTGGAAACCACTTTAACCCTGGGCGCAACCATTGGGGTTGCCTCCAGATGTGGTCGAAATTCTTCAGCGGCCTTGGTCATAAGATAGGTGTGAAACGCGCCTTCGGTGTTGAGAAAAGTGCCTTTTTTGGAGAAATGTTCGGCCGCGTGCTCGACGACTGCCTGTAGATCTTCTTCGGTGCCGCCAACGACTGTTTGCTGCGGTAGATTGCAGCCGCCAACGCCGCAGTAGTAGCTGCTAACAAAGGAACGCACCGTATCTAAATCCATCGGAAAGGCAACCATCTTGCCCCGACCGTGCTCCGCCATCAACTCGCCGCGTTTTTTGACCAGCTGCAACGCATCTTCAAACGTCAGTGCGCCAGCGGCGACCAGGGAAGAGTATTCGCCAAGGCTATGCCCTGCACACACAAAGGGCGTCACCATGTTATCTGTCAGGTCTTCAAAAACGCGTAGGCAGGCAATGGAGTGGGTCAGCAGGGCTAGCTGCGTAAACTGCGTGCGGTTCAACTTGTCTTCGGGGTCTTTGAACGACAGTTCGGCCATATCAAAACCCAGCGCAGTGCTGGCTTGCTGGTAGACTGCGCGCGCACTGGCGTAGTCGGCGTGTATATCGCTGCCCATACCGACGTATTGTGAGCCTTGGCCGGGAAAAATATAAATCACTTTGTCGTCAAGATTATGCATGGTGAAAGGCGTCCTGTGGCGTGGGTTTTCTGGAATTATTGTGCTGTTTTTTTTAATCCAGGCCATTAGTTTACCGCCAAAAGTTGGCGGCGGGCAAACTAATTCGGGAACGTTTAACTGCCTGAGGCTAAGCGCATACTAGCTGTAGCCTGGCTGATTAAGCAGCGACCAGGCAGCAATGCTTGAGAAGTTTTACTGCCAGGCTGCGCAGTGTAGGGGGAGAGCCGTCAGCTTGTCGTAGGGGGAGAGCCGTCAGCTAGTCGGTGACTGACTGACAACGTGCTGCTTGAACAGCATAATAGAGTCGAGCAATATATTGCCAGCTTCCTGCAGGAAGGCATCGGGGGCGTCATCATCGTCTTTATCTTCGGCCACCTCTGCCTGCGACACCGCGTCTTCTTCTTCGGTCTCGTCGTCCAACTCGGTCAAAAGTTCCTGACCTTTGGCACTGCGACGCTTATTTTCTATCGACAATTCTGCACTTTTATCTGCCGCTTTCTGCTTCAGACGCACCGCTTCGTTAAGCGACAGCGTTTTGCGCTGCCGTGCCTTCGCCAGCAGAGCGATTTGGTCTTGTAGAAATATAAAGTCAGGATCAGCCTTGGCTCTAACACCATGTTGCTCATTCAGCGCGCCAAGAATGCTGGCGATGGGGTAGTAGTTGCGGTGTGGCACGGCATGGATTGTATCCCATGCCAACGCTTTCTCCAGCGCGCTCTCACCCACTTCGTCGGTGTCATACAGCTCCGGAAACAGTACGTCAGGAATAACGCCTCGATGTTGCGTGCTATCACCGGAGACGCGGTAAAACTTTGACTCGGTCAGTTTCAGATGACCTTCGGTTAGCGGGCTCAGCGACTGCACCGTGCCTTTGCCGAATGACTGGCTACCGACAATGACACCGCGCTCATAGTCCTGAATGGCCGCAGCAAAAATTTCTGATGCTGATGCGCTCAGGCGGTTGATAACGACTGCCAGCGGGCCGTCGTAATAGGCGCCGTTGGAGCGTGATTTCGGTTCGCGGTCGACGCGCGAATTGGCGTGCCGAATCTGTACTGTGGGCCCAGAGTCTATAAACAGCCGCGACAGGGCGTTAGCCTCGCGCAACGAGCCGCCACCATTGTCGCGCAGGTCTACGATAATACCGGCAACGCCTTCGGCAACCAGTTCATCAATCAGGCGCTTTACGTCACGGGTAGTGCTTTTGTAATTCGGGTCACGGCGTCGTAGCGCCTCGAAATCAATATAAAAGGCGGGGATGTCAATCACCCCGATTTTATACAGCTGATCGCCTTGCACCAGTTCGATGACTTCTTTTTGAGCAGATTGCTCTTCAAGTTTGACCTTATTGCGTTCAATGGTCACCAGTTTAGTTTCGTCCTCGCTGGCAGCACCAGCGGGAATCACCTGCAGACGCACCTTGGTGCCTTTCGGCCCACGAATCAGATCGACGACCTCGTCAAGTCGCCAACCGACGACGTCGACCAGGTTTTTCTTGTCCCCCTGGCCAACGGCAATGATGCGGTCAGCAGGCTTGATAGCGCCTTGTTTGTCAGCAGGGCCGGCCGGTACCAGCCGCACTACCTTGGTATATTCGTCTTCGCTTTGCAGCACCGCGCCAATACCTTCCAGCGACAAACTCATATTAATGTTGAAATTTTCGGAATTGCGCGGTGACAAATAGCTCGTATGCGGATCGTACAGCTGGGCCAGCGAATTGACGAAAACCTGAAACACATCTTCGTTGTTCATTTGCTGCAAACGCTTTACCTGGCCAGCGAAGCGTTTACTTAATACTTTTTCAATCTCGTCAGGTTTCTTATCTGCCAACTTCAGGCTCAGTGCGCTCGCTTTAACGCGTTGGCGCCACACGTCGTCGGCCTCTTTTGCGCTTTGCGGCCACGGCATATCCGCCCGATCAAGTGTCAGCTCTTCATCTTTTTTATAATCAAAGTTCTTTATCTGCTGCGGCAGCTGTGCCAGATTTTTTTCCAGACGCTCGACCAGACGTTGTTGGTAGCGGCTGAATATTGCAAACCCCGGGGCCAGGTCGCCTTTTTTGAGTTGATCATCGAGAGTCAAACGGTATTTTTCAAAGCTATCGACATCTTGCTGCGTGAAAAAGCTTTTACCCGGGTCGAGATTTTCCAAATACTGGTCAAGTAACGTTGACGACAGGTCATCGTCAAACGGCAATTCCTGATAATGATAGCGAGTCAAACGATCGATGATCTCCCTGGCAGTTTTCGCCTGCGCCTTGCTGTAGGAAATGCCTGTTTGTTCGCTGTCGGCGCTAGTGGCGGTAAAGGCCTGCGCGCCAGCCAGAATGCTGATGCTTAAGATCAGGAAGGCTATTGATCTGGTCAAATTGAACTCCGGGAAGCGTGAGAAGCGTATAACGGCGGGCTATTTGGTCGTCCGACTTATAGTGTAGTGCATCCCGGCCGGAAGCGTCAGTCAGAAATCCGTAAATAAGTATGATTGGCTGCTGCAGAATACACCGTCGCAGCCACTATAGCAGCCACTATAAAGGTTACTTTTTAAGCAAATCTCTGATTTCGGTAAGGAGCGCCACGTCCTTTGGTATTTCAGACGGCGCTTCATCCTCCTCAGTCGACTTCTTCAACGAGTTCATTGCCTTAATCGCCACAAAGATAGCGAATGCTACGATGATAAAGTCAAACAAGGTCTGCAGAAATTCACCATATTTCAGCGTCACGGCGGCCGCTTCACCTTCGGCGGCCTTTAATACCAGTTTGAGGTCGGTAAAATCTACCCCGCCAATAAGGAAGCCAAGCGGCGGCATGATTATATCTTTTACAAAAGACGATACGATTTTGCC
>JBBKXJ010000289.1:0-3189 GCA_037969395.1 Pseudomonadales bacterium
TCGCCCATCGCGCTGCTAAGACGTTCTATGCTGACCAGGGGCTGCGGTGAATTGAGCGGAACTTCTATGATGCCTATACCGGCGCTATACACGGCTTCGCCAATGTCAGCCACCTCTTCGGGTCGTACGCCGCGCAATATTGCCACCACGGGCATACGCTCAAACCAACTCTCCAGTTTATTGACCATTATGCAGAATCCTTTATGTAGAGGTGTTTGTAGATTGCCTCATAACCGGCGATAGCAATCTGTGCGCTGTCTGTCGTTTGCACCTGAACACCCAGGCGGTCGAGCACCAGCCGATAATATTCGCTCAAGCGCTGCTCGCCGATCAGGGTTACCGACGTAATTTCAGGTGTCGCCTTGCGGAACAGCCGGATCGCACCAATCACGTCCGCTGCCACCAACAATCCGGAAAGGTAGGACACGCCTTGCGCGGCAGATATCTCGCCCAGCACTTGACGGCTGCGAGTCGCAAACAGCGCATGAAGCAGATGCGCGTCACCCAATTGCTCGATAGCCTCCACGCCTTGAATAAACGCGTTTTCGTCAAAATCCTTAACGCTGCGATCGGCTATCAATACACTATGGTCTTTCAACAGCGTGAATAACTCACCCGTCAACGCCGTCAGAAAGGTTTCCACCCGACCGTGCCTTAGCAACGCCCATTTGTTATGCGTTCCAGGCAGTGCAAACAGTCGCGCTGACCCATCATCTGCACCGTTCGCCTGTAGCCAACCCAATAGCTGCAGTTCTTCGCCGCGCATGACATCGGGCGCGCCTAACGGGTTGTTTGCTTGCAGGCCGGCAATGATTGAAAAGTCCAGGCCGCGTGCCTCGAATGTCACCCGGCCTTGTGCAAGTTGAGCGATATCCACCGGGCATGATAAATACGGCGCTTCTTTCCAGCCGATGGTGGAGCCTGCCATGCCGGAGATAATGACAGGCATAGCTCCCCGTTCGGCAATCCAGTCACCCACCAGACTAAAAAATACCTCCTCAAATTCACCGCGTACTTGACTCACACCGGGGCCGCCAAGGGTGTCGACAATCAGCGACCGGCCAGGCTCGCGATACTCGCATAGATACAAGCGCAGATTGCTGGTGCCCCAGTCGCCGGCGATAAAGAGGTTAGCGCTCATCAGCTCAGGTTCTGCCGCCATCGATGGTAAAACTCTGCCCGGTGATCATGGCGCTATCGTCGGCCGCCAAAAACAATGCGAGATTCGCGACGTCTGCGGGTAACAGGCGCTTCTTGAGCGCTACCTGCTGCATCCACTCGGCCTCCGCTTCGGGGCTTAGCCATTTGTCCAGCTGACGCTCAGTCACTACCCAACCGGGCAGAATTGTATTCACTCGAACGCCCGCCTCACCGAAATCCCGCGCCAGCGCCTTGCTCATGCCGATCAAGCCCGCCTTAGCCGTCACATAACCGGGCATGTTGACCGGCCCAAGAATGGCATTAATGGAACTGAAATTTATGATCGAACCGCGGGCTCTATCCTGCATGCCCGGAAATACCGCCTGAGAGGCAAAGAAGCTTGCATCTAAATTCACTGCCATACATTTGTGCCACGCTTGTGCTGACACTTCCATCGGCGAGTGGCGCGTGTCGTTGGCAACGTTATTAATGAGCGCCAACACGGGCCCCAATTCGTCGATGGCTGCATTGATAGTTGCTTGCAACGCAGGCACATCGGTGACATCGGTTTTTTGAAACCAGGGCCGGCTGCCTATTTGACTCTCCACCTTGCTTGCCAACTGCGCCGCGGAATCTGCGTCCAGATCGATAAATCCGACTTTGGCGCCTTGCAGCGCGAACGCCTCCACCATCGCAGCACCGATTCCGGTCGCGCCGCCGGTGATAAACACTGCCTCACCAGCGAGGCTTGGATACATTGTAGATGTATTCACCTATCTACCCCCTCCCTGCAACGTTTTCCGGCTCACTGTCGGAAAAATCGAGTCGAACCACGTCGACGCCCGCATCGATGATGGATTCCACCATGTCTCGGTCGTCCGTCGCGGCAATCTTGTTTCGTCTGAATTTACGATTCATGATTTTTGAAGTAGATCCCCAGTGACTTAGTTGCGTAACCGCATAGTAAAAACCGAGATGAGCGCTAATTGTTCATTGCCGCCACTACACCGGGCTACGCAACAATTAATAATATTATATATATTATATAAACCACAAATCAATGTCAATGCGAGATTGGAGGGCGCTGTTTGGAATAACCCACAAAAATGTCGAGCCTGAATTGAATGGCGTCATTCAGTTTATTAGTAATCGAATTTATCGCGCCTTCAGTTGGAGCCAGCAACTGGTCGTACGTAGGGGTTCGAAGCGAGGCGAGTGGAAAATCGAGTCTGTTCGAAAACCAATTCGCGAGCTGCAAAAAAGGACACTGCAAGCGATGCCGAACATATAAAAATGATCGACTCATCAAGCGGTCATCAAAGTTGTAAGACACTAACGAAGAAATTCTGCGCATCGCTCACAGAGCGCACGCAATGTTGCAGAAGCAGCCAGCATGCGCACATTCGTGCCCGACCACAATGTGCTCCCGCCGCTGGCCAGGAGAAGTTAGAAGCGGGTTGCAGGCAGGCAGTGCAGGAACCGTTGCATTTTGTGCATGACGACTACACGGTGACCAGCGCCCCGCAGCGCTTACGCGATCTGTTATTTACGACTGAGTCGTCAGTACCGCAAAATTAATGGCCCGCTTTTTAGGGTAGCAGAGCAGGCGCGCGTTCGATGTCAGCGACTGGCGGTGCGAGTACGGCAAAAACCCAACCCAATTTGGTGTAAGGCCTGAGCAAGCGGGTGATCAGACGAATCGTAGCGGGCAACTCGTCCGTTGTAACGCTGTCTTTCCCTGCATTTATCACAAAGGCATCCGCCTTGCGAGCCCGGCCACCAAGGTAAAAGCGTATATGCGGTTGTTGCACCAAATTGCGTACCCAGAACGAGCGTTCTCCTCGAAAAGTGCTGATGAGAACATGCGAGCCCAATCGCGTCGCCAACAGCGGAGTTCGCCTTGGCATTCCTGATTTGAAACCGATGCTCTCCAACACAATCAGTGTTGTGGGTGAGAACCGTGGTGATCCAATGCCCTTACGAACGGCAGGCTCAATCACGCTGTTTAAGCGACGAAAGAATTCGCGTTCAACTTTTTGTCTATTTAGC
>JBBKXJ010000290.1:0-3789 GCA_037969395.1 Pseudomonadales bacterium
ATCAACGCGGACATTGCTTTGCCGCCATCTGCTACAAGGTACCCGATTACGCGGCAATCCCGACTGTAACAAATCATAGCAGCATGGCAACGCTCGTTGCAGGGGGTCAGATCGCTTTAATTTCGACCAGTCATTTTGGTCCTGATAGAACGGCTGGTTAAAAATAAAGCGATCTGACCCCTATTTTAACCCCTATTTTACTCACTCAACGCTACTTCGATCACACGCAGAATCTCAGTCGCGGATTGGATCGTGTCTTTGGCCGCTTGCTCACCGAGACCGGCGCTTTCATGCCGCAGTGCAGCGGTCGTTGCTACGGTATCGGCGGGAAGTTTGTAGGCCGTTTGCAGCTCGCCGATCTGGGCGATTGAAAGCGTGTCACCGTTTGCTGTTCCGCCCGCGACAGCCGCTGCGGTCAGCGCCTGGTTTAGCGCCTCGCTTAAGGGGGGCAGCGCTTCGCTAATAAAACCGCCGTTGGCCAGCAGCTGGCTCATACGCTGTTTTTCTGCCGCCGCTTTGAGGTGTTTGCGACTCAGGGCTTGCCGGCGTTGCTGCTCGTGCGCTGCCTTGTTGCTGTCGCTTTGCGCGTCGTAGACCTGCTCGTCAGGTGGGTGCGTGAACTGGATAACGCCGGCTGCGGCAAGCCGTTGTAAAATCTCGAAGGTTGCGCGGTCGAGCAATTCCAACTGCGGCGGGTTCGCGCCGTGGTGCTCTTGCAAACGCTGGTTAAAATGGTTGGCTAGCTCGCTGTCGACCTTGTCCACCACGGCGAGTATGGCGTCACCGCGCTGTTCAAGATGATTTATCCGGTCCGCGTGATCAACAACAAGGTTTTGGGTAAATTGCTGCAGTGGCGAACGCGGCGGCGCTGCCTCAGCGAGCAGGTCGTCAAGCCGCTGCATAAACGAGCCGCGGCCGGCGGAGATATCCATCGCGGTGATGTTGCCGGCACCGTCTACAACCTCCTCGGCCAGCCCGGTTTTATGCTGCAGCACGTCCAGCATACGATGCTCGATGGTGTTTTCACTGATCAGGTTAAGCACCGCTACCGGCTGCTTCTGGTGTTTGCGCCAGGCGCGAGCGATGCGCTGTTCCAGCTTGGCGGGATTCCACGGCAGATCCAGATTCACCACCACGCGCGCGACTTGCAGATTCAGCCCGGTCGCGGCCGAGTCGGTGGCCAGGAATAAACGACAATCGGGGCTGTTTTTAAAACGATTGATTTCCTCACGGCGCCGTTTCTGCGTCACGCTGCCGGTGTGCCAGGCGTAATCGATTCCGCTACGATTTAAACGTTCGGCCAGCAAGGTCAGCATGCGCTCCCATTCGGAAAACACAATAATCTTGCACGCCGGGTCGGCAAGCCACTCCTCCAGCAGCTTTTCCAGCTCGTCCAGTTTGGGCGACAGGCGCGTTTTCTTATCGAGGATATACGGCGTATCGCAGGCCATGCGCATACAGGCCAGCGACATCATCAGCAGCTGGCGCTGCTCTTTTGTGAGGGGGCGCTTTTTTGCCAGCTGTGCCAGCTGCGCCACGGTGACCTCATGCTCGGCGTACTGTTCCTGCTGCGCACCGTTTAATTGTACAAAATAGTTTTTCAGGCTGCGTTCGGGCAGCTCGCCCTCCACATCATCTTTACGGCGGCGCAGCATAATGGGCCGCAGTCGTTCGTGCAGACGGTCCAGATTTTTATAGCCAACCGCCACGCCTCGGTCATCCAGCTGATGAAACTCGCGATTGAAGCGAAACAGGGGTCCGAGCAGCTCGGGGTCGAGAAACTGGGTGATGGAATAAATCTCATCGATGCGGTTTTCAAGTGGCGTGCCGGTCAACACGAAGGCGTACGGGCTTTGTAACTGCTTAATGGCCGCTGCGGTTTTAGTTTGCCAGTTTTTGATGCGCTGCGCCTCATCGAGAATGATCAGGTCCGGCTTTAACTCATCATTGATATAGTCCTTGTCGTGCAGCATCTGTTCGTAATTTGCCAAATAATAAAACGCCGGCTTTTGGTAAAGCTGGTAACGGCGCCTACGCATGCCTTGAATGATTAGCGCTCGCCGGTCGGAAAATTTACCGATTTGCTCCAGCCATTCGCTTTTTAGCGAGGCGGGAGACACGACCAACACTGTGTCGATAGAGTGCAGTCTGTGCAGTAATTCACTGGCGGCGATGGCCTGCACGGTTTTACCCAGCCCCATTTCGTCGGCCAGCAGCGCGCGGCCGGTGAAGGCCAGATGCAGCATGCCTTCCTGCTGATAGGGGTAGAGCGGCAGTTTGGTAACGTCCAAACTGGCCCCTCCGCGCTGCAAGCTCTGCTCGAAGCGCCGTCGCGCTGTGCGCAGGTCTGCGGCCTGTTGCAATTTCAACAGCCACTGTTCGAGGTGCGGAGAGATACGCACCTGGCGGCGCACGCGAGCGGTTTCGTCGCTCAGTTTACCTTGCAACACCGCCATCGATTGCAGGGGGTCGCCGCGTAGTTTACCGGCTGCATCGAAAAAGCCGGTCACTACCTGTCTGGCCCGCGTGTGCTTTCGCATGCGTTCCGGGAAACTGACATTGACAGTGTTATCGCGCCGGTCAAGATAAATCTCAACGCGGGCATGACCTTGCTCCAACTCGCTGCGCTTGCGGCTGGCAAATTTACGCCGCACGGCCTCGATGTGTTTGCAGGTGCCGAGCCGGTTGACCTGAAAATCCTTGCAGCCGCAACTGTTTATCGCGCTATTCATGGCGCGAAACTCTACCCGGTAGGCTGCGCTACTCGCACCAATCACCAGCCAGTCAGAAAACACCGATTTGTCGGCATCGGCTGTCTTGATTTTGAAAGGCTCTGTCTCGGCACGCACCACACGGCGCGCAATTTCGTCTGCGTCGGTAGTATTCCAGCCAACCGGTTTGGGACGTGATGTTTTATGAGATCTCTTTTTCGTGGCCAAAATTTTTCCCAATAGCGCCGAGTGAGTTACGTGATTATATGTAATGTGCAAGTGATAGCACTACTTGCCGCCGTTGGGCTGTTGCATTGCTCCTATCGTGCGTGGCCAAACTTTGTTTAACAGACGCGATAAGGCGCGATCGGTCTGCAATGTATTTTTGCCAGCAAGGTGTATGATAACGCGTTGCGACCCATATGCCCCCGCGATCTAACGCACAAATAAGATGATCACGAATAACGCTAACCCTGACTTTAATCAACTAAAAAACGACGCTCTCGCGTGCCGGCTGTGTGCACCGCACTTGCCGTTGGGCCCGCGACCGATTATCCAGTGCGGACCTGTAGCACGCGTTCTTATCGCTAGTCAGGCACCGGGTAAAACGGCGCATTTATCGGGTGTTCCGTTCGACGATGCGAGCGGCGAACGGCTGCGAAACTGGATGGGAGTCGATGCCACGACTTTCTACGACACGACAAAAATTGCGATATTACCGATGGGGTTTTGCTACCCTGGTACCGGCAATTCGGGAGATCTACCGCCGCGACCTGAATGCGCGCCGGCGTGGCGGCGCGCGCTGCTGGAGGCGATGCCCAATATTGAACTCACTTTGGCCATAGGCCGCTACGCGCAGAATTGGCATCTGCCGCAACACAAAAAGCGCACGCTGACTGACACAGTTAAAGCCTGGCAGGAATTCGCGCCGCAGCTTGCGCCGCTGCCGCATCCCAGTGGGCGCAATAACGGGTGGCTTAAAAAAAACCCGTGGTTTGCTGAGGAAGTGGTGCCGCAGCTCAGAGCACGCATTAGCAAAGCGCTGGCGGCGAACTCCGGCAGCTAATTTGAAACTCAC
>JBBKXJ010000291.1:0-11567 GCA_037969395.1 Pseudomonadales bacterium
AAGGCCAATCGAGGCTGCAGAGGCCTGAATAGAGGGAGAATTTCCGGGACCTTCCCTAGCAGGGACGCTAGGGATAGAGCCTCCAGGGACGGATTCACGGCGTGTCCCGGAAATTTTCACTCTGTTCAGGCCGGTCTAGCCGCCTATTTAAGTGCCATTACTTACCGCGATAGCTGCCTAGCTGCAGGAAGCGCTGTTGGACGCCATTGATTTGCCGAATGAGGCATTGTTTCAACGCTGACTTACTGGCGAACGGCAACAGGTGCTCAACCTGGGTTCTCGCGTCGCGCAGCGGCTGGCAATGAGTACTGACATGACGCCTGCCCATGTACTGCAATGGAGCAAGGCATGGCTGGCCGCCGACCCCTTCAATGCGCAAGCCGGCGCACACTTGCTGACCTGGCCCAGGCAACTGGAGCAAGTGGAGGAGGCCGCTGCGCTTGCGCTCGAAACGCTTTACTTTATTGGGTATCTCGCAGGCGCAGCAGTATCCATTTTCGTGGCGATGGCGGACACTTTTTCTTTGATGCTGCACATAAAAACAGAATTTATTTCAACAAGGTGTTAAGAACAAACTGTTTAAGCGCGTATCCAATATTGATTGTGTTTTGAAAGAGCATAACAAAATCTAACTCGTTTATTCTAAGGATTGCAGGCATGTTATTAATATTGCTTGAAGGAACTCTGATTCGTAAATTCACATAGGTTAAACTCTGATTAAATTTTCTGTTAACAAAATGAGTCATCAACCAGGCATGAATGATAATGAAAAAGAAAAACCCGTAACATTAGATCGGGCCTCAGTTGGTCTACCAGGTGCGCCACGCGTCGCCGAAAATAAGTTACGTGACGCGGGCATTGACCCGGATCGCTTATCCATCAGGCTACTTGGCCCACCGCGTGCTCTGCTAAAAAGCGCAAAACCATTATGGAAGAGCCGGTTCAGTCTGGGCATCGTTCTTTGGCTTGGTTTACTGATCGCTGAGCGTTACCAGCTAAATTTACCAGAATGGGTATGGGCAGGATTATTTCTTTTTATTGGTTTAATTATTCTACAAGCTGCCTGCGAAGCATTGATTAGCAGTACCGAACAACTTGCAGCCCGACTGAAATGGACACACTACGTCGCCGGAACAGCAACCGAAATACTTGCTACTCTGCCTGAGTTGGTGGTGATAGCCTTTCTGGTTCCCATCAGCCCTGTAACAGCACTCACTGTTGCGCTGATTACCCTGTATAACAACACGCTGGTGTTCAGCTTGTATTCGTATTTTCTGCCGAAAAATCATTCTGGAAAATTCATTATGCCTGCACCGATAACGGAGGTTGGCTCACAGGTTTTAATCGCCGGTGCCGGCATTTCACTCAGCCTGGGCTTGATCATGCTGACTTTTACTGCCACAAATCATCAGAAGGACAGTTTCTCTTCAGCCGATTTAATAGTACTCGGCACTATTCTACTAACGATTTTCAGCGTTTATATGTATAAGCTGGTCACCGAATATTCTAAAGAGGAAGAAGTAATACAAAGTACCTTGAAGTTAAGTGAAAAAGAGACCGAGGAGCGAATTGTGCTTCCTTATGCGGGCGTAGAGAGATCAAGTTTTAGCCAGATCGGGCTGCTATTTTTCCTTGGCATTATTGGGTCAGTGATTGGCGGTGAACTCATTTCACGCTTTGCTGAAATTGCGATAAGCGACATTGGCCTGAATAAGCTGCTAACAGCGTTATTGCTAGCTGGTTTTGCAGGAATGAGTGAGTATGTGATTCTGTGGAAAACGCATCGTAAAAAAGAATACGGAATAGCACTGGCAAATGCTTTTGGAGGAATTACCCAGGTATTACTGTTAATCCTTCCATTTACCTTTATCTGTATCGGCATCTATCAAATAGTCACAGGGGGAGTACATCACGAATTGCCCATGATTTTTGATGTTTCATTGATATTACTGGTGCTTTTTCTTTTTCCCACGTTCTTTGTATTACTGGAATTAATTGCAGAAGATCACACCTTCGGCATACTCGATACAACCATTATGACTAGCATGGTTGCTGTGCTTATTTTGCTTTTAGTCAGTTATGGTGCAACGTAATAAATGAGTTATTACCCATCTCAGTTGATTCAGAATCAAATGTGTTCCGGAACAGGTGACGTATCTGAAGGACTGTGCCCGGTCCAGCTATCGCGCGTACATTCGATCGACAGCGGCACCGCCGTGGCTGGTGCCAGAGCTGACGTTCGAATTGTTAGGGCGTAAACAAAAAGCCGCCGCTTATTGTGCCTACGTCGAGCAAGGTATAGACAATGAGATTGCAACTTATTATTCAAAGGCCAGGCTTGGCCCGATATTGGGTACCGATAATTTCGTAAATAGGAGTCTGAAAAACTGCCACGGCCTGGACAAGGTGATTACGAAGGAACTAAACCCTGGTATTGCTTAAATTTTCGAGTTCAGGGGCTTTAAGAGTAGTATTTATAGCGTCGCACGGAGATTTTTATGGATTGAGCATAGTCACTCTACGTGATATCCAGAAAAATTGAGTACGGCGCTAGACTACTTTACTCGCTGAAGGCTCTCTGCTATTGAAGGAGCGTAGCGGTCCTGGGCCGAAAATTTATGCAATACCAGGGTAGACTAAACCCCCCGTTTCAACAACGCTACAACATCGCCCCGGATTGTTGGCGACACTGCCAAATTACCGGTTAACAGATCAGGGTGCTGATGCAGCAGGTCTCGTTTTAACTGTTTAACATTATTATCTTCCAATTGGCGTGGTTTGGGTAATTTAATCGTTTCCTCCAGCACCAGTCGCGCCGGGTCTTTCGACAAAAACAACAGTCGGTCCGCCACCACAATGGCCTCGCTCAGACTGTGGGTTACATAAAGTATTGTGGGCCGCGTATTTTTCCATAGTTCGTGCAGTAATTGCCGCAGTTTGGCGGCGCTGGGATGATCGATAGACACAAAGGGCTCGTCCATTAGCAGAAAATCCGGTTCCGGCAGAAACGCACGCGCCAGCGCCACCCGCCGCTGCATACCGCCCGATAACTGATTGGGATATAGATCCACAGCGTCAGCCAGGCCCACCGCTGTCAGCAGCTCCTGCGCCCGCTGCCGCCCTGCTGTCTTATCTTCAGAGACAAGGCACACGTTGTCTAATGCCGTGAGCCAGGGCAGTAACCTGGGTTCCTGAAACATAAATCCACAGCGCACCGGTTGGCCGTCGGCGCGATTGAGCGAGATGTCACCGCTAAACTTTTTGTCCAGCCCGCAAATCAAATTCAGCAAGGTGCTTTTGCCCGCGCCGGACGGACCGATAATAGCGACGATTTCGCCGCTGCCTACCGAAAAATCGAGATCTTTCAACACCGGCTTGTCAGGGTCGGTAAAATGTTTCTCGCGGATAGACACGCTGATCATACTCGCCACCGCATGACCGCTTTTTCCCACGGCCGAATAAGCACCGCTTCGATCAACAGGATAACCACCACAAACGCCAGCGTGTAGGCCAGCACGTTGGTAATTTGAAAATATTGAAAGAAGATTCCGAGCTGGAATCCAACCCCGTCGCTGCAGCCAAGCAATTCGACCACCAGCACGATTTTCCATACCAGCGCCAGACCGGCGCGCGTAGCCGCGAACAGGTAGGGGTAAAGTTGTGGCAGATAAACTTTTATAAAAGTACGCCAGCGCGGCACACGAAACGCCCGGGCAACATCCAATAAGCTGTAATCCACAGCCTTAGCGCCCTCTCTGAGCGTGACGATGATGGTGGGTGTTTTATTCAGCACAACCGCAGTAATCGCTGCAAACTCGTTCAGCCCGAACCAGATGAAGCACAGAATAATAACCACCAGTGCCGGAATGTTCAGGGCGATGGTAACCAGACTATCGAGCAGGGCGTCTACTTTGGGGTAATGCCCCATCAGCAGGCCAATGCAGGTACCGAACAGCATGGCAAGCACAAAGCTGATGGCCACCCGTCCCAGGGTCACACCGAGGTGGTAGAGCAGCTCGCCTGTTTGATAATGCGTCCATAAACTTTGCAATACCATTAGCGGTCCTGGCAGCAAATCGGGTTGAAACAGCAGCACGGCGGCTTGCCAGAGAACCACCGTACCTGCCAGCGACAGCGCTCGCAGGCCAAAATAGCCTGCTTTGTTATTCCTGGCCTTGTTATTCATAGCGCCGCAATAATCCAGCAGTTTAATATCAAGCGACGAGGTCGTTGCGTTTTAAACTGGCCGGTTTGAGATACATCGCTAAATTATCGCCAATAGTTATTTGCAATAGCAATGGTTTTAAACTCTATTGCAACCAGCTCCGCTGCATACATCAACAATTGAGGATCATCCTTATACTCTTCTCTAACAGCTTGTTTGATTGCCGGATCTCGTTGAATAGTCCCTATGGTTTTCCTCACTATTGTGATGGCAAGCGTACGCCCTTCGAGAGGCGTTTTGGTAATCAGGCTTGGCATGTAGTCGTCAACGCTTTTTTCTTCTGCGGCATGCACGGCCTGGACAGGACCAATTGCCAGGAAAGACAACAACAACGCTGCTTTAAATAGTTTACTCATGATAATTCTCCAATTGCTACCGGTGATCAAGAGGCAGATTCTAGCAGAGACCAACAAAAATCTAACGGCCAGATGCCATGGTAAAGTTGTGCCAAAACATAGCGCCGGGCAGGGTCGCGTTCGGCGCCTCTCCAAGCAGCGAATAAACGTGCTGAATCGCGGCAATTTCAGCCGCGCCAAACTGCTCGGGGATACCCGCACGGTAGCCTTCGCGCAAGCGCTGAAAGACGGCATCGTCATCAACATTCATGATGGCGCGGATGCTGTCCCACTCGGCATCCGCTGTTCGCAATAAGCGTTTGGCCTGGTACGACGCCGTCAGAAACCCGTTTATGCGAGCCTGATTCTGTAGCGCCCAATCGTTGTCAAACACCCAACCCAGCATGGGCACAGGCACAGTGATATCCAGCTTCTTTAATACTTGGTCCATGCTGAGCAACGCCTGCATCCCCTCTGCTTCCAGCACGCAGTTGTAATGCCAGTAATTTAGAACCGCATCGAGCCGGCTGGAAAGCAGCAGGTTGTTCAGCAACGGCGGCGCGGCAAATTTTTCCTCGACAACGTCAGCAAGATCAAAGCCATATTGCTTTCTGGTGTAAGCGCGGTACAGCAGCCAGTTTTTATCGACCGGCCCGCCGGCAACACCGAGCAGCTTGCCTCGCATATCTTCCACACTTTTAATGCCGGCGTCCGGCCTTACCAACAATGCGCCAACCGCCGTGGAATAGGGATAATAACTATACTGACGCCGAGTTTCTCTTTGCTTGGCTACCCATAACCAGTCGGACACAATGGCATCTACGGCATCGCCCTGCAGCGCTACGGTGGTTGCGTTAGGAGAGCCAAGTTCGACGACTTGCAGCTGGAAACCATTGGCTTTATCAAGCCCGTGGCGCTGGATAACCGCCAGCTCCCAGTTGACGGTGCCATATTTGAGCACGCCAACGCGTACGATCGGTAACGACTCTGCCAGAGCAACCGGCACCGCCAGCATGCTGATGGTCAATACGCTGCACAATACAACCGCGTGCATAACCCACTGCGGCAACTTGATTTGGCGGCTTGGAAGCAAAAACGACAGGCGCATCTTACCCTCAACTGCCGGCTATTAGTGTTTGCGAATTTCCGGAGTTGCGGAACACTAATGGAATCGCAGCACTTTCCGGGCGAGCTGCCGCTGCGACGGCTTGCGTGACTTGCGCATGATGGGGTGACTTATCGCAAACCGGGTCGGCGTTAGCAGCATCTCCGGTCAGCATATAGGCCTGACAACGACAACCGCCAAAGTCTTTGGTTTTTTCTGGGCAACTTCGACACGGCTCCTGCATCCAGTCATCACCGCGATAGTAATTAAAACCCTGCGATTGATACCAGATATCGGCAACACCTACGTTTTTGACATTGGGAAATTCTATCGGTAACTCCCGCGCACTATGACACGGCAGCGCCATTCCATCCGGGGCGATGGTTAGAAATACCGAACCCCAGCCGTTCATGCACGCCTTGGGCCGTGTTTCAAAATAATCGGGCACGATAAAAAATATCTTCATCTTATCGGGATATTTTTCACGGAACGCGTTAGTCGTTTGTTCGGCTGCGCGCAACTGTTCGCTCGTTGGCATAAGAGCCGGTCGATTATGCAGCGCCCAGCCGTAGTATTGGGTATTCGCGAGTTCGACATAGTCTGCGCCTAATTCGGCCGATAGCTCGAGAATATCGTCGACGTAATCGATGTTGTGGCGGTGCAGCACAAAGTTAAGCACCATGGGATAACCCTGGGATTTCACCGCTTTGGCGATTTTCATTTTCTGCTCAAACGCCTTGCGGCTACCGGCCAGAAAATTATTGGTATCCTCCGAACTTGCCTGAAAGCTCAGTTGTATATGGTCCAGTCCCGCTGCTTTCAGCGCGCCGACACGCGCTTCGTTAAGACCCATGCCGGAAGTTATCAGATTGCTGTAATAGCCCAGCTTGCGCCCTTCGGCGACCAGGGTTTCGAGGTCCTGGCGCACCAGCGGCTCACCTCCGGAAAAGCCCAGTTGCGCGGCCCCTAACTGTCGCGCCTCTGCTAGCACGCGCAACCAGTCTTCGGTAGGCAGTTCATCCTTAATCGCAGCGAAATCCAGCGGGTTTGAACAATACGGACATTGCAGCGGGCAGCGATAACTTAGCTCTGCCAGTAACCACAGCGGCGGACCTGGTTGCTTAGGCGAGTTCGATCCAGTGCTGGTCACGAGCCACTCCTATAAATTCGATGATATCCTCGCTGAGATCTCCGCCCTCCGGAAATTTGGTTTGCAGCACCTCGGTGATTGCCGCGATGGAACGTTGACCGTCGCAGCAGGCGAGAATTTCTCCAGCGCTGGTGTTTAATTTGACCATGCCCTCGGGGTATAGCAACACAAAGCAATTCTGCGCCGGTTCCCATTGCAAACGGAAATGCGTGGCGACGGTGGGTACTTGCCAGGCTTCAATCATCGGCGAGCACGACACAGTTATGGTATGGCGGTTGTTTATACACATAGGCCATGCTCATGGCGTCCAGCATGGTCCAGAGAATATCCAGCTTGAATTGCAGTATCTCAAGCGCCTGCGCCTGTTGCTTGCGGCTGCGAAAATGATCCAGCGTAATGTCAAGTCCGTGCTCAACATCGCGGCGCGCTTCGCTTAACCGGTTGCGGAAGTACGTCAACCCTGCAGTGTCTATCCACGGGTAGTGTTCAGGCCAGGTATCAAGCCGCCGTTGATGAATTTCAGGGGCGAACATTTCGGTCAGCGAAGAACAGGCAGCCTCCTGCCAGCTGGCGCGGCGTGCAAAATTCATGTAAGCGTCAACCGCAAATTTTACCCCCGGCAACACATGCCGTTGGTCAAGCAACTCGTCGCGTTGCATGCCGCAGGCTTCGCCCAGCCGTAACCAGGCTTCGATTCCTCCGCTTTCGTCACCCCTGCCATCGTGGTCGAGTATGCGCTGCACCCACTGTTTGCGAACCTGTTGATCCGGGCAGTTTGCCATCACCGCCGCATCCTTCTGCGGGATTGTTAGCTGGTAGTAAAAGCGATTCGCAACCCAGCCGCGTATCTGCTGTGGATTGCAGCGGCCGTTATGCATCGCAATATGATAGGGATGATGAATATGATAGAACGCGCCCTTGGCGCGCAGCTGTGTCTCAAACTCCGCGCGGCTTAACGGGGCAATGTCGCTGTAGGCGTTCACTGCGACATACTCTTCAGCCGTGGCTGCTCGTTGCTGGCTTCGCTACCTACGATAATATTCATGCCATCGTAGGAGACTTCTATTTCTGCCTGCTCCAGCACAGCTCTTTCTGCCGAATCTTCCACCAGAATCGGGTTGGTGTTATTGATGTGAATCAGTATTTTGCGCTGCCGGGTCAGTGGCCTCAGCCTTTCTATCATGCCGCCCTTGCCCGACTGCGGAAGATGGCCCATTTCCTGGGCAAGCTTAGTGCCCACACCGGCGTAGATCATCTCGTCTTCCCGCCAGAAAGTGCCATCGACCAGCAGGCAATCGCTTTTCGCCATATAAGCCATGACGTGCTCGTCCACAGCACCCAGGCCCGGCGCGTAGAAAGCGCTACTTTGCTCGTTAATGTCTTCAATGTAGAAACCGATATTATCGCCAACATGCGGATCATGCCGATGCGGCGAATACGGCGGCGCTTTGCCGGTTAGTGGAACCGCTGTAATGCGCACGCCGTCGATGTCGGCAGCCTGGAAAGGCGTGCCATCGATAGGAATCTCACCGTATTCGATACCGCCATTCCAGCTCTCCAACATCGTAAATATTGGAAAACCCGTGCTCAAATCCTGTTTCACCATGGCGGTGGCATAGACCTTGAGCGGACAGCCTTCACGCAACATCAACAGACCGGTGCTGTGGTCAATCTGGCTGTCAGCCAGTACAACAGCCGCCACGCCGGTGTCACGTAGACCGCGGCGAGGCTGAATAAGGGGAAAGCTCTCGAGCTGCAGCCGAATATCAGGCGATGCATTGAACAGTATCCAGCGCTCGTCATCTACGCTGACTGCGATAGACGACTGGGTTCGAGGGGTGGCATTTATTTTGCGGTTGCGCACGCCGTAGCAATTGCTGCAATTACAATTCCACTGCGGGAAACCGCCACCGGCGGCTGAGCCAAGAACATGTATTCTCATAAGGGTAATTGCTCGCTAAGCGGTGGCGCCCTATGGGCACTGAGGCACCATAAGGCTAATACGTCACACTAGCGGTTAGAGAAATACATCGTTACTTCAAAACCGATTCTCAAGTCTACATAGTCGGGCTTGGTCCACATAATAATCACCTCGCGTTACTGTTGATAGGAATTGAACACTGCTACTGGAGATCCAGTAGACTGGAATACTACAAACGTGGCATGCGGATTTATACTGTACTTTGGGCTATGTTGCAGAGCACATTGGTAGTAGATTGTCGATGACGATAGCTGCTACTAGTCTATTGCGCTTGCTGCAAGGTGCCGCTCCTGCGCATCCTGCCTCCCGCGACAAATCGGCAGGAAAGCCGATTGATAGGCTACATCCTTGTAGCCTACCTGCTGCGCAGGCCAGCTAAAGCTGTTCCAGATTGCTCCCGACAATCTGGTGCACAGCCGTAGGCTGCCCGCAGGGCGAACCACACGGATGTGGTGAGTGACATACGACCGCCAGGGATGGCGGAAGTGTCGAAATTGCAGGAGCATTTTTCGACCATTACGTCCCTGTAAATCGTCGCTCCCGGCTTCCTGCCTCACGCGACATACATTACGTCCCTGTAAATAAAAAACCCCGCAAACTGCGCGGGGCAAAAGTCCAAACAAGGAAGTAAATTAGCCAGATTTTAGTCAAGCCCGCCCTTGCCGGCGCGGGCTAACAGCACTCACCATCAGCGTCTAGAAGAAACCCAGCGGATTGGTGTCGTAGCTGATCAGCAGGTTTTTGGTCTGCTGGTAGTGGTCGAGCATCATTTTGTGGTTTTCACGACCAATACCTGATTTTTTATAACCGCCAAAGGCCGCGTGAGCCGGATAAGCGTGGTAGCAATTGGTCCACACCCGGCCGGCTTGTATGCCGCGACCCATTCGGTAAGCCCGATTGATATCGCGGGTCCAGACGCCGGCGCCAAGACCATATTCAGTATCGTTTGCCACCTCCAGTGCTTCGGCTTCGTCTTTAAAGGTAGTAATACCCAGCGTTGGGCCAAAAATCTCTTCCTGGAAAATGCGCATTTTATTATGGCCTTTCATCATGGTCGGTTGCACATAAAAACCTCCGGCCAGATTACCTTCCTGCATGTGGCGCTCGCCGCCAATCAGTAATTCTACGCCTTCGCTGCGCCCTACTTCCATATAGGTCAGCACTTTATCCAGCTGCTGCTGTGACGCCTGCGCGCCTATCATAGTGTCGGTGTCCAGCGGATTACCCTGTTTTATTTGCTTGGCGCGCTCAATAACACGGGGCATAAAATCGTCGTAAATTGATTCTTGTATCAAGGCACGGGAAGGACAGGTACACACTTCACCCTGATTGAAAAAACCAAGCAACAAGCCTTCGATGGCCTTGCTGACGAAATCGTCATCCTGCTGCATGATGTCTTCGAAAAAGACATTCGGCGACTTGCCGCCCAGTTCTACGGTAGAAGGAATGAGATTGTTGGCCGCGCTCTTCAGAATTTCCAGACCGACGGGTGTTGAACCCGTAAACGCCAGTTTCGCTATACGCTTACTATTAGCCAATGGAACGCCTGCCTCCTTACCAAAGCCATTGACAATGTTGATGGTACCTGGCGGTAATAAATCCTGAATCAACTCCATTAGCACCAGTATGCTGGTCGGCGTTTGTTCAGCGGGTTTCATTACGATGCAATTGCCTGCCGCTAACGCCGGCGCCAGCTTCCAGCCGGCCATAAGCAACGGGAAGTTCCACGGAATGATTTGCGCAACAACGCCCAGCGGCTCATGAAAATGGTAGGCTGCCGTGTTAGCGTCTATCTCAGCCGCTGAACCTTCCTGAGCACGAATACAACCGGCAAAATAGCGGAAATGGTCAACAAACAAAGGAACATCGGCGTTCAGCGTCTCACGCACTGCCTTGCCGTTATCCCAGGATTCGGCCACCGCCAGCATTTCTATGTTTTGCTCCACTCGGTCGGCTATTTTTAACAGCACGTTCGATCGGTCTGCTGCCGAGGTTTTACCCCAGGCGTCCTTCGCCGCATGCGCAGCATCTAACGCCTTTTCAATATCGGCACTGGTAGAGCGTGGAATTTCACAAAATGGCTTGCCGGTAATCGGTGTGACATTTTCGAAATAGTTACCTTCCGCCGGCGCCACCCATTCGCCGCCAATAAAATTTTCATAACGGGATTTAAATGTAACGACAGAACCCTGGTCGCCCGGTTGTTCGTAGATCATAATTTTCTCCTCACTAAACAATATTTGCACAATGTTGGCATTTATGGGAGCAGCTGACTGCAACTAGCCGCAGCGCCACGGTAGCCGCGCTAACAACGTTATAGTATCCAATTCGACCGCTCGCGTTGTAGTGTACTTTGGTCGCTGCAAACTTAGGCTTTTGGTATTAAGCGCACAACTGCATTTCCCCGCAGGAAGTTAGCCCAAGGTTCCCATTGGACAAAGCAATCGGCTATTGTAGACTTCATTGGCAGTTCAAACTGCTAAATCAGCACGGCCAACCGGCTCTTATGAAACATAAATTCTGCTATGAAACATAATTTCTGCCACGCTGCCAAACGCCGTGGCGCGGTAACGTTTCTTTCCCGACAGCGGTGCGGAATTTCTGCGCTGGAGGCTCGCATCAAAATGAATATATTAAGAAATCAAATCGTTACCCTGATTGTTAGCGTTGCTGTATTTTCTGCCAGCTCTATTTTTGCCTCCAATCTTTTTAAGGATGGGGATGTTATCTGGAAAGCCGGCAACAACGTGTTTTTTAAATACGCCGATCAG
>JBBKXJ010000292.1:0-5392 GCA_037969395.1 Pseudomonadales bacterium
CGTTGAACCGCAAACGCCTACCGAGAAAGCTATCGCGGCGATTTGGGCGGACACCCTTGGCTGCGAGCGTGTTGGACGGTACGACAATTTCTTCGATCTCGGCGGACACTCGCTGCTGGTTGTGAAGATGGCTCCGAGGGTGCTCAGTGAGACAGGTATTGAATTCAATGGTTTCGGGATTGTAACGCTAAACCTGAGCCAGATCGCCGCAAAAAGCCATAATACGGTTGGAACGCAAACCCAAAAAACAGGTCGGTTCGGGGGTGTTCGACGCCAGCTGCGGGGGATACTTGACAAGCTGTCGTGAAATTTCACTCGCCATCGATGAAGCCCCTTGATTGATGTGCCAAAAGGCGCTAGCATCCTGTCATGTCTGAAAAAAATATAGTCAACCTTGTCGATACACTTTGCCGTGCTTCAAGCAATAAATACGTCGATTTCGGTGCCATAAATGTGTGGCCGGAAACACTGGAAGGCCAATGGTGTATGTCTCCGGAACTCCTCAGTGTCTGGGGTACTGAGACATATGAGAGATTGAACTTGGAAGAGAGAAAGCGGCTCAGCTTTTACGAAGCCGTCAATTTTTTCTGTTTGAATATTCATGGAGAGAAGCCGCTGGTGAAAGGGCTGGTCGAGCGGCTATACACGTATGACGATGAAGACGTTTCTAAATATCTTCATTATTTTCTTGATGAAGAGAACAAGCATCTAGCTTATTTTGGCACGTTCTGTAGAAAATATGCTGGCAAGATCTACGACGACAAGAAAATCGAGTTTCCCCAGGATAGAGACACTCTCGAGACTGACTTCCTGTTCTTTGTAAAGGTGCAGATCTTTGAGGAGATTGTTGACGTTTACAATACGAGGATGGCAGCCGATGAGCGTCTTGCGCCCATCGCGAGAGCGATTAACAAAGCTCATCATATCGACGAGACCCGACACCTTGCTTTTGGGCGTCGCTACAGCGAGATTCTCTTTAGTCGGTGGTCGGCGGGTGTGTCCAGCGAGAGAAAACAGGCAATGCGTGATTACTTGGCCAAGTACCTCCTCGTGACGTGGAAGGAGTATTACCGCTCCGAAGTTTACGAGGATGCAGGTTTGGTTTCTGGCGTGGGACCGGCCACGGATCTCGCCAATGAGCTATTCCTCGCTGAATCGCAAATTAGTCTTCGCCGAGAGGTGAGTGAGAATTGTGTCCGTAATCTAATGCTGGCTGGCATCCTTGATCGCCAACCAGAAATGGAGTAAAAAAAATAATGGTCGAGCATGAGGTTAAGGAGCAGTTGCGTGAATGGATCGCAACTACGAATGGTTCCATCCAACCCCACGAGATTTCAGACGATTTGGCCCTGCTCACGAAGAATATCATTTCGTCATTGCAACTCATGGAATTGGTTCAGTTAATCGAGAAGCTCAGCGGTAATCGAGTCTCTGTCGAGAGACTGAAACCGGAAAACTTCAACACGCTCGCCATGATCTATCAATCCTTTTTCGTGCAGCAGGCGAGCTGACTATGGATAATAATACACGGTCCGGCGTTGCCGGCCATCACTGGTACGCAAATGGTCAGTCCGCACTCAGTGGACCGGCACTCCAACTCTTCAATGCTCTCGACCGTCTTTTCGTTTCATGGTCGAAACGCTGGCAGGCAGATGAGTATCAGTTCCCGCCCTTTCTACCTGTTTCAGAGCTCGACAAGTTAGACTACTTTGCATCTTTCCCCCACCTGGCAACGTTTCCGGTTACGCTAGAACAAGACGCAGATAATTTGCGGAAGTTTTCGGCCCAACCGTTGGCCCCTAGCGGTGAAATTCAGTTGACAGAGTGCTGTAATGTAGCTGACGTGCTCACACCGGCTGCCTGTTACCATTTCTATGTACTACTGCAGCAGCGGGAGATCGAGCGAACGATGTATCTGACCACTCGCACTACTTGCCATCGGCGTGAAGAATACTATGCGCCCTTGCAGCGACAGTGGAGCTTCCCGATGCGCGAGATTGTGTGCATAGGAAGTGAAACGGATGTACAGGAGTACCTGACTAGCGCCAAGGCGATGATTGATGCTTTCACCCGGGAGATCCGCTTTCCGATCACTTGGGAGAAGGCGAATGACCCATTCTTCGATCCTGAAAAAAATACCAAATTCGTAGCCCAGAAGCTATTACCCCTGAAGACAGAATTAGTCTTCGGTGATGAACTCGCTATCGCCTCAATCAATTATCATCAAACCTATTTCGGTGACACTTTTGACATCAAGCTTGAAGGCAGCAGCGTTCATTCTGGCTGCGTTGCCTTTGGCGTCGAACGTTGGATCCATGCGATCACTACCCACTTTGGTCCATCTGAGTCGGACTGGCCTGAGGCATTGGTAGAGGCTCAGTAGGCCCCCGCAGACTCGCCCAACGTGGAATTGAAACTTTGCTCTGTTTGACTTATAAATTTACGAACCAATATTTTCGTATCAGAAAGCGTCATTTCTAGTTTAGCACGTTCGGAAGAAATCTAGATAGCAGCCCACCTGTAAGTCGCGTATTTACGCCAACAATGGTGCTTAAATTGACCTGCTTCGTCGGCATTAATGTCGTAAGCGCTCAGTCCAACGAATTGTCACCATCCGGCAACAGCGCCTCAATTTCCTCGAGGCTGGTGGCTTTCGGCAGTTCTGTAAATACCTTTCGCAAGTAACGGTACGGTTTAATTTTATTCGCTTTTGCCGTCTCAATTAAACTGAACAGGTTGGCAGTGGCATTGGCACTTTAATCCCCCCGAAAATCCGGAGTAATTAGAAGTAGAAAATTCTATCATGTTGATAAGACGAGTTTTCTATGAAGAAGCCGCGTTACACCGACAGCCAGATCATGGCGATTTTGAAGCAAAACGAAGAAGGCGTTTCGGTCACGGAATTGTGCCGGGAGCACGGCATGAGCAATGCCAGTTTTTACAAATGGCGCGCTAATTACGGCGGCATGGATACGTCGATGTTCAAGCGGATGAAGGAGCTAGAGGACGAGAACCGCCGTTTGAAGAAGATGTATGCCCGTAAAAAAACTGAAGGGAGAGATAGCCAGGGAGGCGATTGAAAAAAGGTGGTAAAGCCATCTTGGCGCAAGTCGATGGCACAGCGAGCACGGCAGCACTATGCCATTAGTATCCGGGTGGCTTGTACGGTATTTTCCATCAGCGAGAGTACCTACCACTACCAGCCACGACTACCGATCGAGAACGCAGAGATAGCTGGTTGGCTGTTGCGCCTGACGATGGCGCACAAGCGGTTGGGTTTTGGTTTGTGCTTTATGTACCTGCGCAACGTGCAGGGCTACGGCTGGAACCACAAGCGGGTGTATCGTATTTATCGGGAGCTGAAGTTAAATCTGCGTATCCGGCCCAGACGACGGCTGAGGCGGGAAAAGCCCGATGCATTGAGTGTGCCTGCTGCGGTAAACCAGGTCTGGTCGATGGACTTCATGAGTGATGCGTTGTTGGATAGCCGCACCCTGCGCATCTTTAACGTGATTGATGATTGCAACCGGGAAGCCGTGGGTATCGAGGTTGATCTATCCTTGCAAAGTTTGCGAGTCATACGCAGCCTGGAGCAGATCAATGAATGGCGTGGCAAGCCCGCCGCCATTCGTTGTAATAATGGGCCGGAATACATTGCACAGGTCCTGATTAACTGGGCCAACAAAAAGAAAAGCACGCTGATGTACATTCAGCCAGGGAAGCCGACACAGAATGCCTACATCGAACGATTTAATCGCACGGTGCGGTACACACGAATCGGTCGTGCGGATCGAAAAATGCGATGTGAGTAATGCCAAAAGCGGCGGTTAGAAGTTCGTCGGCTATTGTCGACGTAGCTCATTGATAACGAATAAGGATAAGTCGCGGTGCGCCACGAAGCGTGCCTCCTCTTGCGGCTGAAAGTGCCGCATTAAAAGTGCTGACTCAGCACATTGATTACCGAGTCTTGGGTCATTAAAGGTAACGATAATGATTAAGCGTAGACAGGGTAGTTTGCAGGCCAAAAGCGAAAGCCTAAGCGAGTAAGCCCCGAAAAATCCTCTATTGAGATGGTCGATAGTTTCGCGACACTAGAAGACAACATCATTGCAAGCATATATGAGCAGTTTGTGATGGCATCTCCGGGGTCGTAGCGCTTGGCATGTAAACAAAGAGGAAGTATGAACGTGGGAGATCCTGACTGTTCTCACAGGGACGGGAGTATCAGCTATTCCAAGTATAAAAGCGAGGGAGCTGAAATAGCGGTCAGGAAGTCAGACGGGTCATAGTACCGATGAAGCGGGGTAATGCTCGTGGAGGGAAGGGCCTGGGGTAAAATTAATCTCGGATGAGAAACGTTATGGAAGCCACAGAGCTGCCAGTCACGACGGACACGAAACTGAAGAGAATAGCCTACTTATCAGGCAGAGATAAGGGTGCGGAGTTTGATTGTTTGATGCATCACTTTAATCACGAGTCTCTGTGTGAGTGCTATCTACGGCTGAATGGAAAGAAGGCCGTGGGTGCAGATGGCATTACGAAAGAGCAATACGGCGAACAACTGAACGGAAATCTTGAAGACCTTCTGGTTCGAATGAAGCAGATGGCCTATAGGCCCCAATCGGTGCTAAAGGTACTGATTCCAAAGGAGGGTAAAGGCAATACGACCCGCCCACTAGGCATCAGTGTTTTCGAAGATAAGATTGTGCAAATGCAGACACAGCGAATACTGGAGAGTATCTACGAGCCATTGTTCTTGGACTGTTCCTACGGGTTCAGACCAGGGGTGGGTTGCCATGATGCGATACAGGCGTTACATCAACATTTGTTCAAGCATGAAGTTCAGTCGATCATAGACGTCGATTTAGAAAACTACTTTGGAACGATCAACCATGAGCTGCTGTCAGAGGTGCTCACGTCAAAAATCAAGGATAGGCGTTTTATTCGGTATATTAAACGTCAATTCAAGGCGGGAGTGCTGTGGAAGGGTGAGTTGACGATAAGTGACGAAGGCGTGCCTCAGGGCTCTGTTTGCAGTCCAATATTATCGAATATATTTGCCCATCACGTGATAGATGAATGGTTTGAATATGTGGTTAAGCCACATTGTCGCGGCAAAGTGGCGCTATTTAGATACTGTGATGATGCGGTTATTTGTTGTCAGTATGACAGTGATCGCCCGCGGATAATGAAAGCTTTGTCCCAGCGGCTGTCCAGGTTCAAGCTCAAGCTGAACGAAGAGAAGACTCGATGTGTTTTCTTTAGTAAGCCGAAGTCTGGGCAAGACAAGCGGGACACCTTCGACTTTCTGGGTTTTACATACTACTGGGGCAGATCTCGTAAGGGAGTGCCTATGCCAAAATTGAAAAGCAGTGGCAAACGCCTAAGTAGT
>JBBKXJ010000293.1:0-7623 GCA_037969395.1 Pseudomonadales bacterium
ACAACTCAGGTTGCCGGCTGATACGTTTCACCTTTTGCCATAATGACCCACGCGATTCGCGCCATTTTGTTCGCCACCGCCACGCAGGCTTTATTGTGCCCCCGGCGGGCCAATAGACTCTGGGCCCAGCGACTGATTGCTCGACAAGTCAGACAATAGCCTTTCTGGGATCGCCTCAAGCCGATCGAACTCCTCGAAGGCTACGGGTCGGTGTAGTGTCAAAGAACCCAAAAATTCGTTGAAATCATCGATATCGGGAAAAGGCATCCGAGCTCCTATGAGCTGCTGTAAGTCGTCAGAGTATTTTGGACAGATTACGGCCTGATTTCAGAGACACTGCAGCTCATCAGGGCTAAATTCCTAGCTCGATTATCGTAATGTATTTGGCACCGCATGGCCAATGTATCCCGCTGGTCCTGGTAGCGTTTTTTGTCGGTATTCTAATGTTCACTCACCACAAAGTGCATTAAACAGATTAACAAGCTTCAGTTGCTGAACACGACTAACAACCGTAGTACCAATCGCGGGATTTCCCACCACGATCGCCAGGCTTTGTGCCCTAGAGATGGCAACATTGATACGCTGCCTATCGAATAGAAAATCCAATCCGCGAGGCGATTCGCTCGCATCGCTAGCGCACATGCTTAAAATGACAACAGGCGCTTCTTGTCCCTGGAACTTGTCTACACTGCCGACCCTGGCCTGTTCGCCCAACGTTTGCTTAAGTTTGCTGACCTGATGGTTATAGGGTGCAACAAACAGAATATCGTCCCAGGTGATTGCACGCATTTGGCCTGAGGCTTCGGTAAACGATCGCCCCAAGAGCTCGTTCGCCAGGGTGTGTATCTCGGCGACTTCTTCATCGGCAGCCTGGGTATTCCCTTCATGAGGCACCGGTACGAAAATAATGCCGGCATTTTTATTCAATGTACCCCGATAACCTTCCGGTACCATTATCACCCGCCGATCATTGTCCGGATGTGAGGCCAACTTAGCGTCGTAAATGTGCTCGCTGATAAAACGGTTCACTGCCGAATGCATGCGGTAGGTGATACCGAGAAACACACCCATATCGTCCGCAATTGTGGGTGTGTCGTGGAGCAAATAATCGAGAATGGATAATCCGCTATCCGCAGGATGCGTGCCTTGGGATGGCTGCCCCAGCTGCATCTGATCGCCCATGAGAATCAAATTGCTTGCACATCGGCTCATCGCGATGAGATTAGCCACCGATACCTGACCGGCTTCGTCAATAAACAGGTAGTCCAGCTGGCTTGCCATGTCGTCTCTGGCAAAGCCCCAAGCTGTGGTGCCGAGCACGCATCCCGGCTGTATACGGTTGGCCAGATCATTGTTTTTCAGGATGCTCACACCCGCATCGAGTAGGGCAGGCTCGGTTTCTTTGGTACAGGCGAAGGTAGCATCGATGCCTTTTTCATGACAATACTGCGCGGTGCTGAGCAGGAGGTTGTTGATCGCTTTATGGCTGTTGCTGGCGATACCGACTTTTCCGCCCCGTCTGACCAGTTCAGCAATCACGTGTTGACCCGTATAGGACTTACCGGCGCCGGGGGGACCCTGAATGGTTAAGTAACTGTTATCCAGATTTTGTATGGCGACAATAATCTGTTGCAGTCGCTCTTCCGGCGCATCGCCAGGTGCAATGGCTCCGCCGTTATGATTTTTTATCAGCGGCTTGGCGCGATTAAGAAAATCTACAATAGCGCAACGCCCAAGCTGGCCCGTTTCGTAGTCTGCAACGACCTGGTCAATCGCCTGTGGAATGGGGTTTGGGTTGACGTATTCATCGGGCACCAGTGATATCACGGGTGGCGGTTCTAATTTGGTTTGTACAACAATTAAGCCGTTCTCAAGATCGCTTTCAATGGATAGATAGGTGACTTTGGCAGGGCGGCCGTCGTCATTCTCTAGCCCTAATAGGTAAAAGCTTTTGCTGGCGCCTTTAAACTCCTGCGTGGCGTCGAAACGGTATTCATACGCCAGGTTTTTCGCTCGGGCAGTCGGTTTGAAGGGTTCACGTCCCGTTCTTTCACAACTGGCCAGACAATCCAGGTCATCGAGTAATTCCTCAGGGCTGAGCCCCAAGCGGTCAAACAAACGCCAGAATACTGGCTTGGCTTCCCGGCGGTGGAATTCGAGCGTCCAGGCCAGGTTTTCGGTCAGCGCCGCTTGTCGCGGATTGTCCGTGAATTGCTGCTCGGCTTTTTCAAGCAATCGGTCGCGCAGCTGAGTGCGTTCGGTGACCTCTTCTTTGACATCGGGTTTAACAACCTCCGTTTTACCCAGGTAGGCAATGCCGTGTTCCAGTTGGCGTTCCCGTAGCCAGTCCACCAGCTCCTGTGTGGAATTGCAGTCATCGATATTGTAGTCACGAATGGCGTTTAAGATGCGTGAATCCTGCCAGGTGCTGCCTTCCTCGCCTTTGGTGTGGAGTTCACGCCATTGCTCGTAGACCACAACGGAATCACTGCCGCTGCCGACTTCGGTGTCACGCTTGCCTCGGTAAAGATGCTCAACGTTTTTGATCGAATAGCGCGGTTCACCCAGCAGTAGGCTGGCTTTCACGATTTTGTACAGGTCGACAAACACTTCGTTACGTAGCAGTTGGTCCACTTCGTGTTCGCAGACGCCATAACGCCCCATTAATTTGCGACAGGCCGCAATCTCATAGTTGGCGTAATGATAGACATGCAGCGTAGGATCGCGCTGCCAGCGCTCGTACACCCAGTGGATAAAGCCTTGAAACGCTGCTTTTTCCTGTTCGCTATCATGTGCCCAGAAGTCGATAAAATCCCGCTCGCCAATGTCGCTAAAGTAGGTACATCCCCACAAGTACTCCAAACCGCCTTCATCCAGTGGGTAACCTTCAATATCAAAGAACACGTCCAGTGGAGAATGCGGCGGCAGCAAGGCCAGTCCTGACTTCTCGCCAGCGCGCGGCGTGAGGATTTCATAGCGCGGCGTGGGCTGGCCTGCGCTGGCTTTTTGGATCGCTGCCTGCGCTTTTAGGCGCTGCAAAATTGCTGGGTTGATGCCGGGTACACGCACAAGTTCCGTTTCTGCCAGTTGCTGCATCGTCTGGATGCCTGTCTGGTTCAGCTTTTTGATCTGGCCACGGGTAATGGTCGCCACCTGAAACAAGTGGTCTCTTTCTGTCAGCGTCTGCTCGGCAAACGTGGACCAATGACCCCAGCTCTTTGAATCAGCGGGGTCCGGCATCTGATCGGCGGCAAAATGTTGCTGTGCAGACAAGAAAGCCATTTTCAATTGCAGGTAGTAGTGAAAATAAACGTTGGTGTGCAGTGCTTCGATGTCCCCATTGCCCAGCGCGACGGTGATGGTCTGGGAACGCCCGCCTTGGAGGCTATCCAGCATATCGGCATAGCAACACAGTTGTATGACGAACATGGGCCTCACGCTGCTCGCCAGCTTCGTGTCCCACACTTCGTAATGATGGTCACCAAGTCGGCTGGCGCCGGGCACTTTAACGAGGAAGTCAGCAAACCCAGCAAACGCATCCTTTTCGAGTCGGGCTTGAACAATCACATCAACGCCATCCTGCATGGCAGCAAGCGTTCGGTCTGCCCTTTCTTCGGGCGAGTCACCGTCGACTTTCAATACCAACAAGCCACGCTGCCTAAACTCAGCTTCCATCGCGGCTTCATGCGCGAACCCCTTCTGTTGTAGCGTGCCCATTAAGGCATCTTCGGTATCTCTTTCAGGCGCAAGATGTGGGCATTCCAGCGCATAGCGGTCCATCCATGAGGCGAATGGGCTGTCCATAAAGCGGGTCACGTCCGAGGGAGAATAGCGATATTGTCCTTGGTGTTGATGCATTGCATGGCTCTCATGGGGAAATAAGCACTCCCTATAGTAACGCTATAAAACAGCGTTAACACCAAGTTGCGCAAAGAGTGAGAGAGATGCCACAGATAAAGCCGAAAACCCGAGTAGAGAGAAGATCGCTAAGCTGATTAAAGATGCTGCCGGTCTTGAATGTGAAAAACGGGCATGTACCTCTTCAGATTGCGAAACAATATTTCCAGTCGGGTTCAAAGTACTGGTTACGAATACAACAAATGAAGTCGGTTTCTAATGTCTCAAATTGCCCAACAACCTGCCGGTCGCAAGATAGAATCGGGACCTGCAGTGAACGACCCAGGCACCTCATTACAACGATATTCTGGCTACCGGCGCCTAAGCAGTCGTTCACACAAGCGTTTAATTACGACCACCGTAGCTATTTGCTTTGCAAGTGGCTTGTCGCGAGTTCGACAGTTTTTTCTTTTAGCGCCTTATGTATCTTGACTCCCAAAATTTCACTCCTCTAAATATCCACGTTTGGGGGTTATTGTGCATACCCCTACGAGTAAAGGTGGTCCAACATGTCAGTAAAATACCCAGTTTGGTAAATATATTTGCGCTTTTGCACTTCAATTTTTATAACCATTTAATATTAGACACTGGAGCGGAAGCGGCGTACTAATGGTCGCGAAAAATAAGCATCCACAAATATAACTGTCTACGATTGCGAATTTGGGGTGGGGATGAGCATACGAAGATTCACAGCACGTTTCTTTACACTTATAATGTTTGGGGCGCTACTGCTATCCTTTAGTGAGTTATCTCTTGCGGTGTCTATTCCTCAAAGTTACGAAGGCTCTGTGAGTCGGGTCTTCAATGATCCGACGGGTGATCAAATTAATCCTGGTGATCGAGTGAATGGCACACTGACTTATAATCCATCATCGACGGAGACCAGCGGTTCGCTGACAAACTGGAGCTTTATTTCCGAGAATTTTACGCTCCAATCAAATAGCTCGGCGTTTTCCTATTTTGAACAAGATCCCGGATCTTGGATATTCGATTTAACGGGCGATGTTGGTGGGACGGTTGGCGCTTCTGATTTCAACGGCTCAGTGTTGATCATGCTGGATGGTGACTTTTCAGATTATTCCACCTCTGCTCCACCCACGTTTAAGGACTTGGTGGGACGGCTTGGCGGTGGGCAATTAAACTTTTTTGTGGAGTCTGAACTTTCGGGGCAGTCTTCGTTCGAGATTGAAATACGCTCCGAGAACATTGCGGTGGTTCCGGTGCCTGCAAGCCTCATTCTTTTGTTATCAGCCCTTGCAGGCCTAGCGGTTCCTGCTTGGAGGAAGCGCTGACCCGAATCGCAAGTGGGGCTTGGTGCGTGCCGGTTGGATCACTTCAGCTATCGGGAGGGTGTTGTCAACTTAATCCAGATATTTCAGAATAGCGCAATAACAAACAAAACCACAAGCTACAAAATGCATCGCTTCCGTCAGGCAGGGATCAGTCAGCCTGATTCATAATCGGCAGTTTAGGAGAAATACCATGAACAAGCTTCATAGAGTGTTTGCTACTTTTACTACGTTAGTTCTTATTTTCATCGCTAATCAATCATCAGCAATTACCATAGATTTTTCCAGCGGCAGCTATACAAATCTTGGAAATGCACAATCTTATCTCGAGTCCGGCTATACATTCACGACCGGTTTAAATGATCACTTCGATAGCAACACCTTTCCTGGGAACCCGATTGTACCGGGTGTACCTTATCTCGTCTTTCATGAGGCCGCTAACAATATCCCGACGAGAGACATAAAGTTTTTAAAAGTTAAAAAGCTATTTTAATAGCTTTCAGTTATTGGACAATCAAATTAAAACAGAGTAGAACACTCAAAAATAATCAACTACGGAACGTTAATCTAGTGACCAATAGAAGCCAATTTTTAGGAGGTAAATCTAATGATACAGTTAAGGTATAATCTAGCTAGGAGATTCTCGGTTATCGCAGTGGTTCTTCTTGCGTGGCTAAGCTCGACAACGGCAAATGCTCGGTCGGAAGAAAAGCAAGAAAGCCATTCATCGCACGTAAGGAGTTCGGCGAAAACGTTGACGATTCCAGCGAGTGTTCTTCCTCCAGGTGGAAATACAATAGGAGGACCCGGGTTCTACGACGGAGAGCCAGGTGGTGGAGGAGCCTATGAAGGACCCAATACTGATATCTGTATTACGGTGATTAATAGGGGCAGCGCTATCGTGAACATTGTAACAGCTCCTCGCGCATCTTTCGATGGGCTTGTCTTTCCTAACGAGACTGAAACCCGTTGTGCGACCGTTGAGAGCATCGGGCTTTTTTGCGACGGGGGAGCATCCGTTTGTGCCTCATTCTGGCGCGTAGACAGATTGCCATAGCAATGAACTAAGACAAAGGGTCAGGCCTGCTGAAAGATTGATTCGGATTAGAAGCTCTCACCCGAATGGTACTATGCAAGGTGGTGGAGAACGCGCCAAACCAAGGGCTATTTACCCTGTGATTTAAGAATACCTACTGTGTCGTGATGCCACGTTCAGGTCTTGTCAATTTTGAGCTGGTAGCCTAGCACAAGGTCTGTGCGACACAATCGGTCACTCGGCTGGGCTGAGGTCCGGCCACGATTTATATAAAAATGCCAATGGTGATTGTTTCCTGCACAGCCAGGTTCACATTACTGGTTAAAAATACGGCGTGGTTCAAAAACAGGGTGTTTAGGGTTCCAATTGGCGAGTTTTTGCCCACCGGTGCTTAGTCAAGCATCAGTGTTGGTGGCATGTATAAGAAAGTGCTGCTTAAGCGGCGTGCTGGAAGCGTTCGAAGCCGAGCAACTCGAGCCAATGTGGATGGGATTTTCCCGATAATATTTCAGCGGGTGTCTTCCCTTTTCGTCCCGGTCTTGCGCTGCGAATTAGGGGCTTGTGGTTCAGGACATATCTCAGTAAATCCAAGTAGCCATGGTCAATTTCTCTGCGATTTTCGATATGCTTCCTGACGCGCCCGTTTAGAGTCCCCGATAGGGGATCCGTAAACCCCTCGCCTTTAGGCGACGGATGATATGATTGTCGGATGCAGGATTACAAGCGTGGAAGCCACACAGTTTGGGATTGCAAATATCACTTGGTGTGGACAACAAAATACCGGTATCAGGTATTGGTCGGTGATGTCGGGTTGCGAAGTCGGGAATTGCTGCGCGAAATAGCGATGAGCAAGGAAATGATTATCTACGCGGGGTCAATTAACCGTGATCATGTGCATATGCTGATAGGAATTCCGCCACAGCTATCAGTTTCACGGGCCGTGCAGTATTTGAAAGGCAAAAGTTCACACAGGCTGATGACAGAATATAAGGCGCTGCGCAAGCGTTACTGGGGGCAGCACTTGTGGGCAAGAGGTTATTGGGTTGCATCGAGTGGTAACGTGACGGATGAGGTATGGAAGGAATACATCAAAAACCAAACACCGCCGGAACCGGACGATGATTTTCATGTTGTGTAGCGACAGCCATCGGCCGAATGGCCGATCAATCCGGCTTTTAGCCGTAACCGGAAGCCACCGGCTTTAGCCGGTGGAGTGTTCACATTCTCAACCATCGAGCTGGTTCTTTCCGTTGTGTCCATCACACCCAACACAGCGTCTTCCACTTCGTCAAAATGATCATCCAGTTCGAGCAGCAAAGGCAGTGATCGAAAATAATATTGATCGCTACTGTGGCGGCAACGCTGCAATCTGCACAGGGCCCATAATGTATCAACCGGCAG
>JBBKXJ010000294.1:0-4155 GCA_037969395.1 Pseudomonadales bacterium
GCGCAATCGCGTTGATCTTCCCCCACTACATCGTTGCTGAGATAGGCAGAAATTCCATTTGCGTGCGGCATTCAAAGCCATCGACGTACTCGCTTCTTATACGCGAGATACGCATCTCCGAATTTTCGCTCCAAATAATCCTCTTCCGGAATTATCGCCAGACGCTGCAGCAACCACCCGCAGAGCAGTGTCAACAACAGCAGCCACCAGTTCATTAACGCGATGCGAGCGCTTTTGCGTCCTCAATTAGCGCATCGCCCATCGGCTTGCTATTCGCGGACCCAATGTGAATGTATGCTACGTTATCTTGCCTGATACACCCGCACATAATCGACAATCATCTTTCGCGGAAAGACTTTATCATTCACGCCGTGAATTTCTCCCCAAGTGCCGCCGACGGCGACATTTAGCTTCAGGTGAAAGGGTTGATCAAACGGCCACTCATCCGTCGTTTTATGTTCGTTATTAAACTGATGATAGGCAACGCCATCCGCCAGAAACACTATTTCATCCGGGCTCCATTCGATAGCGAACACATGGAACCTGCTATTTGGTCGCCATATAGACACTTTGTCGCCATTCGCGTTATTGAATAAAGGGGGGGCAACTGGCTCTGTCATCAGCCGATTCGAGCCGCGCGCGACGATAAAATCGGCTTTGTCTGCGAACTTGTTACTCCGATCCAAAGCAGCGCTATGTTTTCAGCTCTTCGAGCGCCCGGAAAAATTCGAGCGCTTCCGGGTTTGCCAGCGCGTCCACGTTTTTAACCGGTCGATCATGGACCACTTCCCGCACGGCCAACTCGACTACTTTCCCGCTAATAGTCCGTGGGATTGCTTTTACCTGTATAATTTTCGCCGGTACGTGGCGGGGTGTTGTATTGGTTCTGATGACGCTCTTAATGCGATCGCGTAGTTCGTCGTTCAAATCAGCATCGTTAGCACAAACAACAAACAGCACAACGCGCACATCGTCGCCCCAGTCCTGACCGATAACAATGCTTTCTATAACCTCCTCCAGTTTTTCGACCTGACGGTAGATCTCTGCGGTGCCAATGCGAACCCCTCCAGGGTTCAGCACAGCATCGCTACGGCCATGGATCACGATACCGCCATTGGCGGTGATTTCGCCGTAATCTCCCTGACTCCAAATATTGGGCCAGCGAGAGAAATAGGCTTCATGATACCTGGCGCCACCCTCATCATTCCAAAAACCAATAGGCGCGCATGGGAAGGGTTTGGTGCAAACCAGCTCACCCTTCTTGCCGACAACCGATTGGCCGTCGTCATCCCAAATTTCTACCGCCATGCCCAGTCCCTTGGCCTGAATTTCACCCTTATACACAGGTAGTATGCTGCATGCTCCAACGAAACAGGAGAGTATATCGGTGCCACCGCTAATCGAGGACAAGCAGACATCGCTTTTAAAATCGCGGTAGACGTAGTCGTAACTTTCAGGCGACAACGGCGAACCGGTTGACAGAATAGCTCGCAAACTTTTCAGCTTGTGTGTTCTTGCTGGTTTTTTGCCGGCCTTTTCCAGCGACGCGATATACTTCGCGCCGACGCCGAAAACGCTGATGGTTTCGTTATCAATCGCATCAAGCAGAACATCGCCATGCTGCGCAAACGGTGAGCCGTCATACAAAACCAGGGTCGCGCCCGTTGCCAGGCCTGACACTAACCAGTTCCACATCATCCACCCGCAGGTCGAATAGTAAAAAAACACATCGTCGCGCCGCAGGTCGACCAATAGCTGATGCTCTTTCAGGTGTTGCAGCAGCGTGCCGCCCGCACCATGAACGATACACTTCGGCTTACCCGTCGTTCCCGACGAATACATAATGTAAAGCGGGTGATCGAAGGGCAACTGCTCGAACCGGACCTCTGTAGCATTCGTATCAAGATAGTCCGCAAGCAGCACAGCGTTGGGGATTGAGCTTAGCGTGGCCGACGAACCGACAACTGGCACCACGACTACTCTTTCGATGCTATCAACCTGGCTGGCTATAGCGCCCGCCCGCTCCAAACTGTCACAGGTCTTGCCACCATAGAAGTAGCCATCGGCACAAAACAACACCTTGGGCTTAATCTGCCCAATGCGATCCATCAAGCCGCTGACACCGAAATCGGGAGAGCACGAAGACCACGCGGCGCCGATGCTCGTTGTTGCCAGCATGGCGATCACCGTTTCTGCAATATTGGGCATAATCGCCGCGACCCGGTCGCCTGCGACAACACCCCCGGCGTGCAGCGCTGCAGCCAGTTGAGCCACCTTGCTATACAGCTCGGCATAGCTAATCTCCCGCCGCGAGCCGTTTTCCAGCAGCGATACCATGGCAACCCGATCATCCCGCCAGCGCAGTAGATTCTCTGCAAAATTCAGGCGTGCAGTGGGGAACCAACGGGCACCGGGGAATTTATCCTCATCGAGCAAGGCGCATTCGCCCCGACTCGAAGAAATTACCTGGGTGAACTCCCAGACTTCCGACCAGAAATCGGCCGGCGCATCGACAGACCATCGATGCAGGTCTTTGTACCCTTCCATGGGAAGGTCGTACTGCCGCTTGGCACGCTCGATAAACGTCGAAATTTGCGCCGCCTGTATCTGGCTACTGGATGGCTCCCACAGTGGTGCTGGCATGATTCTCTCCTATGGATCGGCGATACAGGCAATAATGGATTAGGCTGTTATATTAATCAAATTGATTATCTCTACTGATTGATCAATTTTTTCTATGAATGTTACTCTTAAGTAACTACGTGTCTTCTCGGTATTTTTATTAGCAAACGGCATGCATTGTCAGCCGCTGCACAGGAGTTTATTGCTTGCTTGCGCAGCCTCAAAAGGCCGTGATAAGCGTCGCAGATTAAGGCTATCAGCAGCCGGACCCGAAGCTTTCCGTGCGGCCAGCCAATTTTCGGGGACATCCGCTTGCGGCTGTTCGTAAGCGAGCCCCGCAGCTATCAGCTGTTACAAGCCGCCACGCACGATGATCTCGCTCAGCGGCTTTCTTTCACGTTTTTTCTGATCGCGTTTGGCGTATTCCTCGTCCACTGCTGACGCATCACCGGCATAACCGATGGCCAGTGCCGTTACTGCGTCCATGGAATCATCGATTCCAAAGACAGACCGTGCCTTGTCAGGATCGATACCGATCATTTGATGGACCACCAGCCCGTGCGAAGTCGCCTCGAAAGTCAGGCTGGCCGAGGCCGCGCCGAGATCGTGCAAAGCGGCTTTGTTCGGCTGACCGTTGTGCTCAAAATCACGTACCGCCAGCCCCAGCGCAAGCACCGGTGCGTTTGTCGTCCACGGCTTGTTGCCCTCGACCAGCACGTCGTGTACCTGATTCCACACACTTTCGTCAGTTGCCCGATTGCCGACAATATAGCGCCACGGTTGGGCGTTGTAGGAGGACATCGCCCAGCGCGCGGCTTCGAACAGACTGTGCAAAGTAGCGCTGTCGACGGTTTTCTTCGGATCAAAGGCGTACGGGCTCCAGCGCGCGGCTAGCAAGTCGTGGATAGGGTGATCAGTAGGATTCTTCATATAGGGCTCCTGAGGGTAAGGTATGTTGGTCAACGTTGCAGGATCAAACGGCGAATGTCCACGCAGTATACGTGCTCGCGTTCGCGACAGAAACTCAGTGGTTAGCAATTTTCAGTTCGGCGTACGCGGCTAAGGGGTCAGGTATAGAGTTAATAGATTTACCCTGGTATTGCATAAATTTTCGGCCCAGGACCGTTTTTTGCTCCGGCAAAAACGGCATACATGCCGTCCCTGGCGATAAGCGCTGCGCTCCTTCAATAGCAGCATTTCTAGCGCCGTACTCAATTTTTCTGGATATCCCGTAGAGTGACTACGCTCAATCCATAAAAATCTCCGTGCGACGGCATAAATACTACTCTTAAAGCCCCTGAACTCGAAAATTTATGCAATACCAGGGTTTAGTTCCTTCGTAATCACCTTGTCCAGGCCTTGGCAGTTTTCCAGACGCCTATTTACGAAATCATCGGTACCCAATATCGGGCCAAGCCTGGCCTTCGAATAATAAGATTCAATCACATTGTCTAGACCTTGCTCGACGTAGGCACAATAAGCGGCGGCTTTTTGTTTACGCCCTAACAATTCGAACGTCAGCTCTGGCACCAG
>JBBKXJ010000295.1:0-5416 GCA_037969395.1 Pseudomonadales bacterium
GGGACCGGCAGGGAAGCAGAGTGTGCCGATCAAGGATATGTGGCTCTATCCCCTCACGCGAGACTTCAGATCGACGCTAACCCGGTAGACTTGGGTATGGGGAGGCCGAATATTTACTACATTACGATCTGGAAGCCGCATGAATATTTTGACCCCACGACCAGAACCGAATGAGAGTGTGGCCCAGACCTTTTGCGGTACCTGATTGATACTTGCGGCCGCAAATTATCGGCTACGGTTCATTTCGCCATGGTTTACAGCTCCGTCGACGTCCCGCTCGCGCAAGCGTCGCGAGCGAGGTGTTGATAGGGCGGATGGGTTTGCAGGCGCGGGTCGTCTACCGCCCCTCCCATCGTGAAGTGGTAGAGCACCTGGAAACAATCGCCCTCAAGCCCGAAGACGCGATGGGTCAGGTCGTCGAAAAAGCACCCGATCCCCGTACCGCGGATACCGGCTGCCTCCCCCTCGAGGTAGAGTACCTGGCCAACGACACCCGTCTCCCAGTACAGTCGGCGGTAGAACCAGGGACCGAAGGTCTCGATAGGCTTGCGATACTCGGCGAGCATTGCGACGGCAAATGCACCGTCCGCCGCGATCGCCTGGTCGCAACTCGTCTGCTGGGCTGCGCGGCGGGCGTCCCCCCCCTCAAGAAAGAAGAGCGGCAAGGAACTCGGGCACCCATCCGGTCTGTGCCACAAGAAGCTTGGCTTCATCGAACTCCGGAGCGCGTTTTTGCGTGCGGGGTCGCGCAACAGCACATAGAGTCCGGGCGGCAAGTCCTCAACACGGTGGACGAAAAGCAGGAGGTCGACACACGGGCGCCATGGCAGGGTAGTGAACGGGATCTGGTCGGACCCTGGCATCGCCTTCAAAAGAATCTGATAGAACGCTTCTCGAATGATGTCGGTGCGTCCGTCGAGCGCAACAGCGCTGCGCCGCTGATGGATCATGCTGCGAAGAGAAAGGGGCGACTCGCCCAGCTTGAGGGAGTCATTGCGGTGGGAGAACGATGACCAGAAGTCGTCGCTGGGCGGCGCATACTTCTCCGTGGCAGCGGCCACCTCATCGATGGCCGGCCAATCGTGGTGGTCCTGGCTGAGCGTGTTCCTTCGCCCCATCCAGCGCGCGGCGCGGAGAGCAGCGACGAAATCGATCTCGAGCCGGAAGCTCTGCTGCATCTCGGCCTCCAGGCAGCTATTCTGCGGGAACACGGCAATCAAACATTCGGGGTGCTCGGCCTCGACTCCGGTCTGCAGGTGGGCGCCAAGGAGCGTGCCGAGACCCTCGTTAACGACACCTTCCAACAACCGGGCGTCCCAGCCGAGTCCAGCAGCGGCCACCGAGACGCACGCGATCGCGTGCCCCACATCGTGCTGGCAATACCGAAACGCCCGCTCGCCGTACTTCCACGACTCGCGCCAGTGGATGGAGGTGAGACCGACGAGGAGCGCGTTTTTGGGCAGCTGCGCGGAAACGGCGCGCCACACCTCTTGGGACAGCTCGACCCGGAGCTCAAGCGCATGAATTAGCGGCGCGTAGTGGTAAACGGCCGGCTTGTCATACAAGCCAGGGAGAAGTCCACCGACCAGGTAACCCTCCGTGGGATGGAGGTTTCCGCTCGACGGGTTGACACGCAGCGACCAGCGGGCGCCCGAAATCTCCTTCCACGCGGACAGCGCCAGCGCATCATAGAAGAGCCGAGCGACGGTCGCCGCGTGAAGTGGCGCTGGATCGACTTGCCCAAGGACGAACGCAGGCTCGTAGCGCGGCAGGGGGCCAACGGGTTCGAACCCTAAGGGAAAGGTGTGGGCCCCCTCAAATCGACGGAACGGATCCGGCTGGGTCTCCCAGTCCATGTAGCCGAGAGAGGGCGCGAACCGGAAGGGGAAGTGCTTGGAGCGCTGGTGGTACGCAAGTGTAACGTCTAGCGCCGCTTGGTCCATGTGGTTGGTCGGCTCCTGAAGTGATCGACACTCGACACCAGTGTTCCCCGCAGCTCCTCGGTCATGTGCATTGACCGGCACCCAGAAGGGGCTGTCGCCATCGCCTAGTTCGTCCGGTCGACCGATCGGGTCGCCCTATCGGCTACTCGGGCGTCCGTGTCTTCAGACTATCGACGGCATGCACTGGAGCCCTGTCTTCCTTCATCATGTGAGCGATTGCACTATACACCAGTCGCTGGCTTTCCAGCATGCCCTTGCCGGTGAACACGGGCGAGGTCACCTCGATGTTGAAGTGCCCGCCTCCGCCGTTAATCTCGGCTCGTGAATTGGGGATCTGTCCCTCGATGGCCTCGCGGAGCGCATCGATGACGGAGCCTTGGAAGTCAGTGGCACGTGCCCTGAGGACATGCTGCTCTCCTTCATGCGCTGGTGATGCCGCACCACAGGCTGATACCCAGTATATCGTTCGGCGGCACATTGACAAACTTATCACGATTCTGGCCTCGAAAGGCCATACTGCCACCCTCCTGTGACTGCGTGAGTATCGCACATTCGAAGCATCCACGCACTCCCGGAGTTTTCTTTTTTCCACCGAATTTCGTTTTCCTGATAACACCGGAGGGCCGTCAATCGCTGGCGGGCCTTTTCTTTGCCCTCATAATCTGAACCTGCTCACACCACAGATCGCCAGTATCTGCATCGCACGCTGTAACCGGATCGTTCCCTGATGAATAACGTGGCTGAGACCGTTCTTGCTTAATTCGACGCGGCGGTAAATCTTAACAGGCAACGGCTTGTTTTCCCAATCTACAAAGCGCACGTTCACGCGAACACTTTCTTCACTGTGCTTCGTGCTTTCGTGACAATGCAGGGTCGCCTTCGTATTCTGATTTTGACTCAATTTGTCCACTTAGCCAGTGAATCCCTCTCCGCGGTCGAGCTCAATCAGTAATTCCTGGAGGAGGATTTTTGCATCTCGAAACACAGGCCACCCGTCACCGGGCAGCAATGCCTCAAGCTCTGGCAGAAGTGTAAGTCGCCGCAAGGACGCAATCGCTTTGCGCTTGTCTGACAGTTTTTTCTCCGGCAGAAGGCATAATGCCCCGCCTTCATGAGCGCGGATGAGATCCCCCATGATCAGTGTGGAGCCCTCGATCAACAGCGCCAGCTCGCCCGCCGTTTTCGAACCTTCCAGTTCCAATACCAGCATGCCGGGAATCACCTGATCCCCGTCGGTCAACCATCGAGTACACTCTACGGGGAAATTATTAGCTTCTTGTGACGGGCCCATCAGTTGCGCACCGGTGTTCTCGGCGTGCCTGATTGAATCCCGCACGTGATCGGAGTTAGTGACCACTATCGAGGCCACACCGCCTAACTTCCTCAGGTGTGCCTCGTCATGATCAGATAGGGGCAATGGATCGATGACCACGTTGCCTTCTGGCCGAACCCACACTGCGCTGTGGAAATCGATGTTTCGGTCTTCGTTAAAGACTGACCAGCCAAACAGATTCGGACGATGCAGGCGCTTCATAGCAGCAACGAATCTCGATGTGGAATATATACTCGTAACTTCGATTGTGCTCCAAATCCACTGCGCCTACCCACGGAGTTAAGCGTTTCCCCATCTGCACTCACTCCATCTTTTTCTACAAGATAAAGTGTTGCGTCGGTTGGTGGAGACCGCCGCGAAAAGCGAACATTATTCGAGGCGTCGCCGCAGGTCTTCCTCCTCGTGGCTCCGTCTTCAATCCCCAGTCTTAAACTGCACGGCCTCATCCGATCCGCCAGTGGCGTCTCCTTCACTGTATGAGTGTGCGCCCGCGCCAGCCAGTTTTCCGCCTTGAACGATCAAATATTCATCCCTTATCGGTTTACCATAAAACCAGCACTCCAGGATCTCCCTTACAACTGCAGCGTATCGTGCTTGAGCCGAAAGCGACGTTCCAGACGTGTGTGGTGTCATCGCATGGTGGGACATACGCCTCCACGGATGATCCTTAGGCGGTGGCTGTGGGAACCACACATCGCCAGCATAGCCCGCCAGGTGACCGCTCTCCAGCGCTTTTGCAATGGCGTCCCGATCACAAATTTTTCCTCGGGCCGTATTTACGATATAGGAACCACGCTTCATTCTGCTTATCAATTTCTCATCAAAAAGGTGTTCTGTCTCTGGATGAAGCGGGCAGTGAATGCTCACAACGTCGCTAGCCTGCACCAACGACTCCACATCCTCATGAAACGTGAGTTCGAGCTCTTTCTCGACCTCGGCCGGTAGCCTGTGTCGATCGGTGTAGTGAAGATCCACGTCAAAAGGCTTCATGCGCTTGAGCACTGCAATTCCAATGCGCCCGGCACCGAGGATGCCGATACTCATTCCTTCGACATCGTACGACCTGGCAACTGCGTCGGCTATGTTCCATCCACCCTTAATTACCCAGTTGTATTGGGGGACGTAGTCCCGCACAAGCGCCAGAATCATCATCACGCTGTGCTCCGAAACACTGAGGCTATTGCAAAACGTGACCTCACACACCGTTATGTTTTTGTCGATCGCTGCCTGCAGATCAACATGGTCCGAGCCGATCCCGGCCGTGATCGCCAACTTGAGGTTGCTAGCCTTCGCAATCCGTTCCGCCGTAAGGTACGCGGGCCAGAATGGCTGAGAAATCACGACGTCAGCGTCAACCAGTTCCTTCTCGAACACCGAATCCGGGCCGTCCTTGTCAGACATCACGACGAACGTGTGACCACGATCTTCGAGAAAGCTTCGCAACCCAAGCTCCCCTGAGACACAACCGAGGAGGTCGCCAGGGGAAAAATCGACAGCACTTGGCGAAGGCAACGACTGTCCGTCTGGATACGCCGTCAGCGTTGGAATGCTATCGCGCGCATATTTCGGCGGAAAACCTTCTACAGGGTCATCATAGAGTACGCATACGATCTTGCGTTTCCCGTTAGGCTCGTTCATTTTTCTGACCTCCTTCTGCGCTGCCGCAGCCCAGCTGTGTGAATACTCCACCGGCTAAAGCCGGTGGCTTCGGGTTACGGCTAAAAGCCGGATTGATCGGCCATTCGGCCGATGGCTGTCGCTACACGACGTGAAAATTGTCATCCGGTTCCGGCGGCGTTTGGTTTTTGATGTAGTCTTTCCATACCTCGTCCGTCACATTGCCACTCGAAGCTACCCAATAGCCCCTGGCCCACAGATGTTGACCCCAATACTGTTTTCGCAGCGCCTGGTACTCGTTCAATAATCTGTGAGAACTCTTGCCTTTCAGATACTGCACCGCCCGTGATACAGATAGCTGCGGCGGTATTCCGATCAGCATATGGACGTGATCTCGGTTGATCGAGCCCGCATAGATTATCATTTCCTTGCTCATCGCTATTTCTCTTAGCAACTCGCGACATCGAAGTCCTATATCGCCACCCAATACCTGATAGCGGTATTTGGTCGACCAGACTAAGTG
>JBBKXJ010000296.1:0-3186 GCA_037969395.1 Pseudomonadales bacterium
GACGTGATTTTGAGCCCGCAGCAACACAAAGGTAATTGGCTGCCTACGACCGCCTCGACCGATCTGTTAGTGGTGCGCCAGTATGCGCATGACTGGCGCAACAGCAAACGCGCGCAGCTAACTATTGAGCGAGTTGGCGAAGCGTCGACTGAGGTTGAGTTAACGCAATATAAGATCGATCAGGATTTGCTTGAGGCCGCAACCTTTGTCCGCAGGCTAACTACCACCTGGGCTTATCTGCTGGAGCGTATGGGGATGGGACCTCCGAATAAGATGCTTGCAGTACCCGCTGACCTGGAGCCGATTATGGCCGGTGGGCATAAACTGGCCATGGCCAAACTCGAAATACCTGCGGGGCAAGCGCTAGTTGTAGAATTCTCACCACCCAAAGTGGAGTATTGGGGGCTGCAGTTGACCAACTATTGGCTTGAGCCGCTAGACTTCAATAGCGAAGGCTCGCATCTCAACAATAAAACCGTGCGTTACAACAAAAACGGCAGCGTACGCGTGGTTATCTCGACCGCAGATCCGCAGGTGGGTAACTGGATGAATACCAGGGGGCACGTTGCCGGCACCCTGCAGTTCAGATTGGCGCGCTCGAATAAAGCCGTGCCTGAATTTAAAACCACACTTGTGCCGATTAGCGAAGCCAACCGTTAATCTCTTGTTATAACCAGCAGTACTGCCATCACTACCATTGGTGCCAGGCACAATAATAGAACGTTGTGCCAACTGATGGCATTCACAGCCCATCCGGCTGACAGTGACGCGATCGCCTGCGCCGAAAACATTACGCCATCGTTCAACGCCTGAGCACGATATTGCTCACCCGCCTCAAAGGCGCTGGGCAGTAGCGCCGTGCCGGAGAGAAACAAAAAATTCCAGCCAATGCCCAGCATTACTAACTGACCCCAGAAACCTAGCACTGATTCATCCACAAGGCCGATAACAATAGTGGCTGTATAACAGCCAAGACCTGCAGTCATCAGGCCACGGATACTGAAAATTTTGAACAGCCAGGGGGTGAGCAGAGAGGGTAAGAACATCGCGACAATGTGCGACTGAATAACCCACTTGGTATCTTCCAGACTGTGGCCGTGGTGCAGATGCATACTGATTGGCGTGCCGGTCATGATAAAAGACATGACGACGAAAGCCACGGTAGCGCTCGTCAATGCCAGCAATAATGTTGGGTTCTTCAGCATGTCCCGTATCGGGCGGGGCTTAGCATGCGTGTGCGCCACTCGTCGTGCCACTGGCCTGTAGGCGGTCAGTATCAGCATGGCACCGACCATTAAACCGCCGGCCATCCAGAACGAGCCCTGGTATTCGGTAGCCAGCGTATGACGACCGAGAACGGCCAGCTCGGGGCCAACAATCGCGGCAATTATCCCCGCGCACATAATGATTGAGGCAGCCGTCGGCCCCTTCTCGGGCGCGACAGCTTCCATCGCGGCAAAGCGAATCTGTTGAAACGCCGCATTGGCAACGCCGAACAGGAAGCCACAGAAACACAGTAGCAAGAAGCTGCGCAGCGTTAACGCGTGCCCCGCCAGTCCGCTGGTAAGCAGCGCCAGCAGCATAAACAGGAAAAACGTTGGCTTGCGCCCTAGCCAGCCCATGCAACGCGCCGCCGGCCACACGCCGGCGGCAGTGCCGACTACCATCATCGCGATCGGCAGTGTTGCCCACTGCGGCGCGGGTGCCAGCTGCGCGCCCAACAGGCTGCCAATCAGGCTCAGTAGCGGTAGCACAGAAAAGGTCAGTGCGCTGACGAGGGCAAGTATCCATACGTTGGTAAATTCTTTAAACATGCTTCATCCTGATCCCGGCGCGGCACAGGTTAACTCAAATTTCCGATGACTACTTGTCGGTTTATATCTAAACTGTTGTCTCTTCTCGACAGCAGCGTGCAGGGATTGCGCATCACTAATGACTGGAGGAGGCATGTATGACCGTCAATAACATCACGACCCACCCTATCCACCTCGGACTCGGCGCCAGTGCAGAGGTTGAGCCAGAGTTCACTGGCTCTATGGACTGGTACACCGCCTATGCGCAGCGCCACGCGAACGACGGCGCGGAGGGGCGACTGGTTAGCCTGCACACGTTCACAAAGTCCTGGAATATGTGGGAGATGCATCCGCAAGGCAGCGAGGTGGTGCTGTGTGTCACCGGCGCAATAACACTGCATCAGCAAAACGCCGACGCAGCAGTAACGAAAATAACGCTTGGACCCGGTGAATATGCCATCAACCTGCCGGCAACCTGGCACACGGCCGATGTTGAAAACGAGGCAAGCGTAGTATTTATTACCGCCGGCAAGGACACGCAACATCGGCCGCGCTAGGTACCCGCAGGTGCTTGTAACGCCACGCAAGAAATTTATTTTACAGTCAATTACCAGAAAGGATGCACAATGAAAAACCGGGTTATTGCTGTAGCTGCCAGGTTCAGCGTGTCGGCTTTTGCGGCGGCAGGTTTGGGCTTATTAGAAATTAATGCAGCAATAGCGGACGACTCGCCAACACGCGCGACGCGTCGGACAATTATGCGCTGCTCGATATGATTGAATCGTTGCGCTTGGTGCAAGACAATATCTCTGCGTTCGGTGGCGACCCCGGCAACGTGACGATTTTCGGCGAATCGGCCGGTGGCTTTAATGTAGTAGCGCTGCCAGCTGAATGCGCAAATGTTTAATTACAGGCCGGAATTTGATCAGCAGGAGTACGAGGGGTTGGGGTGTGAGACGTATCCAGCGGAGATTTTCCCGGTTTTGTAGCGATACTGTTAACAGAGAGCAGGCCGGCTGACGCGACTCATCGGTTCTGTTATTTGTTTATTTATGGAGTGGTTCGCTTAACGTTGTCTTCACTACCGGGCCGCTGCTTCCGGCAAGAGTAGTCAATTACATCTCACAATCTATAATAGTCGCCGATGCGATGGGGCGGCTTGGGCCAACCATGTTACCTTTTTCGGAGGAATGATGAGAATACTCACCAACAATTGCTCAGACGATCTGCAAAAGAGCAGAGACTTCTACGTTGACTTGCTCGGCTTCGATGTTAAATACGATAGCGACTGGTATGTGCAGCTATGCTCGCCAGACAATTCAGAAATCGAATACGGCATTATAAAACGCGATCATGAGCTGGTTCCTGCACAATACCAGTATAGCCCTACAGG
>JBBKXJ010000297.1:0-18235 GCA_037969395.1 Pseudomonadales bacterium
TCGTTGCCGACCACCGCGATTTCAGCCGATGCACCATCTTCCATGACATACAACAGCGACACGATGGAATTAGTCGGAAAGTAGACGTGATTCAGACGACCGCCAGACTCGTAGAGAACCTTGCCTAGCGTCAATGAGGCCAACTCCAGATGGGGCGCGAGGCGCTCAAATTCGCTTTCAGGAAGTGCCGCGAGTAGGTAGTTTTGCTTCGGGTCGTGTGAGGTGGCCACAAGAGAACACCAGATTCGAGAGAAATTTGCCGCCTCTACATTTTACTTGGCGGACCGTTTGAATAGCCATCATACTATAATTGTTGGCCACAGTGTGCGGTAACGCACACAAAGACCGGCTTAGCGGCCGCCAATTTCGCGCTACCGGCTCCGATATTTCGCGGTTCCTTTTAAATCGCTGCCGAGAAGCTAATCCCGCAATCTGGACGTGCGCTCTCACACAGCCTCCCGTCGAAAGTTGGGAGTTCGAGCGACCTGATGTACCAAGTCAACAGCTCTTTAAGAAAGGCGTCTTTTGTAATGATTATCGTTGATCAGCGTCAGCATTCCGGCCCCATCCAGTGGCGGCAAGTTCCACTGGGAAGCGGCAAAGTGTAAAAAAAGGCCACCCGAAGGTGGCCTTGAATGTGGCCTTGTTGCGTGATACTACAAGCCGTACTCTGCGATTAAGCCCAACTACAAACCACTAGGCTTTCGAGGGTATGATAAACGCCCGCAGGGCATCTTATGCGAAGCAGGGGGCCATCGGCGCGGTTGCACAGCCGGCAAAGAGCAGCATAGCTCAGGCCAGGCCCGCAGCCAGTCGATGCGTTCGGTTTTCAAGGGACGCTACGAACATTGCAATTCTCCAAAGGGAAACATGTCTTCAACAGATGATTGTTCGCATCGATGCAGCGCGCGTCTGTGCGTTAGCGCGCTTAGCCGAAAACTTTCGCAGTGTGCGCAAGAGAATAAGAGCATTCCGGGTGGGAAGCAGTGCGCGACGCGGGGATTTGTTTTCTTATGGGTCTCGCCGCCGGAAATCCGCGGGGCATTCACAGCTATCTTGACAGCTTGCGTGTCGAGCTGGAAACCTGGGTGACCTGGCGCGGCTACGTATCGGTGACTCAAATGTAAGGCTCGATGAGCCAGCAACACGTCGCCGACCCCCTGTTTTTAAGCGTGCGAACTACATCAAAATTCTCGAGGGGTATAAGGGGTAGGGGCTGGGTACTATGGCTAGCCGCCGGTGACTTTTTCTACGCCCTCCCAGATATCGCTCCAGTTCTCCGGTAATGCATGCACAATTCCCTGGTAGTCGATGCAGGTTTCGCCGCCTTTCATGGCTTGCGCATGCTTCCGCTGAGGCCTTCGCTCCTGCAGACTGAGATCCATGCGCTCGAAGTTATGGCAGTGGCGACAGAATTCTGAATCATTCTCCCGGAATCGAGTCCAGACGTGTTTCGCCATTTCACCACGATGAGCTTCGTACTTCTCTTTGGTATCCAGCTTGCCTAGAAGTTCTGGTACGATGTCCATGGACACCACCATCTTGTTCCATGTGTACTCAAGCCAGCCATGGGGCAAGTGACAATCCGCGCAACCCGCCTGCACACCGGCATGATTGTTGAAGTTGGATGAGGCTTCGTACTCCGGGCGAATGGACTGCTCATGGGAATGACACGAGAAACAAAACTCGGTGGTGCTGGTTTCATGCAGAACAAAATTGAATGTACCTAATCCGGCAGCCCCGGCTGCCAGGGCGAGAAAACCACCCAGCGGAATACCCAGCAGCCATTTTTTATGCGGCCGGACCCACAACCGCTTCCACCAGCTATTCCGATTCTCGTCTTGATCAGCTTGAGTCATGATAGAATCCTTTGTTGCCCAGCTTCTGTTAAGCGGCAGTAAAGCAGGCGCCAACTCGGCTCAGAAGACGTGAGCATCCTCAGCTACGGCTGTTCAATCGGGGCTGGCGTAGAAATGGAGCAGGGCCTCGAGATCTTCGTCGCTCAGAGGGTCGAACTTGAGTTTCATTTTTTGGATTGCTCCCGCTCACCCGCTTTGTACTCGGCAAAAGTACGCCGCATATACTCCAACCACTGCCCCTTGAGATAGCCTTCTTTACCAGCAATACAAGACAACAAATCAGCATATACAATCGGGTGAAAACTCACTCGTTCGATTTAATAAGAACGGATCTGTGATAATCACCACACCAAAACGCGAGGAAATTGATACGGAACCGCTGCAGGGTTTCTTTCCGGAACGCCGCTATGTGCCCTTATTGGAAGCTCTGTCTACTGTGGCCCGTCATAGTGGCTTTCTCGATGAATTCCAGCATTGGCAGCAACGCTACGGCCGCAAACCGCCGCATCCCAAGACATTCTATGCCGGCATCATCGGTCTTGGATGCGGGATTGGAATACGTAAAATCGCTCGTATCTCACGTTAAATCGAAGAGTCGTCACTGGAGCACACGGTAAATTGGTATTTCTCAGCGGAGAACATCCGGGCCGCAAATGACAAGGTGCTCAAATTTGTCGATCGCCTGGATTTACCTGATGTGTATCGCCGGGATCCAGAGAAGCTGCATACTGCCAGTGACGGTCAGAAATTCGTCGTCACCACCGAATCCTTGAACGCGAGTTTCTCGTTTAAGTACTTCGGAAAGGCGCAGGGTGTCACCGTCGGCAGTTTTATCGACGAACGGAGTCTGCTGTTTTGCTCAAATGTGTGCAGCTCTGCGGCACGAGAAAGTGCTTAGATCATCGATGGACTGATGCACGATGATGTCGTTAAGAGTGATTTTCATTCCAGTGATACGGCGGGATAAAGCGAGGCGATCTTTGGCACCACTCATTTGTTGGGATTTTCCTATGCGCCACGGATCAAAAACCTAAAAAAGCAGCAGCTTTACATCTTTAAGGGAAAGCGTACGAAAGATGATGCCGATTGGAAAATCACGCCCTCAAAATACGCGAACGAAGCGCTCATAGAAGACCAATGGGACGATGTTCTGCGATTAATCGCAACTATAAAACTCAAGAAAGTCACCGCTTCAGAGTTGTTCCGTCGACTAAATTTTTATTCAAAGCAACACGATCTTTACCGTGCCCTCAAAGCCTTCGGGCAGATCATCAAATCAATTTTTATTCTCCGGTTAATTGACAATGTGGAATTGCGTCAAGCAATCGAGCTGCAACTCAGTCGAGTCGAGCAATCCCACCGCTTCGCCCGTGCTGTCTCTGTGGGTAGTCCCAGGGAATTCGTTCAAGGCGAAAAAGATGAGCAGGAAATTGCCGAAGGTTGCAAGCGGCTGATCAAGAATTGCATCATTTGCTGGAACTATCTGTATCTGTCCCAAAAATTGGAGCAACTTAGCAATGACAAAGAACGCAGGACAATGCTCGAATCAATCGCCAATGGTTCGGTCATTTCCTGGAGCCACTTTAACCCCTGCTGGGCGAGTATGACTTCTCGGACGAAAAACTGGAAGATTCGGTCGGAATCAAGCCCCCAAAATAAGCCACCTGTGTGCCCTAAAATACTGGTAGGGGAGCAAAATTGTATTTCAAAGTGCATTTAGGGGCTTACGCTGATCCTTGTGAGAGTTTAAGTACCTTTGTTGGAATTTAACCACTATGATCGAAAATGGGATGTGTATCGGCATCAAGTCAGGCTGGAATGCCTCTGCGAGTTTGAATTCCGGGCGGCTCGTCGAGGTGCTGCCGAATTACCCGTTGATCACGGAATCCTCGATATGGGCGCTTTATCCAAGTAACCGAATCGTTGCGCCGAAAGTCCGCGCAATGATCGATTTTCTACTCGATCAGTTCACGTCTGTCCCGCCTTGGGAACGCTAAAATGGGTCTTTTCCATCCGGCACAGAACGACCGCATAACGAGTTACACTGCCAGAGCCTGAAGCTTTCTAACAATCTCCTTTGGATCCTCACGAACCGTGTAGTCGGCCTCAACGAAGGCACTGACAATGGTGCCATCGCGGTCGATAATAAAGGTAGCGGCCAGCGGGAAGTCGAATTGCCCCCTGCCATTGTGTTTTTCAACTTCGATGCCAAATTGCGCATTTTCTCTGATGCTTGCAAGGCTTCTCTGTTCACCAAGTTGATTTGACAACGTGAAATCAACCAGTTTTTCACCTACTTTAGGTGCGAGGTCAACGAGACCAGACTCACTCAAATTCTGTAAGTCATTGAGTAGAAGGTTCTTAATTTCCTCTGGAAATTTGGCGAGGTTTTAAGCTTTCAAGTCTGCAAGTTGTTCTGTAAGCGACATAGCATTCTCCTGGTAGTTGTGAAAGTTGTTAGTAGCGGTGGTGTTAAAGATCGTATTTGTGGCTGGCTCTCTTGATCATCATTTGATAGGCCCGCGCGCCAGCGTAATTGGAAAAGTAAGGTGCGACCATGTGTGCTATGAGGCTCGATACTATCAGTATGCCGCCGCATCCTCTTGCGATCATGGGCCGGCTGAATTGATTCAAGTCAACAATCAGTCCAGATCGCTGGCGTTATGGCGCTCGGGTAACGGTGGTTCGTCACCCCAGATGCGGTTAACCCGACGACCCCGTTGCACGGCGGGCCGTGCTTCTATTTCCCGCGCCCAGCGTACGACATGGGTGTAGGAATTTACGTCCAGAAACTCGGCTGCATCGTAAAGCTTGCCTTGTACCAGGGCGCCATACCAGGCGTAATTGGCGATGTCTGCAATCGTATAGTCGTCGCCGCAGAGGTAGCGACGCGAGGCAAGGTTACGGTCCAATACGTCTAATTGCCGTTTTACTTCCATGGCATAGCGGTTGATAGGGTATTCCAGTGTTTCCGGGGCATACGCATAAAAGTGGCCGAAACCTCCGCCAAGAAAAGGCGCGCTGCCGATCTGCCAAAACAGCCATGACAGGCATTCCGCTCTGGTGGCTGGTTCAGTCGGGAGGAATGCATTGAATTTCTCTGCCAGGTAGACAAGAATCGCACCGGACTCAAACACACGGATGGGCGTGGCCTTGCTGCGGTCCATGAGTGCGGGAATCTTGGAGTTCGGGTTTATCTCCGTAAAACCGCTGCCAAACTGATCCCCCTCGTTGATATCGATCAGCCAGGCGTCGTACTCTGCCGCGGTTTTGCCCAGTGCCAGCAGTTCTTCCAGCAACACAGTGACCTTAACGCCATTAGGCGTTGCCAGCGAATACAACTGCAGTGGGTGTTGACCAACAGGCAACTCCTTATCGTGTGTCGCCCCGGCTATGGGCCGATTGATGTTGGCAAAAGTGCCGCCGCTTTCCTGCTCCCAGGCCCACACTTTTGGGGGACTGTACTCACTTGTTGTGCTCATGGAACATTTACCTCTGGTTTGTTGAATTGTTAAGACCTAGTAAAAGACGAAGCAGCGCAGTTCAATGCTCTCCCGAGGTGGCGCATCAGCAGGCGCCAGGGGATCGTCAAATGAAGAATGGAAACAAAATCGTGATGGGTTGGACTCATCCGAATCGAAAGTCTTGAACAACATTGCTTCGCTGTTCTTCATCTGCGAAAAGTAATACCAGCGCTGTAGCGGGTTGTATCTGGCCACTTGAAGTTCTCCGGTTCGGTTCCTGGAGCGGCGAGTAACCGGTACGGGATCGTGCGGAGAAAGAGTTCTGGCATCACAAAAGATGAGCGGGTAATTTGCGACTGTTCCGGCGATAGAACGCCAGTAATTAACAATCGCGAATCGTCGTTCACACAAGGAATCAAATTCTCTGCTGCGTCCGCTATCAGACAGAAAATCTTGCAGACGTTGTATACCTGACGGGGAAGAGTAATCATTGTGAACTATGTTCGCCGACTCTCGAATACCCAATTCTTTCTGCTTGGCAAGGGATGAGGTTCGCAGCGTATGATCAAAAATTTCAACTGATTGGCATCCCAATTTACTCATCATTGCGTCTCGCACAATCGGATAAAACGCCTCACGCACCTGAACATCATCGTGAAAGTTAGCAACCGACCTGTCTTGATCAATTAGTTGGAAACCCTGCTGGTCGACCCGAGGGGGGGTATCCAATTCCCGCGCGTCAGCGATAGCCACTGTGTGAAACGAGTAGTTACCAACGTGTTCAGTTTGATCACCGCCACCGATCGATGCAACGTATTCAGGTGCCTGGTCGGTATTGTCAAGAAACTTCAGCTTACCTTTAGTGTTCATTTATTGCTCCTATTTTTGTCAACAGGCTGGTGCAGGTGCGTGTTGGCGATACAAAAAGATGTTCAACGCTGCGAGAAGCAGTGTAGCTACGGTAGACAGCGGCGGCTTGTAGCCAAATGGCAAGATCTCCGCCGGGACATCGGGTTGAAGATGCACGTATTCGTAAGGCCTTGTAGTGTGGTCGAAATCCATCCGGTGCGCTACCGCAGATATCCAGTGTGCTAATCATTGCGGAGTTGAATGCCGAACTAAATACGGGCTTCCCACAGTGCTTATAGGGGTGTCCGCTAACATCACTTCCTACACCGGTGCTTGGTGCCCACAATGTGCCACTATTTCGCACTACTCGCCGTTATGGCGCCACTGAACCTTGTGTTGCATCGCGTACTTTCGCCAGGGCAACACCCTCGGTCGACGCCGCCACTTCCCGAAGCAGTTCACGCAACCAGATGTGTGCCGGATGATTGCCCAGCCGGGCGTGCCAGACCATGTCTATGCTTTTGACAGCAGGTGGCGCGGTTATCGGGCATTCGGTCATCGCCATGCCGGTGCGCTCCACAAATACAACGCCAACGCGCCTGAGGCAGGTCAATACGAGGTCGGTGGTTTCAAGTGCTAAGGGGGCCGGCCCAAATGTGGGCATGGTGAAAGCGACGTGGCGAGTGCGCCCGCGGTCAGCCAGTAATTCGTCCACCCAGTCACGCGGGCCAACGCGCGGACTCACCAGTAGGTGCTCTACCTTTGTATAGGTATTGAGGGTCATTGGTGCTCCAAGCAGCGGATGGTCAGGTCGCATCACACAGACTCAATCTTCATCGATCAGTCGCTCAGAGACAAATCGTTCGGGAGGCGTGGGCCAGCTTAGTAAAGCGAGGTCGGCCTCCTGAGTGTCGAGGAATTAGCCCGCATGGGCACTGGGCGCAATAATGTGCACCACAAGTCCGGGCTCTTCCTTTTTGATCCTTTCGAGTAATGGCGGAAAAAGCACGATCGTTGCATAATCCGGTGTCGCGATGGTGAAACGGCGTTTTGCTGTCGTGGGGTCGAAAGACGCGCCGTCGAGCGCATTTTCAATGGCGCTGAGCGCCGTGCTGATCGGCCCACTGAGTTCAAGTGCCCATGGCGTAGGCCGCATCCCGTCGGGCGTCCGGATAAATAGTTCATCACCCAAACGCTCGCGCAGCCGCGTCAATGCATTGGAGAAGGCGGGTTGTGACAGGCCTATGACGTTGGCTGCGTGAGTCACATTGCGTTTCCTCATCAAGGCGTCGAACACCACTAACAGGTTCAGATCGAGCGAACGGAAATTCATGATGTGAATATACAGCATTCCACTATTTAAACAGGAGCTACTCATGATCAATTTTGAACTACACGATGAATCCACGGCGCCCGACGGCAGCAAAGTGTTGCGTGCCCAATCGAAAAAATCCTTCGGCATGATTCCCGGCCTGCACGCTGTGATGGCGGAGGCACCCGGCCTGCTCGAAGCCTACAAGATTGTGCATGAGCTGTTTGCCGACTCCAGCTTCGACATAGACGAGATCACGGTGGTGTGGCAGACCGTCAACGTAGAGAATGCCTGCCACTATTGCGTTCCTGCCCATACCGGCATTGCCAAAACCATGGGCGTGAGCGATAACATTACCGACGCGCTGCGCAATGAAACGCCGCTGCCCAATGCGCGCCTGGAAGCGCTACGCGATTTCACCCTCAACGTTGTTCGCAGTCGCGGCAATGTCGATGAAGCGGCGGTTCAGGCTTTTCTGGATGCCGGTTTCACCAAGCGCCAGATCCTTGAGGTTGTGCTCGGCGTCTCTCAGAAGGTGATGTCGAATTACACCAACCACCTTGCCAACACGCCGGTGGATAAGCCATTCGAGAAGTTTGAATGGCAAAAGGCGGCTTAAAAAAGCCCGGCAGTCAGGGCGGCGTTTGCCGCGCCGCCCTGACAACGCTTTCGCGGCGGTTTGCTAATGAAGGCAACTGACCACAGCAGGATTTAGACGCTTACTGGAAGACTGAGGTACGACGCAATGACGATATATCAAAAGCTCATCACCGCTTTTCTTGGGCTATTCATGTTGCTTGGCGGGTTGAACAAGTTTCGTGGGCCTTTCATCACCATGTTCGCCGAACAAATTCACCTGAGTGGACTGCCTTTCCCAACGCTTTCTAAATGGGCGGGGGAGTTGGGTGAGATTACGGCGGGGGTGACACTGGTGATACTGTTGCTATTTTGGAACAAACTGCCTACGGTTCTCGCCGAAAAAGCATTTTATTTTGCCAACGTGCTGATCATTTTCATCATGAGTGTTGCGGTGTATGTGCATCTTCACCCCGCAGTGCCGGCCGAGATCCTGCTGTTTGGTTACAAACCTCCGCTGTCGACCGTGATCACAATGTTTCTTGCGGGATTGAATATCTATCTGCAGCAATACAAGCGGCGCGCGCCGGCCGATTTACATGCTATTCGCTGAAGGCGACCGGTAATGAGGTAGCACAGCCGCGGGCGGTTCTAACGCAATAGGCTGAGAGGTCTATCCCTTAGCGAGCATCATCAGGAGAGGTTATACCAATGCCAAACCACAAGCCCGCCTCGATCATTGTTTTCGATGTGAATGAAACGCTGCTGGACATCACAACGCTCGAACCTGTGTTCGATCGTGTCTTCGGTAATGCCTCCTTATTAAGAGAGTGGTTTGCGCAGCTTATCCTCTATTCCCAGACCATGACTCTTTCCGGTCTGTATACGCCGTTTGGCGAACTGGCGGTAGGAACATTGCGCATGGTAGCGACAACCAACCAGGTAAGTGTCTCGGATGGCGACATAGCGGAACTGAAAGACCGACTGGGTAACATGCCCGCGCATGCAGATGTGGTGCCGGCGCTGACCCGGCTCCGCGAAGCGGGATTTCGGCTGGTGACGCTGACAAATTCGGCCAGCGCAGCGTCGCCAACGCCACTGGAAAAAGCCGGTATCGACGGATTCTTCGAGCGCAGATTCAGCGTCGAAGCCGTTGAAAAGTTCAAGCCTGCTGCCGAAACCTATCGATACGTTGTGAAAGAGCTGGGTGTGGAGACAAGCGACCTGTGCCTGCTTGCTTGCCATTTATGGGATACAATAGGCGCGCAGGCGGCTGGCTGCTGCGGCGCACTTGTTACACGCCCGCATAACGCTGTTCTGACAGCAGAAAAGGTGCCAGTTCCCGATTTTGTCGGGCCAGATCTGGCCGATGTCGCAGCGTAGATAATCCGCAATCAACAGAATGAATGAAGAACTTGGATGGCTGACACAGCTGCAAAACCTGCTTAGATCAACTCAATAGTGTGGCTAGCTGGAATGGCTATATCCAAGCTGACCCAATTCTTTCTTCATTGTTGAGCCAACTCTGTGACCTAAGTAGGAATTGAGTTACGAATTCAGTTGCTGGTAGGGGCAACCATTACAGGACATAAGTCGTTTTTGCAGTAACTACAAGAATCACAGGCTTCAACGATTTCGCAACCTCCACGGCGCGAATCGTCGTTGTTGTCATAGTTGCCGAATGATGCCGGCAATGTCCTGCGGATCCATCCGAACGCTGGGGTCACTATCGACAAATGTGGTTGCCACCCGACCATTTGACCGCACGATGAATGTGGCCGGGTAGGGGACATTCAGTAGTTCGCAGTCCTGTGGAAAGGCGATGTTATGTTCGCTATAGATGGGCGCCAACAGCGGCGCAATGCTCGCCCGTAGTCCATATTGGTCGGCGGTGCGGTTGTTTGAGTCGCTTAACAGCGGAAAAGGCAGTTGTAACTTTTTTGCGGTACGACGATTTGCTTCAGGCGAATCCGGCGAAATCGCGAGCACTTCGCCACCGTGCGTGGTGATCGCCGGATAGCGGCGTTGTAGCGCTTGCAAGGCTGTTGTACAAAAGTCACACCAGCCACCTCGAAAAAACGGCAGGACAACCGGTTTGTCATAGTCAGACAGGCGATGTACCACGCCTCGCGCATCACTGAGTTCAAATGACGGTGCAACATCGTCTTGCTGAGGCGGATTTGGTACGACGCGACTTTCATACCCCGTCTGCAACTGATCCAGAACCGATTGCCGAATGGCGTCGGGGAGCGGTTTTAAATACGGCTCCAGTACGGCGCGGTTTTGCGCGCCTAGTGTCAGCGGGTTTCGATGATTGGGCATTGACCAGGTACAACAAGATGGCTTGAAATCAGTCTACCATAATAGCCCGGACCTGAGCGCTGCACATGACGCGCAACGGTGCTACGCGTTGATGCGGAAGTTGATTTCATATTATCAGTGTCACACTGCTTAAGTCATTGTCGTGCTAGACAACTGGCCAATTCCAAAGGTGAAAGCCTGCGCGCAACATTACTAGCCTTTTTCCTGGAGAGGGCTCGATTGAAGCGCCTGTAAGACGGCATCGGGTGTGATCGGCAGGTGGCGCATGCGCACCCCCACTGCATTGAAAATCGCGTTCGCGATGGCCGGCGCCACCATTGTAGTGCCGGGTTCGCCAAGGCCCACAGGCACCTCGGTACTGTCGACGAATTCGATCTCCATCGTCGGCGTGTCGATCATGCGCAGAGGGGTGTAGGTGTTGAGATTGCGATCACGCACATTGCCGTTTTCGATCTCCGTTCCTTCGTACAGCGCCATGGACAGACCCCAGAGGGCAGCACCTTCGCATTGCGCGTGCGCCCCGTCCGGGTCGACAACGGTGCCACAGTCAAACACCAGCCAGAGTTTCTGCACGTCAACTCTCCCTGATTGGCGGTCTACATGCAGCTGGACTGCACCGGCGGTCCATGTCGGATTTGCCCGCGCCTGACCGAAAGTGGTGGCGATGCCGATTGCCGTATCGCTACCGAGATCGGTACGCCCATAGCCGGACAGTCCCGCGACGCGTTTCAGCACGTTGGCCTGTCGCGAGGCGCCGCCAACGGAATTTGGGGCAGAGCCGGCATTGTATCCTTCGGCAAGCAGATGCTCCAGGCGGAAAGCGAGTGGATCCGCACCCACCGTGTGAGCCGCTTCATCCATAAAACTTTCCACGGCAAAGTGCGTCCAGCCCGGCCCCACCGAACGCAGCCAACCCGGTCGGAATGTACGGTTCGCCAGATCGTTTGAAATCGCCCGGACCTTCTGTGCGCCGACCGAGTACCAGTGATCCGCCCCGTCGATGGCAAAGGGATCATAGGGCTCGCCATTTTTACCCTTAGGCATAAACGCCGGGAACACAACGCCGGTAGGCCAGCCGGCGGCAGCGTGGTGTTCCATGCCGACAACTGTCTGCTGCTTGTCAAAGGCCATCCGCAACTTCTGCACACTCGGCGAGCGCGGGCTGTCGAATTTGGCATCGTCTTCGCGGAACAGCACCAGTTTGATCGGCTTGCCACCAAGCGCCTTAGATGCCAATGCCGCGGGCACTGCGTAATCGCCATTCAGACGGCGGCCAAACCCACCGCCCAGCATGTAAGTCCGCATCACAATCATTTCTGCTTTGGTCCCCAATGCCTTGGCCAGCGTGGGCAGAATCAGCGACTGCCATTGGTTGCCGGTATGGATCTCCCAAACGCCCTTTGGGTTCCTAAATGCGGTGGCATTTACCGGCTCAAGCTGAAAGTGCAGAACCGTCGATGTGGTATATTCGGCCTCGATCGTCTCCGCGGCGCCGTCGAAGGCCGGGGCGGTTTCGGTGTTGCCGGTGTCGAGGATTGAACCAACACTCTCATCGGCGATCAACGCGCGCGAGCGGTCCTGGATATCCGCCTCCGAGACATTGGCCGTCTCGCCTGCTTTCCAATCGACCTTGATCCTGTCAGACGCCCATTTTGCCGCCATCAGTGTCTTGCCGACAACGACCACCCAGCCCGGCACCGTGCCGGAGGGATCATTCAGTTGCAGGGTTTGCAGATAGCCCTTGGTGTTTTTCTTTGCATCACTGTCATCCACGGAGACCACGCTCGACCCGAGACGGGTCGGGGGCAGCAATGGAACGCCGTAAACCATGCCGTCCACCTTGGCGTCGAGGCCATAGATGGCTTGACCGTTGGTCTTGGTGGCGATATCCAGCGCGGTCACATCTTTGCCTACCAGCCGCAATTCGGAGTGCGGTTTGAGTGGCAACGCCTTCAACTCGTCCTCGCTAAAGCGGCGCGACAGTCCTGCCGAGACAAGCCTTGCATAGCTGATAGTCTGACCGCCACCCGTCACCTCGCCACTGCGGGCACTGCACGCTGACGGGTCTATGCCCCACTTCTGCGCGGCGGCTTCAATCAGCGCTATGCGGCCCGCGGCGCCGGCCTGTCGGTACACCGGCCAGCTTTGCCAGACCGACCAACTGCCACCGGTGACCATCGTGCCCCATTTTTCAGCGCTATCGACATGGGTGATATGAACATCTTTCCAGGCCACCTCCAGTTCGTCGGCTAAAATGCGGGCAATCGCGGTACCGACATGCTGGCCCATCTCAGCACGGATGATGTTGACGTTCACCTGCCCGTCGGTATCGATCCAATACCATAGGGTTGGCTCAAAGGACTGGCCTATGGCCTCAATCGCCCGCCCGTCAGCGGCCTCCGGGTTCATCGTGGCGTGCGTCGACCGCGGAAACCCGAACGCCACACCTGCAGCCGTCATCGAGATCAGAAATCCGCGGCGCGTCATATTGCTTGGCGCGGTGCCACGTAAAGAGAACATGTGATTAGCCATTGACGGTTGTCTCCTTGAGTGTCGCGGCCGCCTCGCGCACGGCGTTACGAATGCGTGGGTAGGTCATGCACCGACAAAGGTTGCCGGTCATCACCGCGTCGATATCGTCGTCGCTTGGATGCGGGATGTCCTCAAGCAGTGCTGCGGCTTGCATGATCTGGCCGGTCTGGCAATAGCCGCATTGCGGCACGCGCAAATTGCGCCATGCTTTCTGAACAGGGTGGTTATGCTCGGGGTCGAGACCCTCAATGGTGGTCACCTCCGTACCATTGACCGCGGAGAGTGGCGTGATGCACGAACGGGTTGACCGGCCGCCGACGTGGACGGTGCACGCCCCGCACAAACCGATGCCGCAACCGAATTTGGTACCGGTTAAGCCGATTTCATCGCGGAGCGCCCAGAGAAGCGGGGTCTTTGGATCGGCGTCAACGCTGACGTCGCTGCCGTTAACTTTAAAATCGATCATCTGCTACTCCTTTCGTGATTAGTGCGTCGCTGCGCCTGCTGCTCGAATGTTTGCGACTTTGTTGGCAAGATCCGGCCAGGCCGCTCTGTCAGTGCGAGACTCGCGCAGATAAGCGGCGATCGCCGCGACTTCTTCATCGTTCAGTGCGTTGCGGAAACCAGGCATGACGACACCCGCTATCCCATCTTCGTTGCCTACACCGTCAAGGGTTACATGGATAAGATTGTCCGGCTCATCGAGACGGGTGGCCGAATTGATGCCAAGGTCGGGCCGCCCCAGCGTTATCTGCGCAACATTGTAGTGGCACGCTGCACAGGCTGTCGCATACAGACGCTCGCCTCGATCCTGGCGGTAGCCCTTTCGCAGTTTGCCTTTTGCAAGGCTCGCCGTGATGATTGCTCTTGTCTCATCATTGCTTGCGGGCGCACCCACTTGATCGGCCAGATAGACGCCGATGGCGTCAAGATCACTATCGGGCAGTTCCCGCAGACCGGCATGCACCACCGGCCCCATCGGACCCGCCGCGATGCCGTGATAGCGCGTGCCGCCGATTTTGAGATAGTCGGCAAATTCCGGCGCGGACCAGCGGACCGCAGAGGCGTTTTTGGCCGTTAAAGCGGGCGCAATCCATTGATCGATGGCCGCGCCAGCATATTGTGCGCTTTTCTTTTCAGCACCCAGCATGTTGCGCGGCGTGTGGCAGGCGCCGCAGTGAGTCACGCCCTCAACCAGGTAAGCACCACGGTTCCATTGTTCCGATTGGCCGGCAACAGTCTCATAGTTCCCAAAATCCACGAAAAGCAGCTTCCAGCCCGCTTGCAGGAAGCGTTGATCCAACGGGAAGGGCAACGTGTTTTCTTTCTGCTCCGTCTGTACTGGTTCGATTTTGGTCATGATGTAGGCATAAATCGCGCCGACATCCTCTTTGCTCATTTTGCTGAAGTGGTCGTAGGGGAATGCGGGGAACAAATGTCGCCCTTCACGGTCCACGCCTTTGTGCATTGCGCGCAGGAACGCTTCTTCCGACCAGGCGCCGATACCCACTTCGGGTTCGGGTGTGATGTTGGTGGAGTATAACGTACCAAAGCCCGTGTCCATCGCATAATTGCCTGCATAGGGCGCTCCGTCTTTCGCGGTGTGGCACGTTTCGCAGTAGCCTGCGGCTGCCAGAACGCGCCCTTTTTCCACTGTTTGCGGGTCGAAGCCGGGGAGGCTAGCCACCGCAATCGGATCAATCTCGGGATGGTACGCATAATATGCAAAGCCGAGCAACACGATGGCCGCGAAACCCAGCAAGGCGATAAGGATGGATTTGATCATTTGTGTAACTCTCCTTAATCGATTGCTGAGACACCAAAGACGTTCCACCCAAGCAACGCCCCATGGGGGAGATGGGCCACCAGTGAAGCGAACGAAGTGCCGGTCAGGTGGCTGGTGCCATTGGGCTGGGACGGTTCTGATTCGCCCACGCCGGTGCCTAGAGCTGCGTCAGCCCGCCATCGACCACCAATTCGGCGCCGACGACATAGGAGGACTCGTCTGAAGCGAGAAACACGACCGCAGCGGCGATCTCGCGCGGCTCGGCGAAACGCTTCAGTGGTACCTGGCCGGTCAACTGGTCTCCCATTCCCTCAACCTCCTCCTGCGAGAGGCCCGCACGCTCGTAAATTGGGGTAGGGACTGGACCAGGCGAGACGGCGTTCACGCGGATGCCGCGCGCCACCAGTTCAGCCGAGAAGGTCCGCGCGAAGGACCGGACGGCGGCCTTGCTCGCGGCATAGACGGAAGCGCCGGCCATTCCCATCTCGTTAGAACTGGAGGTGGTCAGAATAATCGAGCCGTTGTCGTTCAGCACGCTGTTCGCATGCTGCACGGTCTTGAGCACACCTTTGACGTTGATGTCGAAGAGCTTGTCGAAGTGTTCGTCCGTCACCTGGTCGAGCGGTTGAAATTCGGCAATTCCCGCGTTGGCGAATACCACGTCGACCTTGCCGAACCGTCCCTCCGCAGTGGCGTAGAGAGTGTCGAGGTCGGCGTCGTTGGTGACGTCTCCCTTCACGGCGATGGCGTTTTCGCCGAGCATCCCGACGGCGTCGTCCAGGGTGCTCTGATCGCGGCCGAAGATGACGACCTTCGCACCTTCATCGATAAAGGCTTTGGCGGTGCTGAGGCCGATGCCGGAATTACCTCCGCTAATGACGGCCACTTTGTCTTGTAAACGGTTCATTGAAAATCTCCTTCGGGGTGATTAGGCGGGGCCTCGAGCTTGGTATCTGCAGTGGTCGGTGTCCGGTTTCGGTGTGTATGTGAAATCAATCATGGCGCGTGCTGATCGGCCAGTAGAGATCGGGGTTGGATAAAACAGTGGAGCCAAGTATCACAGGTTTGAGCGCAGTCGGCAATTCGGACTTCCCGCAGGGTGACTGCGGGCACCCACAGGAGTCGCCTTGCGTGATGCGCATGGCGGAAGAACTGACCAGAAATTTTGCCGAGGAATGCAGTGGCGGTAATTACCGCGCTTAATACCAGGCGATAGGGATTGGCGCCGTCCCGACTTCGTCCTTTGTTAGCCGCCAGCATGCCGGATCGAACGCTCTTATGTCGAAGCCTCCGCGGCCTGCGCAGGCTTGCGAGCCACAAACCCGCGAATGACGACGTAGAAGACCGGCGTCAGAAAAAGTCCGACTACTGTAATGCCCAGCATGCCACTGAACACCGCCGTGCCTAGCACCTGACGCATTTCTGCACCCGCACCGGTCGCCAGCATAAGGGGGAGCATGCTGAGAATGAAAGCGAATGAGGTCATCAGAATGGGCCGCACACGCAGCTTAGCCGCTTCCACGGCCGCGTCGAAGCGGTTTTTGCCCTGTTCTTCTTGTTGCCTGGCAAATTCCACGATCAGAATAGCGTTCTTTGCCGCCAGCCCGATCAGCACGACAAAACCGATCTGCGTGAGAATATTGTTGTCCATGCCGCCTATCCACACGCCGATGAGCGCAAACAGAATACACAGCGGTACAATCAGGATGATCGCCAGCGGCAATGACCAGCTCTCGTATTGCGCGGTTAACAGCAGGAACAGACAGAGCCGTGAGCGGCTAATGAGTGAAATTGGTGGCATGTCCCAATGCCCCAACCACCGCAGTCAATGCCATCACCCAGACAGCACTTTTCACAAATGACCACAGGAAATAGCCGCGGTGGGAGGTGATAATCTCTGCCGCAGCCTTAACCGTGCACAGTCCAGCCCGATGGGCTGAAAAACCAAGAATGGCCCCATCAGAAGTGATAGCAGGATACTTGTCACACTACCACCTCATCCTTTTGTACCCGACTTTATTGCTCATGCCGAGGCATCTATCGCCGGAAAACCGCTTGCGATGGGAAAGCCGCACTCAACTGTGCCTGACATCTCCATACCCTTGATGTTGTGGGCCGATGTGCATGAACATTGCGCGCAAATCAACCGTCGAACGTTCTCCGACATCGCAGAAATGTGTCTCCAGCCATTGTGTCGCGGTCTCGCGCCCCAGGTCGCGCAAGTGGGTCAGGAACGCCCATTCCGCGTTCATCTTGGACGATGCCCCTAGCGGGATAAGCGCGTCCTGGTTTTCGATGATGTGAATGCGTTCACGCCGATAATGGTTTTCGTCCAACTTGCCCTCGTCGATCAGCCGAGCGACGAAATCGATCGCGCGCAGCTCTTTCAGCAGGCTGGAATTAAAGGCGATCTCGTTGAGCCGGTTCTGAATCTCCTGGGGGGTGCGCGGGATGCCCTTGCGCTCCACGGGATTGATCTGGATGACGGCGATATCGGCGCAATCGCTGCCGGTATGGAAAGGGAACAGCGCCGGGTTGCCCATATATCCGCCATCCCAGTAAGGCACCCCGTCTATCACCACTGCCTGAAAGACGTTCGGCAGACAAGCCGAGGCCATCACCATATCAGACGTTAAATAGTGACTGTCGAAGACCTTGACCTTGCCGGTCTCAACATTGGTTGCGGATATATAAAGCTTGATGCTGTTGCAGCTTTGAACGCAGGAGAAATCGATACAGCTTTCCAGCACATCCCGCAACGGGTTAATGTTCAGTGGGTTGAGCTGATAAGGTGAGAACAACCGCGACATCGCGTTCATGGCGTGATATCCCCATGACAGGTCAAGGCTCCAGTTGCCCATCAGCATGTCAATCGGTCCGCGTTTGATCGGACTGTACTTCGCCGCGTCGGCCATGCAGTGCCAGAATCTTTCCAGCTTCTCGCGCGCGCCATCCGCGCCGCCCTCGGAATAGCCATTTGCCAGAGCGACGGCGTTCATTGCGCCGGCCGAGGTGCCGGAAATGGCACCGATTTCCAGCCGTCCGTCTTCCAGGATGCGATCCAGCACGCCCCAGGTGAAAGCGCCGTGGGCCCCACCGCCCTGCAAGGCGAGGTTGATACGTTTGCGACTTTTGATGGATTTGCGCGGCTTCGCGCTGTTGCTGACAGCTTTCATGGTCTGCTCCATCAGTGGGCCGTCCATCCGCCGTCGACTGGCAAGGCGGTCCCGGTGATCGACACAGCCCCATCGCTGCACAGAAAAACTGTAAGGGCGGCCAGTTCCTCGACAGTGGCGAATTTCCTGGTCGGTTGTGCTGCAAGCAAAACGTCGCGGATGACTTGCTCTTCGGTTATGCCTTGCGCCTTGGCGGTAGCGGGGATCTGCTTCTCTACCAAAGGCGTCCAGACATAACCTGGGCAAATTGCATTGACCGTCACTCCATATTCCGCCACCTCCAGCGCGACCGTTTTAGTCAGCCCGACGATGCCATGTTTGGCGGCCACATAGGCCGATTTGAGCGGAGAGGCGACCAA
>JBBKXJ010000298.1:0-5900 GCA_037969395.1 Pseudomonadales bacterium
GAAGTCGTATGGGAAACCGATGACCTGATTGCCGGTGATGCATGGTCAGACTTTTTACCGGCCTCCAAAGAGATAATGGCCAACTGGAAATCGCCCATCAAGTGTGGCAACTACAATACCACGACCAAAAAATGCTCGGGTCAGGTTTACTAGCTCGCGCACAACAGAACAACTCGCAGCCTTTGGAGGCGCTAGTCGCCTCTTTTTTTTTTCAATTAATACCCTCGGAATGTAAATAGCTAATGTATTTCGTTAGAAGCTTAATCATGCTTTGCATTATTTACCTCCCGGGTTTTTCGTCATCGGTGCTTGCCGAAGACGCACCTCAGCAAGAATTAAGCGTTAACTTGCAAGAGTTGATAACAGCCAGCCTGAAGGCCAAGCAGGAAATTCTGCTGAAACTGGAGAAAAGCGGTGGCCAGGCGATGATCCCGGCCTTTGAAGCCATGCTGGAAGGTGATCTCTACTACCGCAAAGCCGACTCGATTGTGGTGATTGCAAGCAAGGGCAGCAACGGTAACTATTCATTGGTAAAGGCGCTTAGCGGCGAGGCTTTGTCTGACGTTGCGAAGAAGGAAATCAAAAAGATAAGAGTGAATAACGCCTTGCGCATCAAACTGCGCACAGCGATTGCACGCTTGACGCTGGCGAGCGACGATCCGGCGCTGCGTAAAAAAGCGGTAAAGAATATTAGCAACAAGTTAACTGACGATTCGATCGAGCTACTTAAACAGGCAAAATCAACTGAAACCGTGCAGTCGATTGTTACCGCAATCGACAGCGCGCTTGCCCTCTACGCGCTGGACTCGGAGGATGCCGACGCCAGGCTGCAGGCAATTAATGATATCAGTGGCGACTTGTCGCCTGCCGTTCGAAATAAGCTCAATCTTATCGTGGAAGTAGATGATGAGGGTGAATACGCCGAGGCAGATGCCGGTGTACGCGCGGCAGCGGTCAAAGCACTGCAGCGAATTGAGTCGAAAATCAAAGTATATAAATTTTTGGAGCAGCTGTTTTTTGGCATCAGTTTAGGCTCGGTATTGCTGCTGGCCGCCACCGGGCTGGCGATTACCTTCGGCGTGATGGGCGTGATCAATATGGCCCATGGTGAGATGATAATGCTCGGCGCTTATACCACCTACGTTATTCAACAGCTGCTGCCAAATTTCGTCGAGTACTCAATTTTCCTCGCGATTCCCGCTGCGTTTATTGTCGCCGGTTTGGTTGGCGTACTGATCGAACGCGGTGTCATTCAGTTTCTGCACGGCCGGCCGCTGGAAACCTTGTTGGCAACGTTTGGCATCAGCCTTATTCTGCAGCAAACCGTGCGTACGATTTTTTCGCCGCTTAACCGCCAGGTGATTACGCCAGAATGGCTAAGCGGTTCGCTTGAGGTCAACGCGGTGCTGTCGCTCACCTACAACCGCCTGTACATTATTCTATTCGCCCTACTGGTGTTTGCGTTCCTGCAGCTGATTCTAAAGAAAACCTCGCTGGGCCTGCATGTGCGCGCCGTGTCGCAGAATCGCAACATGGCGAAGGCAATCGGTATTCGTAGCGGTCGGGTCGACGCTCTAACGTTTGGGCTGGGCTCCGGCATCGCCGGCGTGGCTGGCGTGGCGCTGAGTCAGCTAACCAATGTAGGACCCAACCTCGGCCAGGCTTATATTATCGACTCCTTTATGGTGACAGTGTTTGGCGGGGTAGGTAATTTGTGGGGCACATTTGTTGGCGGCTTCACGCTGGGCATCGCCAATAAATTTCTTGAGCCGGTCACCGGTGCCGTGCTGGCCAATATCCTCGTGCTGGTTTTCATTATTCTGTTTATACAAAAACGCCCGCGCGGGCTGTTCCCGCAAAAGGGCAGGGCGGCTGAGTCATGATGATTGGTAGCGGCTGGCGCCGAACTCTGCTTGACGACCGTGGTGGGAAAATCTTTCTCGCTGTACTGTTTGCGTTAACAGTCTGCGCGTCGCTCGGCAATCTGCTGATTCCTGCCGACTCCGCGCTGCATGTCAGTACTTATACTATTACGCTGCTGGGCAAATACTTAAGCTATGCGCTGCTGGCCTTGTCGCTGGACGTTATTTGGGGCTACTGCGGCGTACTGAGTTTGGGGCACGGTGCCTTCTTCGGCCTGGGCGGCTACGCCATGGGCATGTATCTGATGCGCCAGATAGGTGATCGCGGTGTGTACGGGAATCCTGAACTACCAGACTTTATGGTGTTTCTGAATTGGCAGGAGCTGCCCTGGTATTGGCTCGGTTTCGACCACTTCTCGTTCGCGATGCTGATGGTATTGCTGGTGCCCGGCCTATTGGCTTTTGTGTTTGGCTGGCTGGCATTCCGCTCGCGTGTCGCGGGGGTGTACTTCTCTATTATCAGCCAGGCGATGACCTATGCGCTAATGCTGGCATTCTTCCGCAACGAGATGGGCTTCGGTGGCAATAACGGCCTTACCGATTTCAAGGATTTACTCGGCTTTAATCTGCAATCCGACGCTACCCGCGTGGGTCTGTTTCTGGCGACGGCCATTGCCCTGGCTGGCGCGTATTGCGTCAGCCGGCTGTTGCTAAGTTCGCGCTATGGTCGGGTCGTGGTCGCTATTCGCGACGCCGAAGACCGCACTCGCTTCCTCGGTTTTAAAACAGATTTATACAAAGTCTCGCTATTCGTCTACTCCGCACTGTTGGCAGCCATCGCCGGAGCCCTGTACGTGCCGCAGGTTGGCATCATTAACCCGGGAGAGTTCTCGCCAATCAATTCCATCGAAGTGGTAGTGTGGGTTGCCGTTGGCGGGCGCGGTACGCTCTACGGTGCCATCGTCGGTGCCGTGCTGGTCAATTACCTGAAAACGCGCTTCACAGCGGTATTGCCGGAAGCCTGGCTATTCGCACTGGGGGCGCTGTTTGTCGGCGTGACCCTGTTCTTGCCACAGGGTTTGGTGGGTTTGTTGCAGCGCCGTAGCAAGGGAGTTAATTATGCAAGCAGTTGATAACTTTCGCGACTTCTGGCGCCGCGACAGAGTATTCGACTGGCTGATCGAAGACACGCCGTTCGACGTCGATATCTCGCACAAGGTCATTCTCTATGTCGAGGGGTTAACCGTTAGTTTCGATGGCTTTAAAGCTTTGAACGACCTGAACCTGTATGTTGACGACGGCGAGCTACGCTGTCTAATTGGCGCCAACGGCGCGGGTAAAACCACGCTGATGGACGTGATTACCGGTAAAACCAGACCTGACGCCGGCATGGCGTATTTTGGTCAGACCATGAACCTGCTGCAACAAAGCGAGGCCGAAACTGCCCGCGCCGGTATTGGCCGTAAATTTCAAAAGCCCAGCGTGTTTGAACAGCACACGGTATTTTATAATCTGGAACTGGCTCTCAAGGCCAACAAGGGCATATGGCCGGCGATCTTTGCTAACATCTCTGCCGAGCAATGCGATCATATCGACGCTACGCTGCATACCATTGGCCTGCTTGAACATCGCGACCAGCTGGCCGGTACGCTGTCGCATGGCCAAAAACAGTGGCTTGAAATTGGCATGCTGTTGGTGGCCGACCCGCGCATCCTGCTTATCGACGAACCGGTCGCCGGCATGACCGCGCAGGAGACCGAGCGCACGGCGGAGCTGCTAACCTCGCTCGCAGGTGAGCATACCGTCATTGTAGTAGAGCACGACATGGAGTTCGTGCGCAGTATTGCGCGTACCGTCACCGTATTGCACCAGGGGTCAGTGCTGGCTGAAGGTAGTATGGAAGAGGTGCAAAACAATCAATCTGTGATCGAAGTCTATCTCGGGGAAGATCATTGATAACCGTCAGTGGGCTCAATCAAAAATACGGCGGCACACAAATATTGTGGGACGTAGACATGCATATCGAAGCCGGCTCGTGTACCTGCGTGATGGGGCGCAACGGCATGGGCAAAACCACTTTGCTAAAATGCCTGATGGGCTTGTTGCCGGTCAGCACGGGTAGCATCGAATTAAACTCGCAGAGCCTGGCCGGTAAGGCAGCCGAGCTGCGCGCGCCGGCCGGTGTGGCGTATGTGCCGCAGGGACGGGAAATATTCCCGCAGCTCACCGTTGAAGAAAATCTGCAGGTGGGGCTGGCAGGGCGAACTGACGGGCTTAGAAAAATTCCGCCGCGTATCTTTGACCTGTTTCCGGTATTGCAATCGATGCTCAAGCGTCGTGGTGGCGATTTATCCGGTGGTCAGCAACAGCAGCTGGCGATTGGCAGAGCGCTGGTGATTGACCCGAAAATTCTGATTCTGGACGAACCCAACGAAGGCATACAACCCAATATTGTTAAACAGATAGGCGATGTTGTACTGCAGCTTAACCGCGACGAAGGGCTTACCGTATTACTGGTCGAACAAAAGCTCGCGTTTGCGCGCCGCGTTGGGCAGGCGTATTATCTAATGGAAAAGGGTCGGGTGGTTGCCGCCGGGGCAATGGCCGAACTTGATGAAACACTAATAAACCGGCACTTGGCTGTTTAGCATCTGAATTACGCTCCTATCCATGCAAGCACTCATCTCGCAAGCAGGTTTCATTGAATCTTATCGAGTCGAGAGCGTCTTGTGAACGTGGCGGTCACCTGTAAAGACACGCCCGCCGCTACTTGGGCTGCCGCGTTGCACCTGGATCTGCAGGGTGGCGTACGCGGCACGCGTTTGTCGCGTTTACATCATTCCGGCCCACTGTACGTGCAAAAGCCGTTCTACCCTGAGGGCAAGGAGTATGCGCACGTGTATTTATTGCACCCTCCCGGCGGAATTGTTTCCGGCGACTCTCTGGCGATAGAGGTCTCGGCCGCAAACAATGCACACGTGTTAATGACCACCCCCGGCGCGGCGCGTGCCTACCGGGCGCGCGATCCGCTCGCCTTGCAGCAGCAAGAGATTCGCATTACTAGCGCGGATTGCAGCAGTGTTGAATATTTCCCAATGGAAACGATAGTACACGATGGCGCAAGATTAAATCTGCGCACTCGCGTTGACATGCAAAGCGACTGCGTTCTGGCCCTATGGGACATCGCCTGCTTTGGCCTGCCGGCGAGCGATAGCCCGTTTTTATCCGGTAGCCTGCAGCAGAAGTTTGAGGTATTCAGCGACGGCAGGCCGGTATTCATTGATCGGCTGGTCGTGAACAGTGAGAACCGCGTGGCGGCGGCACGCTGTGGGCTGGGAGGCCAGCCGGTTACCGGGTTCTTCCTCGCAGGCCCTTTCAACGAAGATAAAGCAGCAAGCTATGTAGAGCAGGCGCGATGCTGCATAGAACAGCTTGGCGGCAATCAGCAGGTAGCTGTTACAACGGTGAATGCATTTTGCATCGCCCGCTATCTTGGTGCCAGCGCAGCCCAGTCACGCGGTTATTTTACCGAGTTGTGGGCGCTGGCCAGGCCAATGCTACTAGACCGTGCCGCTAGCATTCCTAGAATTTGGTACACATGAGTCAAGAGAGTTTACGTAGATGGAACTGTTACCGCGAGAGAAAGATAAATTATTGATGTTTACCGCCGCATTGCTGGCCGAACGAAGATTGGCGAGAGGCGTGCTGTTGAATTACCCCGAGGCGATGGCCTATCTGACCCTGGCTATCACCGAGGGTGCGCGCGATGGCAAAACAGTTGCCGAACTGATGAGTCTTGGTAAAACCGTGCTGAGTCGTGATCAGGTAATGGATGGCGTGCCCGAACTGATCAAAGAGGTGCAGGTTGAAGCGACGTTTCCCGACGGTACGAAACTGGTAACCGTGCATGAACCGATTAACTAAGGAACGGTCACGAAATAACTTGTCGTTCTTGCTTGTCTTTTCGCCCGTCTTCTTCGTTGCGGTAACAGTTACATAGTTCGACTATGCGCCTGTTACCACGCCTTGAAGACGAAC
>JBBKXJ010000299.1:0-14385 GCA_037969395.1 Pseudomonadales bacterium
TCGGTAGCCGATGCGCTGCGCCAGTTTTCGATTCGAACGCTGGTGGCGGCGAAACACAACAAGGAGAGCAAAGAGCTGATCAGCGAGATTATTCGCAACGGCGAATCCGGCTTTCTGAGTACAGATTTTATTTTTTGACGCCGGACACACACGCAACGCGAGCAGCGCAAACCAATCAGACCACAGGCGTAAATGATGACGACGACAAACACTCACCGACCCCTAGCCTTGATTATCCTCGATGGCTGGGGCCACAGGGAAGAAGCCGATGGCAACGCCATTAAAGCGGCCCACACACCGGTATGGGACGCTCTGTGGGAGAAATCCCCACACACGCTGCTGTCTGCTTCGGGTCTCGATGCGGGCTTACCCTCCGATCAAATGGGTAATTCCGAGGTCGGTCATTCCATTATGGGAGCGGGGCGCGTCATTTACCAAAGCTATACCCGCATCAACAAAGATATAGCAGACGGTGGCTTTTACAACAATCCCGCATTGTGCGCAGCCGTTGACACGGCCGTGCAGAGCGGCAAAAAAATCCACTTGCTCGGTCTGTTATCTCCTGGCGGTGTACATAGTCATGAAGCGCACTTTCATGCCATGGCAGAGCTTGCTGAACGACGCGGTGCGCAATCAGTATTCGTACACGCTTTTCTCGACGGGCGAGACACCCCTCCGCGCAGCGCGAAAGAAACCCTGCAGCGCATGGACGAGAACTTAAAAACCCTGGGTAACGGCCGTATCGCGTCAATCATCGGCCGTTATTTTGCCATGGACCGTGACGAACGCTGGGACCGGGTCGAAAAAGCCTACAATGTGTTGACCCTGGCCGAGGCGGACCATACCGCAGAAACTGCCGTGGCCGCTTTGGAAAACGCTTATGAGCGCGGTGAGAACGATGAATTCGTGCAAGCAACGGCAATTTGTGGAGGCGACGAAACCCCGGTGCGGATTGAAGATGGCGATGTCGTCATCTGGATGAATTTCCGTGCCGATAGAAGCCGGGAATTAACTCGCGCGCTGGTGGATGACGACTTTAAGGGCTTCGAACGAAAATCCCGACCCCGGCTGGCTGACCATGTCACGCTTACCGAGTATGCAGCGGATATAGACAGCCACTGCGCGTACCCAACCACCGCGCTGCCCAATGTGTTGGGAGAATATGTCTCAAGTCTGGGCAAGCGTCAGCTGCGTATTGCCGAAACCGAAAAATACGCGCATGTCACCTTCTTTTTCAACGGCGGCAGAGAGTCTTCCTACGAGAACGAGGACCGTGTGCTGGTGCCGTCGCCGAAGGTCGCTACGTATGACCTGCAACCGGAAATGAGCGCACCCGTAATCACCGACAAGCTGGTAGAAGCCATAGCCAGTGAAAAATATGATCTTATTGTCTGCAACTACGCCAATGGCGACATGGTAGGGCATACCGGCAACTTCGCGGCGGCAGTGAAAGCGGTAGAAACGGTGGATTATTGTCTCGGCCGGGTGATCGAGACGTTGCGTCAGGTAGGTGGGGAATGCGTGATTACCGCCGATCATGGCAACGTGGAACAGATGCACGATCCGATCTCCGGCCAGGCCCACACGGCCCATACCTGTGAGTGGGTGCCGTGCATTTACGTCAACCAGAGAGAGAGGTCGGTCGTCATGCGGGAGGGCGGTTTAGCGGATATCGCGCCCACCTTGCTCGACATTATGGCGCTGGAGATACCCGCAGAGATGACAGGGCAATCGTTGCTTCGTAGCGACTGATGGAAAAAAGGCACAATGTAGTGCATCAGCCCCGCAGCTATTCACAGCACGTTGCCGGAGAGCTACAGCCGGCAGTGATGCCAAACAACCACGTAACACAATGAAGGGTATAAGCATGAGCGACCGTAAAATACGACTTGGCATCATGGGCTTCGGGCTAATCGGCAGACAACTCTATCATCTGGCGGCAGAGCGGGATGAAATAGAGATAGTGGCAATTTCAGATAAAGGCAAGCCGGAAATTCTGCACTATTTGCTCGACTCCGCATCGATAAAGTCCAGTGAAATCACACTGCAAGGCAATTACCTCGTCAATCCGAAGTTCCGCACCCGGATGTTACAGACCGACCGGCCAGCAGAAGTTCCCTGGGATGTTTGGCAAGTCGATATGGTGATCGATGCTACCGGCAGATTTCAGTCACAAGCTGATATGCAGGCTCATCTGGACAACGGCGCGCCCCGCGTTCTGCTTTCCACCTTACCGGCAGATCACATCGACCGGCTGGTTATTCCTGGAATCAACGACGACAGCGCCAGCAGTGAAGATCGCATGCTGTCTGCAGGGTCAGCCACAACGACGGCATTGGCACTGGTGTTGAAAGTGTTAAGCGACAAATTCGACATTGAATATGCCAGCATGACCACCATACATGCCTATACCAGCGATCAACCGTTGCAAGACTATGCCGGCAAGGATTTTCGCCGTAGTCGTTCCGCGGCCAAAAACATCATTCCAAATAGCATTGCTTCCGCGCCATGGGTGGAGAAAATTCTGCCCGCGCTAACAGGTAAACTCAGTGGCTACGCGCTGAATGTACCCGTACAGCGAGGTTCATTGCTGGATGTCAATATCGTTTTTGCAGACGCCGCGATTAGCATCGACGACGTCAATAGCGCCATGATAGAAGCGATGCAGGTCTATCCCGGCTCAATAAACGTCACGGAAGATCCGATTGTGTCCTCCGACGCTATTGGTGATCGTCACTCCGTGCTGTTTGATCTAAAGGGCACCATGAAGGGGGGCGGGCGCATGGTGAAAACCCTGGCCTGGTATGAAAGCCTGGGCCATGCCTGCCGATTACTCGATGTGGTGAAAACTTATCAAGCTTTTGAAACAGCAGGAGTTGAAAAATGCGCATAGCAATTAATGGCTTCGGTCGCATTGGCCGATCGGTGTTCAGAATACTCGACAACCGCGATGATATTGAAGTGGTAGCGATCAACGATCTCGGCAATCATGCCGCCTTACGCTACCTGCTGAATTACGACACGGTCATGGGCCCGTTTGGCAAGCCGCTCAAACTGGAGGACGGCTATCTGGTAACACCGGACTACAAGGTCAAACTGCTGGAGGAGAGAGACCCGGAGCAATTGCCCTGGGCCGAACTTGAAATTGATGCCGTGGTGGAATCCACCGGTGCGTTCAGAAGCATGAAGGACGTGAGTAAACACATCACGGCTGGCGCCAGCCAGGCAGTGCTGACAGTACCGGCCAAGGATGAGATCGACTACACCGTGGTGCTCGGCGTGAACGAGGACGGCTTGCGGCCAGAGCACAAGGTTATCTCCAACGCCAGCTGCACCACCAACTGCCTGGCGCCGATGGTTAAGGTATTGAACGATGCGTTTGGCATTGTCGAAGGCGTTATCAATACGGTTCATGCTTACACCAATGACCAGCGACTGGCCGATGTACCGCATTCGGACTGGCGCCGCAGCCGGGCGGCCGCCGAGAATATCATTCCCACCACTACCGGTGCCGCCAAGGCGGTGGGTGAGGTGTTGCCGGAATTGCAGGGCAAGCTTGATGGCATCGCTACCCGCGTGCCAGTGCCCGATGGATCTGTGGTCGACTTATTCGTTGAACTGGCAACCGATGTCACCGTGGCGGATGTTCACGCCGCAGTGAAGGAGGCCGCCGGAACTGAAAGATTGAGCGGGATTCTTGAGTTTACCAACAAACCCGTGGTGTCGTCGGACGTCATCGGCAACCGCCATTCATCAATTTATGATGCGGCGTTTACCAGCGTCACCGGCGGTCGGTTCGTTAAGGCTCTAAACTGGTATGACAACGAGTGGGGCTATTCGCATCGCGTCTGCGACTTGCTGGCACTGTTGAAGCAACGTTAACGATCATGTCATTGCGTGGCGAAATAGCCTGTGTGGTTATCATTAAGCTGCTACTGCTAATGGCACTAAAGAATATGTTTTTTGATAAGCCGACGATTTCTGAAGATCGCGAAGCGTTGGCCCTCAGGCTGGTCGCACCCCCTGCGGTAGCTACCGAACTCGCCGAACCCGCCGAACCCGCGGAACCCATAAGGGCGTCAACACCATGACCTCGGAGCTTGTTACTGACCTATCCCGTTTACAGTTTGGATTAACTGCGCTATACCATTTTCTTTTTGTTCCTCTGACGATTGGACTGACGTTTTTGTTGGCGATAATGGAATCGGTTTACGTCATGACGGGGCGCCAGATTTACCAGGACATGGTCAAATTCTGGGGTAAATTGTTCGGGATCAATTTTGCAATGGGTGTGGCCACGGGCATTACCCTGGAATTCCAGTTCGGTACTAACTGGTCTTACTACTCGCAGTTTGTGGGAGACGTATTTGGTCCGGCCCTCGCCATAGAGGGGTTGATGGCCTTCTTCCTGGAGGCGACCTTCGTCGGACTGTTCTTTTTCGGCTGGGAACGACTGACCAAAAATCAGCATTTGATGGTCACATGGCTGCTTGCTTTGGGTACCAGCCTGTCGGCGTTATGGATTCTGGTGGCCAATGCCTGGATGCAAAACCCGGTAGGTGCGGAATTCAATTACGAAACCATGCGCATGGAGCTGACCAGTTTCAGCGATGTGTTTCTAAATCCCGTGGCACAGGTCAAGTTCGTGCACACCGTTGCGGCGGGTTACGTGACCGGCTCGATGTTCGTGCTGGGCATCAGTTCCTGGTATCTGCTCAAGGGGCGGGATCTGCCGTTCGCACGCCGTTCCTTTGTGGTGGCCAGCGGTTTTGGCCTGGCTTCTATATTGTCGGTCATTTTGCTGGGCGATGAGAGCGGATACGAATTAGGCGATGTGCAAAAGACCAAGCTGGCAGCCATTGAGGCGATGTGGGAAACGGAGCCGCCGCCGGCCGCATTCACCGTGTTTGGTTTTCCCGATCAGGAAAAAATGGAAACCCATTACGGCGTTCACGTTCCCTACATCATGGGTGTGATAGCCACCCGTTCCTGGTCGGAGAAGGTGGTTGGCATTAAGGAGTTGATCGCGGAGCATGAAGGCAAAATACGGCGCGGGATGATCGGCTACGATGCCTTGCAGGCGTTGCGCGCCGACCGGGAGACGCCGGCAGTGCGCGAAGCATACGAAAAGCACAGAGATGAGATCGGCTACGCGCTGTTACTGAAACGCTATACCGCGCAGGTAGTGGATGCCACCGACGCACAAATTCAGCAGGCAGCAAAAGATACCATTCCCCGCGTAGCGCCACTGTTCTGGTGTTTCCGCATCATGGTGGCCTGTGGGATGGTCATGCTGCTAATTTTTGTGATCGCGTTTTACTACACCTGCAAGCGCAGGGTGATCGAACAACGCTGGTTCCTCTGGCTGGCCGTATACAGCATACCGCTACCCTGGATTGCAGCAGAAAGTGGCTGGATTGTCGCCGAATACGGGCGTCAGCCGTGGACCGTATCGGGCATATTGCCAACCTCTCTCTCATCCTCCTCACTATCAGTACAGGATGTTATTTTTAGTTTGGCGGGTTTGGCACTGTTCTACAGCGCTTTACTGGTGGTGGAAATGTTCCTGATGTTCAAATACGCACGGCTAGGCCCGAGTAGTCTGGGCACCGGCCGCTACTACTACGAGCAGAACGCGGCGCTGAGTGACCAGCGGCCGCCAACAGCGGCCAGCGAGACACCGGCATGATCGATTTTCTGATGGGCGTGGCCAACTATGAAATGTTGCGGCTGGCATGGTGGCTATTTATGCTGCTGATCGTGATTGGTTTTTCGATCACCGGTGGATTTGATCTGGGGATAACCACACTACTGCCTTTTATCGCCCACAATGATGTCGAGCGGCGGGTAATTATCAACAGTATCGGACCCACCTGGGAAGGCAACCAGACGTGGCTGGTGTTAGCCGGGGGCGCATTGTTCGCGGCCTGGCCGCGGGTCTATGCAGCGGCGTTCAGTAGCTTGTTTATCGGCATGTTTATCCTGCTGTTTGCGCTCATTTTAAGACCCGCAGGCTTTAAGTTTCGCAGCCTGCTGCCGTCTACCCGCTGGCGCAGCATGTGGGACTGGACTTTATTTGCAGGCGGCATTATTCCTGCCGTGCTGCTGGGTGTGGTGGTCGGCAACCTGTTCGTGGGCATACCCTTCCGCTTCGACGATGAACTACGCTTGAGCACCGACGGTTCGTTTACAGACTTGCTCAATCCGTTCGGTTTGCTGGCCGGCGTAGCGACACTGGGCATGCTGGTTATGCATGGCGGTATATACCTGCAGTTAAAGACAGAAGGCTTTTTGCATTTTCGCGCCCAACGCGTGGTCAAAGCCATCGGCCCGCTGGTACTGATAACTTTTTCACTGCTGGCCTGGGCGGTGGGAGAAATCGATGGTTATCAATACGTTTCAGTGGTGGATCCCTTCGCAGTCTCCAACCCGCTGCACAAGGAAGTCGCCGTTGTGCAAGGTGCATGGCTGCACAATTTTAGCGTCTATCCCTGGATGCGTATTGCGCCCCTGGTCGGTGTGATCGCGTTCCTGGGTGCCTGGTGCTATTCAAGTTACGGCCGCTGGCCGGGCCGCGCCTTTTTTCTGAGCACCATTTTTATTGCCGCCTCCTGCACCACAGCGGGGTTTGCGCTACTGCCTTTTATTATGCCGTCCAGCCTGGATGCGGTCAGCAGCCTGACTATTTGGGATGCAACCGCATCACGCCTGACCCTGGTCTGGCTGACGGTGGTAACACTGGTACTGTTGCCGATTGTAGTCGCCTATACCAGCTGGGTGTTCAGCAAACTGCGCGGCACGGTGACCGTCGAACAGGTGCAACAGCAGCCAAAAACGTATTATTAATCGGACGCATGACAACTAATCGGTCGCATGACAACACCGAGGGGATAAGCAATTCACGATGTGGTATTTCAGCTGGGTATTAGGAGTCTTATTAGCCGCGTCATTTGGCATAGTCAATGTCATGTGGCTGGAATTAGTGGCTGGCGATGTCTTCGGCGAAGAAGACGAGACTCGGCAGCCCAAACAGGATCAAATTGAGAGGAAATAGCATGGCACAGAATCTGAATGCTCAACATGAAGAACACGAGACAATAGCGGTGGAAGAGACGGCCAGCGCTGCGACTCAAACCGCTGCGACCGTGAGCGACCGCCATCAAATCGTTGTTGTGGGCGGAGGTGCTGCGGGTCTTGAGTTGGCGACTAAACTTGGTAAGAAGTACGGCAAGCGAAAAGTGGTTGATATCACGCTGATAGACGCTAACCTGACGCACATCTGGAAGCCCCTATTGCATGAAGTGGCCTCCGGCAAACGTAACCCCGGTGAGGACGAACTCAGCTACCTTGCGCACGCTCGCTGGAATCATTTTCGCTTTCGACTGGGCCGGCTGGAATCGCTGGATAGAGAGCAACAGTACGTCACCATGGCGCCCATAGAGGATGACAAAGGCAAGGTCTTTATTCCACGCCGGCGCTATCATTACGATACCCTGGTCATTGCTGTCGGCAGCGTGACCAACTCTTTCGGTACGCCGGGCGTCGAAGAGCATTGCGTGTTTCTGGACAGCCGCCGCCAGGCGGATAAGTTTCACGAACGCTTGTTACAAGCATTTTTGCAAGCCCATACTCACGAGGGCGAATTGGAGGAAAAGCAACTTAATGTCGCCATAGTGGGTGCCGGGGCGACCGGTGTCGAGCTGGCCGCCGAACTGCACCAAACCGCGCGTCAGTTGGTTGCCTTTGGGCTGGACCAGATCGATCCCGATCGGGATGTGAAGATCAGCGTGATAGAAGCCGGGCCAAGAATATTACCGGCCATTTCGGAACGTATTGCGGCAGGTGCTCACCGTCAGCTTGAGAAGCTGGGTATCTCGGTGCTGACCGATGTACGGGTCAGCGAAGTCACCGAGGATGGTCTGAAAACGGCAGAGGGTGAGTTCATTCCTGCCAGTATCAAGGTCTGGGCAGCGGGCATCAAGGGCGTCGAGGCACTCGGTTCACTAGACGGCCTGGAAGCTAACCGAATCAATCAGTTGGTGGTCAAACCAACGTTGCAAACCACCGTCGACGACAAGATATTTGCGATTGGGGATTGCGCTGCCTGCCCGCAGAAAGATAGCGACCGGAATGTGCCGCCGCGGGCGCAAGCAGCGCACCAGCAGGCATCGCTGCTGATGAAGTCGGTGAACTGCATATTAAAAAGCAAACCGGTGCCGGAGTATGTGTACCGTGACTTTGGCTCGCTTGTGTCCCTGAGTGAGGAAAGTGCAGTGGGTAATTTAATGGGAAATCTGACCGGCGATGTCATGGTGTCAGGCCGCATCGCCCGCTATATCTATATTTCACTATACCGGATGCATTTGATGGCGTTGTATGGTTTCTCCCGTACGGCGGTACGGGTTATTTCGCAGAAGTTAAGCGGCAGTTTCCGGCCCACGATGAAATTGCACTGAGAGTATGTGCGGCGTATGGGCTCGATCCATCATCGATTGGCTTGGCGAACGCATCGCCAATCTGCCGCGTGAAACATCCCGGCATGAGGTCCGACTTGTTGACTACAGGCAGGGGACTTACTTCTCCAGGAAATTACCGAGTGCCGCCGCGCGCCTGGATGATAAGATGCAAGCTAATTGCGAAGCTAGCCCCATGTAATTGGACCAGGGATTATCCATGACTGGCGTTATAGATGCTAAAACGCAAGGCTCCGCCAAAAAGTATCAGCGGCGCATGCGGTTAGAAGAATACTACGAGCAGGCACAGGCGATTATTGTCGCCCGTCAAGACCCCGTCACCGGCCTGTTGCCTGCCAGCACCGCCGTCACCATTCACGGCGATTACACGCACGCCTGGGTGCGTGACAACGTGTATAGCATCCTGGCGATCTGGGGTTTGGCGATCGCCTTTCGCCGCGAACAACATGATCAGGGCCGCGCCTACGAGTTGGAGCAGAGCGTAGTCAAATTAATGCGTGGCCTGCTGATCAGCATGATGAAGCAGCGCCACAATGTGGAGACCTTCAAACGTACGCTGAATCCAAAAGATGCATTGCATGCCAAGTACGCAACTGAATCGGGTGATCCGGTGGTCGGCGACGATGAGTGGGGTCATCTGCAGCTGGATGCCACATCGTTATTTCTGCTAATGCTGGCGCAGATGATCGCGTCGGGATTGCGGATAATCTTTACCAGAGAAGAGGTCGATTTTGTCCAAAACCTGGTGCATTACATCAGCCGTACTTATCTCACACCCGATTTTGGCCTGTGGGAACGTGGTGCAAAAACCAACCAGGGGGATGCCGAAATCAACGCCAGCTCGGTTGGCATGGCAAAAGCCGCGCTGGAGGCGTTGCGTGGTTTCGATCTGTATGGAGGAGAGGGCAGCCAGGCGTCGGTAATCCATGTCGTTGAGGACGATATCGCCAACGCGCGCGATACCCTCGAGTCGCTGCTGCCGCGTGAGTCCGGGTCGAAGGAAATTGACGCCGCGTTGCTGAGTATCATCGGCTTTCCGGCATTCGCCGTAGCAGATACTGGCATTATGGATCGTACCCGTAATGAGATCATCAATAAGTTACAAGGCCGCTACGGTTGCAAACGGTTTCTGCGCGATGGCCACCAGACGGCGGTCGAGGATCACGATCGCCCGTATTACGAGGAAGGCGAGTTACTGGCATTCGAACATATCGAGTCGGAGTGGCCACTTTTTTTCACGTACTTGCTGCTCGACGGCTTGCTGCGCGAAGATCAGCAGCAGGCACTTTTCTACCGTGATGCATTGCAACCCCTGTTCGTAGAGCGCAATGGTCAGCAGCTGTTGCCGGAGCTGTACATGGTTCCACAGGACAAAATCGCTGCAGAAAAGGCGAACCCTAAGAGTCAGGACCGAGTCGCCAATGAAAACGTACCTTTGGTGTGGGCGCAGAGCTTGTATATGCTGGGTGCACTGCTGTTGGATGAATATATTTACCCTTCTGACATCGACCCGTTAGATCGGCGCTGGGAACATCGCAATCGACGCGAATCGAAAGTGAATCTGGCATTGCTGGCTGAGAATTCCGCTGTGCACATGCAATTAGATGATCAAGGCATCGCCGCGCAAACTCCCGCGCAAATCATGCCGGTAATAGTGGCGCAGCCGGCGGATCTTGCGCACGCTTTTTGCGCCGTTGGCAGCAACGAGAAGCTGGCATTATCGGGGCGGCCAACGAGCCGCTTCGACACCCTGGCCACGTCCCAGGCGTTTACGCTGCGGGGTGACACGGTGATTTTTTTGCCCTCCTTTCTGGATAGCCGCAACACCTACTTTCATCTGGATAACCGTTTGCTGGTTGAGCAAATAAAAGGAGAATTAGCCTATATACAGCGTCATTGGCGTCAACCCGGGCGCCCGCTATTGACCCTGATGATCACCGAGTCAATGTTGTCAGCCGATGGCCACGAGTTACTGGTTGCACTATTGCGAGAGCTGCAAACAGGCCGCTGTAACGAGATAGAGGTGCGTGTCGCCAGAGTTGCAGAACACCTGCCCAGCGTAGCGCAAGAGAGTATTGATTACTTACAAAATTTTGAGCTGCAAGGCGTCGACGTTGCAGCAGAAGGCAGCGAAAGCGGCTTTTTGAACGACGACCCGGCCGACTGCCAGCGCATAGCCAGTCATACGATTGGTGTGTGGCGTACCGAAGATGATACCGCCTCACTGCTCCAACAATTAAAGAACAGCAGTAATTTATATGCGCAAGTCGAACTGCTTGGTATTTTATGGGAGAGTTCCGATCCAGACGCAGCCACTGCGCTAGGGGCCAGCTTACGAGACATGGCTGAAGAGCTATATCACAGAGCTGAGCGGCGGCGCCTCTGGGGTGTTATGCGGCGCGCGGCCGCATTACTCGCCTGGTATGACGAGCGCCTGCAGGATGCGGTTGCAAAAATTATCATACGCGGCATGCGCCTGGCGGTAGGCCGCGCCTTTGCCACGGAAATGCTGATCGACCGGCCACTGAACAACACGGAAATTATGGCGCGCATCAATACCTACGGCGGAGACGATCCCCGTGGCCGGCTATTGATTCAGGAGATTGTGCTGTTACTGGCCATGCTGGTCAAGATTGATCCGCAGGCCTTTAAGGATACCTCCACGCTGCAGTGCTGGCATTTGCTGTTGTTGCTTTCCGCTGAACTGGCCTGGGAGAATGGCATTACCCAGGATGAAGCCTTCGACGAGGTGCTCGAGCTCAATCCACAGCGCATCATGCAGTACCTGCATCAATTGCTGACGAGTGCAGAGAAAAGTGTCAGCCGACTCGCCAGCGTGGAATCCCTGCATATCGGCTTCAAAGACAGCGGTTACATTACGGTTAATTTTACCGAAGACTATAATCCAAAACTTGATAAAGCCGAATCGGGATGGGCTGGCTGGCGCAGTCTCAGGGGTGCCGTCACCAAACTGACAAAGCAATTTTGTAAGGAAGTTTGGGAAGATCTCGGGCAGTGTGCCGGTGTCGTCATTGGCGACAGGTTAGATGCCCATAACCGGCTGGATAGTCAAATTATCCGCGCCGACATGACAGCCGGCGAGAAGAATTTTGCCCGCCTGATTGAAGACAAGCTCAATCATATTAATGCGCCAGAGTACCGGCAACTGGCGATGGAAGCGTTGCAGGTAATGTCCAGAATATGCAGAGCCAATCCTACATTGCGGTTGGACAGCTACGTCGTATTGGATGTCCTGATTGGACACGCGGTTCGGTTAAACTGGGAGGAAAATCATGGCATCGATAACCGGCCTTACAGCGAGCATAGCGCCAACGCCTGGAATGTGTTTTACGCGGCACCTCCACACCAGGTAGCCAATGCTATTGTGGTCGCCTTTGAGCATCTGTTAGAGGAAATCGGACAGGCAGAAACGACTGCAAAGTCGGTTGATTCTCCCAATGAACTCTGAATTTTCCCTAAAGGTTCGCCCACGCCACCCTGATTTTCTTGATCTGCCGTGGGCTCAGTCCATCGTCGATTGGCCTGTCGACCGCTTTGTCGATCTGCCGCGCGAATCGTCCCGGCATGAGGTCCGCTTTGTTGCTTACGAGCAGGGGATTTACGTCGTCAAGGAATTACCCAGTGCCGCCGCGCGCCAGGATTATGAGGTGTTGCGCGCGCTGGAGACCAAGGATGTCAGCACTGCCATTCCGGTCGCAATCGTCGAACAACGCTTTCCAGACCTGGGTGCTGAACGCTCAGCGGCGCTTATCACCCGCTATGTGGACCAGGCTTTTTCATATCAGCAACTGGTTCAGGATCACGGCTTTGGCGACCACCGCGGACAGATGCTGGATGCGTTTGCCGGCCTGCTGGTGGAATTGCATCTGGCGGGCTGCTTTTGGGGTGATTGCTCATTGGCCAATGTGCTTTATCGGTTTGACGCGGAGGCGATTGAACCGATTATGATCGATGCTGAAACCGCGGTACTGCGCGAGACCTTATCCACCGGTCAGCGGGAGGAGGATCTGGAAATCATGGGCATAAACGTTGCCGGCGGCATGGCTGACATCGCTGCCGCGCAGGATCTCTCGCTGGATGAAGCCGACTTGACGCTGGGCGACGACATCGCGGAACGCTACCGTAAACTATGGCGGGAACTCACTGAAACCCAACTGATCGCGCCGGAGGAAGGTTTTAAAATAACGGCAAAGATTCAGCGGCTTAACGAGCTCGGTTTCGACGTCGACGAAGTGGATCTGATTCCGGCTGCCGGCGGCGGGCGGCTAACGATGAAGGTGAAGGTAGGCAGGCGCAACTTTCATTCCGCCAAGCTGCACCGCCTGACCGGCGTCGAAGCGATGGAGTGGCAAGCCCGGCAGGTATTATCGGACCTGCACTACTATCAATGTATGCATCAGGCAATCACTGCTACCGGCAAGGAAATTGCCGCGGTAAAATGGCGAGTTGGTGTGTTTGAGCCAATATTGCAACGCTTGCGAGCACTGCCTCAGCTTGACGATCCCATCCAGGGCTATTGTGCGCTGCTGCATCATCGCTATCTGAAATCCTGCGAACAAGGCGGCGATGTCGCTACCGAAGCCGCGTTTGACGACTGGCTGGCCGATGGTATGCCGCACTACGCCGGCGCCGCCAGCGAGGCAGAGGCTGCGGGGCGACACGTTACGTGAACGAAGGGGATGATAGCGCAACTCGCTGGGGTCGAATTCCCGCGGCCGAGTGTCCCCCCGGCTATCCAGACGAGATTGAACAGTATGTAGACTTGCGCAATGGTAGTCGGCTATTCGTCCGCCCGGTGGTGCCGGCAGACGAGTTGGTGATTGAGCATGAGTTGCGTGACGCCGACACCGAAACGCTGTATCAACGCTTCTTTATTTCCCAGCCCAGGCTGAATGCCAAACGCCGACATTCGTTAGTGAACGTCGATTATCAATGGCGCCTCGCACTGGCGGCTTTTGCAGAGGATGGCGAAGCGGTTGGCATCGGCCGTTACGAAGGAGCGCCGGGGCAGGAAGAGGCGGAAATCGCCTTTGCCGTGAAGCCCGACTGGCGTCGCCTGCATCTGTCGAGTGCGCTGTTGCAACTGCTTGCCGAGGCGGCGCAGGCGCGCGGTATCACGCGTTTCACTGCGATTTGTCTCCCGGGCAACGACGCCATGACAGCATTGTTAAGACACTCCGGTTTCGATCTGCTCCCGGCAGAAGACGGTATCGCCGTTGCCGAAAAGAGGCTTTGAATTCTTCATAACGTCTGATCTTTCCAAAGTGTGCTGTTAGCGCTCGCCTGATATACAGCCCATATTCTCAACGCACCTGATCAATAAGGCCGGTTTTCAATGATCGACGGCGAAAACCGGTGCTGTTACGCCGATACAACGTTTTGGTTCTGCATTAAATCTAAATTTACATTTCCCTACGATTTTCATTGACGGTGTCTACCAGCAAAAAATAATGGCAAGCTGCGATATCACCGTGTAAACGCGCCTACTGCCAGTGAGCCAAATACGCTGGTCGCTACGATTAGCCAGCGTGTTGCACGCCATCTGGAGCGCCGGGGTTTCAGCGCGAGAAGATGAAAGCGGTTATTTAACACTGGATTTGCAAGACGACGATGCGATGAACCAGCTTCAGGGGCATTCCATCACGTATCGAATCGCGGTAGGTCCGCAGTAGGGGCGCAAGGTCTTCGCTCAAGGCGCCTACTGTTGGCACGATCTGCAATTGTTGTGGCGGAGCAGTCAAGATAATCGCGTGCATCGAGGATTTATTGGCCATCAAGAAAATTCTGGATCACCTGGATGCAAAATCTGCGGCACTTGCCTCAGCTAATCAGCTTCCAGAACCACGAGCACCGCCGCAAGAAAAACTTTTCCAGAAAAAACCACAGGGGA
>JBBKXJ010000300.1:0-15287 GCA_037969395.1 Pseudomonadales bacterium
CCATCTTTCCGCGTCGATTTCGGCAAATAGAACCACTATTCACCTCAATCGACGCAAAAAGCTGACTCAAAATCTCACGCCCTCGCTACGATCGCCATTCTCGGACAGCCTCCTAGGCGACGCCGCTTCTGTGAGCTCACAACCAATTAAGTTCAATACGCCGTTGTCGCTGGCATATTAAACGAATGAGGGATGCTGCTGTGGCGGATTTTATAACCATTTCAGCGGCTATGGTACAACAAGTTACGTGATTTACAGAGCTGCAGAGACAGCGGTAAGGCGTGGTTCCAATAGATTATCCCGTGAATATCTACTTTTATCAGACTATGTAGCTGAGGTAATGCGAAAGGAATTTTGCAAGTACGGTTGCTGAATCTGCCGTTTAGCGCTAGCCTTGCCCGATGCGAATACTTCTCATTATTTTATATATTTGTGCCATTGGCTGGACGGCCAGCGCCGCGGCACAACAAACACCAGAGACTGCGTGGCAACAGCAGGCACGCTCAATTATTGGTGCACTCGACTACGTTGCAGTTGACTACCCCGTGGCGGTGAAAAACGGCGCAGTCATTAATGGCGACGAGTACGCTGAACAACGTGAATTTCTGGTTACGGTGGTAGAACTTTTGGCAGCCTTGCCGGTACGCCCGCAGAGCGAAGGCTTCCACGAGCAAGCCTCAACTTTAGCCGCTTTGATCGATCAAAAAGCCGACGCCGAAGCGGTGACCGGCGGTTGTCGCCAATTAGCTGCCAGTCTGATTGAAACATACGATCTCAGCATCGCACCGGCAGTAACGCCTGACCCCGCCAAAGGCACAGCGCTTTATGCTTCGCAGTGTGCCGCTTGCCACGGCGAGGCTGGTCGCGGTGACGGCCCGGCTGGAATGCAGCTGGAACCCAGCCCAACGAATTTCCTGGATGAAGAACGTGCGCGCCAGCGCAGCCTGTACAGTCTTTACTCCACAATTACAGTCGGCGTCGACGGTACTGCAATGCCGTCATTTTCACAGTTTGAAGACAACGACCGCTGGGCGCTGGCTTTTTATGTCGCAGGTTTGCGTGATTCAGCCGCAAACATTGCAGCGGGCGAGCGTGTATGGAACAGCGATGGGTCGACTAAACCAGCGCTCACGCTGGCAAGTTTTACAGGTAACACGCCGGCTGAATTGGAGGCCGGCTCTGCCAAAACTGCGCCGCTGCTGGCGTATTTGCGCCATCACCCTGAGGCGTTTAGCGAAACGGCTGTCAGCCCAATCGAGCGCACGCTACAAGGACTGCAGGCCGCGCTCAAGGCGTACGACAATCAGCAGCAGAAAGAGGCAATGCAACTCGCCTTGTTGGCATATCTGGAGGGTTACGAACTCATTGAGGGGCCGCTGCGAGCGCTGGACAGCAAACTTGCTATCGGCATTGAACGCGACCTGCAAAAATTTCGCGGCCAAATTCGCGATCAGGTCCCGGTTAAAGACTTGCGGAAGGCCAATGCCGAGATTGCATTGCGCTTGAACGGTGCCGCGAAGCTGCTGGACGAGAAAGGTTCATCGCCGCTGACTTTATTCGTCAGTGCGCTAATAATTCTGCTGCGCGAAGGGCTTGAGGCGATTTTAATCATCGCTGCCATGGCGCTGTATTTACGTCGCACCGAACAAGTCAGAGGTTTGCGTTATCTCCACTTCGGCTGGGTAGCCGCGCTGGCTGTTGGCGCATTGACCTGGGTTGCGTTCAAAATGCTGATTGACATCAGCGGCGCGCAGCGAGAAGTGATGGAAGGCGCAGGTGCGCTGCTGGCGGCGGCAGTTCTTCTGTACGTTGGCATATGGATGCATCGTCATGGCAGCGCCGAGCATTGGCAAGCATTTCTCAAGCAGCGGCTTGGCCGTAGCCTGTCGACCGGCGCTATGTGGGGTGTTGCCGCGCTGGCCTTTATCGCTGTGTACCGCGAGATACTTGAAACCGTATTGTTCTACGAAACTCTGTGGCTGCAGTCTGCCCAGGCGCTGCCTTTGGTATTGGGGGCCGCCGCTGCTGCCTGTGCATTGGCTGTGCTGGGATGGTTGCTTTTTCGCGTCGGCGCGCGCTTGCCTCTGCGCCAGTTTTTTCAGGTAAACGGCATTTTTATGTTTGTTTTGGCCGTTGTGTTTGCCGGTAAGGGCATCAGCGCGCTGCAGGAAGCGGGATGGGTTAACGTCACGTTTATCAACCTGCCCAGAATTGATTTGCTTGGTCTCTACCCAACGGCGCAAACGGCGGGTATGCAGGCAGCGGTCATCGTTGTCGGTATCGGCTGGTGGTTAATCAGCAGCCGCCGCCAAAGCACCATCGACAGGTAAGCCATGATAGGCAGGGTTGCTCCTCCAGCTCGGCTCGACCGCTCAAATAACGCTGCGACCAGCGCTGCGATCATTCGAACGCAGAGACCACTGCAACCGCATGCCGACGTTTTTTAACTGACACCCATTGCCGAGCCCTTGCTGTTGGGCTTTTAGTTATCAGCGTTGCCGCCTGTTAGAACATAGCGCAGAGCAATACTTAAATCGTCAAGACATGTATAATCGCCGGCTGATTTATCACGGTTCGATTTAATATGGCACGCGTTTTAGAATTTTTGGCGCAGGAATGGTTGCTTGTTTCTGTACTTCTTGGTTTGGCATGTTTGCTCATGTGGCTGGAATCACGCAAGGGCGGTGCATCGCTGTCGCCGGCACAGCTGACGCAGATGGTGAATAATGAACAGGGCGTGGTGCTGGATGTGCGCGATGTCGCCGACTATAAGACCGGGCATATTGTGGGTGCGATAAATATTCCGCACGCCAAGGTGCAAGCCCAACTGAACACACTTGAAAAGCACAAAACAGAGCCTGTTATCGTCGTTTGCAAGCTGGGGCAGCATTCTGGCGCGGTCAGCAAAACGCTGAAGGCCGCGGGTTTTGAGCGCGTTTTCAAGTTAAGCGGCGGCATGGGTGAGTGGCAGGGGTCGCAGATGCCTGTCGTCAAGGTGTAGCCATGCCCGAAGTAAAAATTTATGCGACTCGATTCTGCCCCTATTGCACGGCAGCACGCAGTTTGTTTACCCAGCTTGAGGTTCCGTTTACCGAGGTTTCTGTCGACGGTAACCGCCAGCTGCGAGCAGAAATGACTCGCCTGAGCGGTGCTCGTACCGTGCCGCAAATATGGATAGGCGAGCAACACGTTGGCGGCTTTACCGAGCTGCGCGCGCTACAGCAAAACGGTGAGCTGCAGCAACTTCTTTCATCAGACTAACTTTTATATCAAACTAATTGTCGGGAATTAACATGGCAGACGAACAACAGCCGGGCCAGCAATTTGGCCTGCAACGCATCTATACACGTGACGTATCTTACGAGGCACCTGAAGGCCCCACACCATTCGCCCAGCAGTGGCAGCCGAAGATGAACCTCGACCTGAACGCCAAGAATACCAAGCTCGACGCTGAGCATTACGAAGTCGTTTTAAGGTTAACGCTGACCGCCAAGCAAGAAGAGGCGACTGCATATATTATTGAGGTGCAGCAAGCCGGCGTGTTCATGTGCAAGGGTATTGAGGATCAGCAGCTACACCAGGTGCTGGGTAGTTTGTGTCCGAGCATACTGTTCCCCTACGCGCGCGAGACCATTGATTCCATGGTGGTGAAGGGCGGCTTTCCCGCTGTGATGCTGGCACCGATAAATTTTGATGCGTTTTATCAGCAAGCGCTGGAGCGCGCGCAGCAACAACAACAAGCGGAACCGGCGACTGAGCCACCAACCGAGCCGCCGGCGACGCACTGAAGAACGGTCACGAAATAACTTGACGCTCTTGCTTGTTTTTTCGCCTGTCTTCTTCGTCCCCTTGAGGGCCTACTTTTGGTGCGGTAACAGTTACATAGTTCGACTATGCGCCTGTTACCACGCTTCGAAGACGAGCGAAAAACCCGCGCAATAACGATCAAGATATTTCGTTCCCGTTCCTAACCGTCAGCAGCGTCAGCGAAGCCACGCTGGCGCCACGCTTCATAGACCACCACCGCCACGCTATTTGAGAGATTGAGGCTACGGCTATTTGCGACCATAGGTATGCGAATGGTTTGTTCAATCGCCTTGAGCGAGCGTACGGTGTCGCTCAAGCCCCTCGTTTCCGGCCCGAATAGAAAGCTATCTCCGCACTGATATTCAACTGCGCAATAATCCTTGCTGCCTTTCGTGCTCACTGCGAACACGCGACTCGCTGTATTCACGCCTAAAAAATCTTGTAAGTCGTCGTATAACTGCACGCTGGCCCATTCCCGGTAATCCAGCCCCGCACGGCGCAGTCGTTTGTCCTCCCATGCAAATCCCAACGGTTTAATCAAATGCAGGGCGCAGCCCGTGTTGGCGCACAGGCGAATAATGTTGCCGGTATTGGGTGGAATCTCGGGTTCGAACAGAACTACATTAAACATAGGTTAGATTAAAAAATAGCCGTTTAATCGTTACTCAGCGTGTTTTGGTTAACAGTTGTACAGCCGCGCGGCGAATTCCGTCGCGTGGCGGACAGCCACAGAATATCAGCTAAGCTAATTTAATACGCATTAAAACAAGTTTCTGGCAAAGCATCAGCGACAAAAGTGCGCACTACTTTGTGTAGTACCAGGAGTGAGTTTGAAATTATTTACCAATAAGCACGCCACCACCGGGCGTGTGGGTCTTAGCATCAGCGACAGCTGTGTTGCTTTTGCGTACCTGCGTGGCGACGAACTGGTGAGCTGCGACTATGGCCTTATACAGCGCAAGCAGCAAGCCTCTGAGGTGCTGACCTCGCTCATCAAGCAGTACAAGCTCGCCGGTAATAAGTGTACTTTCGTATTGCAAGGCAGCGCCTATCAATTATTTCTTATCGAAGCACCGGCCGTTGACGAGCATGAAATGGCGGCGGCTGTACGCTGGCGTGTTAAAGACTCGCTCGACTACCCCTTGCAAGAGGCCGTCGTAGATTATTTTGACTTGCCGCCAGAAGCATACCGCGGCACGCAAAAAATGGTGTATGTGATTGCCGCACGTAAAGCTGTACTGGAGCTGCTGGTAGAGCAGTGTCGCGTTAACGGTTTGAGCGTGGACTGCATCGACATTCGCGAACTGGTGTTTGGCCATGTGATGGGTCGCCTCGACGATCAGTTGCCAAACAAGGCATTTGTCTATCTCGACGAAGATACCGGTTTTATCAACCTGTCGCATAACGCCTCGATCTGCCTTAACCGCGCGCTGGAAGTCGGCGTGCGGCAATTGCAGCAAAGCCATGTGGACAGCGCCAACAGCGATGATTTTTCCTTTTCCGACATCGATGCGCTGGTGCTTGAGCTACAGCGCTCCATCGACTATTACGAAAGTCACCTGGGTTTTGGTTCGATTACTCAACTGTGCTTGCCACCCGCCAGCAACGGTGTGCCGCAGCTGCCCGAGCAACTAAACCGCAACCTCGATATGCGAGTTCGTGAGCTGCAGTTTGCCGATCTCCTCGGCGATGACAAGGGCATAGACGCCGATAAACAACGGTTCTGTTTTGCCGCGCTGAGTGCCGGTTTGCGGGGGCATTGAAGACGCTATGAAGCAGCAAGTTAATCTCGTCAACCACCTTAACCTGGCTTTGCCAGACGCGGTCAATATTAAGCTCGCAGGACGTCTTTGCGCTGTGGCCGCAGTACTGATGGTGGTGTACTACGCTGTAACGACTCTGCAGCTTGGCAGAATAGAAAATCAATTAACCGGCATGCAGCAAGATCAGCAGGCAGTGGAAGCTGAGCTAACTAACGCCAGAACGCAGTTGCAGTCGCTGCAAAGCGGCAAGCAGCTGCTGCCACAAATAGAATTGTTGAAGAAAGAAAAAGCAGCCAAATCGCGCATTCTCAGTTCGGTTGCCGAACAGCCTGTCAATACCAGCAATGGCTTCTCGGCCTACCTCAAAGCGCTTGGCCAGCGCCCGGCGCAGGGTCTGTGGTTTACCAGACTGTGGTTTGAAGATAACGGCCGCAGGATCAGTTGGTCGGGTCACACCCGGGAACCCGCCAGCGTGCCGCGTTATTTACAGCAGCTAAAAAGCAACGAAGTGTACGTAGGTCATTTTTTTAACGTATTAAAAATGCAGCGCGCTGAGGGCGGCGGCAAGTTGCTGGCGTTCGAAATCAGCAGCACGGAAGCTGAACAATGAATGTAAAACTGCAAAGCTGGATTTCCCAATTCGAAAAGCGCAACAGGCGCGAACGAACGTTGTTAATGAGCATTGTGGTGTGCAGTGTGTGTTTGTTGCTGTACAGCGTTCTAGTCGAGCCCGCGCTGCGTAATAAAGCGAGGCAGCAAAACACTGCAACCGAGGCGCGCGAACTGGTCGCGGCCAAGCGTACAGAGCTGGCGACCTTGCAGCAGGCCATGCAGGCGCATGAGCACTCGAAAGAACGGCTGTTACTCAGTAGTCTCGAGCTGGATCTTAAAGATCTGGATGACAAGCTGGCACAGGCGGCCGTTAATCTCATTCCACCGCAGCAAGTGCCGGAAATACTGGAGAGCGTTATCGCCAACGACAAGCGGCTGCAGCTGGTTGCGCTGCAAAATGAGCCGGCGGAACGGCTTAGCACCAGCAGCGACGCGAGCGAATTACTGGACGATGACGACAATGTGCTGTACCGGCACCAATTCAGAATGACGCTGCAAGGTAGCTACCAGGCGACGGTCGATTATCTCGACCGGCTGGAGCAATTGCCCTGGCGTATTTACTGGGACGCCCTGCGCTACGACGTCACCGCCTACCCGCTGGCCGAGGTGACTATCGATATGTATACCCTAAGCACGCACAAAGCATGGATAGGGGTTTAGCGTGAAATTTTGCGTATATCTCAGCTGTTTACTGGCCAGCACGGCGTTGTCGGCAGGCGCCGAGGCGACCCAGGTTTTATACGATCCAACCCAGCCGCCAGGCACAACGGCACAGTCACACACGCCAAGCCAGCCCAGTTTGCGCCTGGACAGCGTGTTAGTGGGCGAGCAGCGGAGAGTGGCGACTATTAACGGGCGGCACTATCAAGAGGGCGACCGCGTTGCAGGCGGCAAGCTGGTCAGCATCCGCCGCGATGCAGTAGAAATTGCCATGCCTGAGAAGACACTGACACTGCAGTTGCGCCAGGTCGTAGTAAAGAGAAAACGGAATTAATTTTATGAACTGGACTCGACTCATAACAAGCGGTGTATTTGCCGCGGGCTTAAGTGCCTGCAGCACATTAAGCCCACAGCCGGCGTTGGATACGTCCAGCGTGGAAGCAATCAGCGACACCTTAAGCGAAGCGCAGGCAACTTCCCGGCGCGAAGCCGTCACGCAAATTGTTGACGCACCGGCGACCGTCGAGAAACAGCCTGTGGTGGAAGCCGAGCGCTTCGACATAAACGTGCGCAACGTCGCCGCGCGCGAATTTTATAGCGGGCTGGTTGCCGGCACCGATTTCAATATGGTGGTACACCCTGAGGTCGCAGGCAAAATCAGCCTCGAGCTACGCGCCGTTACGCTTGACGAAGTCATGCAAATACTCAGCGATGTGTATGGTTATGCCTACAAAAAAACCGGCCGCCTGTATCAGGTGCTACCGAATGGCTTGCGCACCGAAGTGTTTCAAATCGATTATCTTAATATACGTCGGCAGGGTATTTCTGAAACCCAGGTTAGTGCCGGACGTGTGAGCGATTCCAATACTGGCAATAGCAATAATTCGCGCTCCAGCGGCCAGTCTGGTAACAGTGATAATAAGGGGCAGGTAGTTGGCACCAAAATCAGCACCCAGGTGGATGCCGATTTCTGGCGCGAACTGGAAGACACATTGCATCTAATCGTCGGTAAAGAGAAAGAGCACAGCGTTTTAGTGACTCCTCAGGCCGGCCTTATTGTGGTCAAAGCCTTGCCGGCAAAAATAGAGGCGGTGAAAGATTATTTAACGCGCGCCGAAATTATTATGCGCCGTCAGGTAATCATCGAAGCGAAGATTCTGGAAGTTGAGCTGAACGATGGTTTTCAATCCGGTATTAACTGGAGTGCGCTTGGAAAAGTAGCCGAGGGTAAGTCGGTAAACTATAATCTTGGTAACTTGCTGGAACCAGAGCGGCTGCGTAACCCGGATAATATCGGCGGCGTGTTCGGGGTTACGCTAAATCTGAAAGACTTTACCGGCCTGGTTGAACTGCTGGAAACCCAGGGCAACGTGCAGGTGCTGTCCAGCCCGCGTATTTCCACGGTCAACAATCAGAAAGCCGTGATCAAAGTCGGTACCGATGAATTCTTCGTAACCGAAGTTACCAACGACACCACCACCAGCGGTGGCGGTGCCTCCGACAGTCAGTCGATAGAGCTGACGCCGTTTTTCTCGGGTATTGCGCTGGACGTCACGCCACAGATAAGCGCCAACAACGAAGTAATTCTGCACATTCACCCAACGGTAAGTGAAGTGAAGGATCAAAACAAAGTCATCAACGTAGGCGATGCCAGTTTTAATCTACCGCTGGCGCTTAGCTCTATACGCGAGTCTGACAGCATCGTGTTTGCCGAAAACGGTCAAGTAGTTGTTATCGGTGGCCTGATGCAAAACAGCAGCAGTGATACCAACGCCGCTGCGCCAGGGCTTGGCAGGCTGCCGCTGCTGGGACATTTATTTACGCAGAAACGACAGTCGAGTAAGAAGAGTGAGCTGGTGATTTTGCTTAAACCCATTGTGGTTGATCGCAGCACGATGGCAGCGGCCATCGACAGCAGCGCCACGCGCGTCAATGGTTTGCGTCAGCAACTTCGTCCCGGTGCGGGCCAGCCGGCTCGTACGCCCTAAAAAAATAGCCTAATAGGAGAGTAGCGCCATGGACGGCAGTTTTAATAAGAGTACGGCGAAAAAGCTCCGCATAGGTGATCTGTTAGTGCAGCAGCAGCTTATTACCGAGCAGCAGCTACAGGACGCCCTGCGCCAGCAAAAGGTTACCGGCCAAAAAATAGGCCGCACCTTGATTGACTTAGGCCTCGTAGAGGAAGATCAGCTGCTAAGTCTGCTCTCACGCCAGCTGAAAATTCCTTTTCTTGAGCTGGGCGATTACGCGTTTAATACCGGCGTAACGCAGCGCCTGCCGGAAACCCACGCGCGTCGTTTTCGCGCTATTGTGTTGGAAGACTGCGGTCAGCATCTGTTGGTAGGCATGTCAGACCCGCTGAACATCTTCGCTTACGACGAACTGCACCGCATACTCAAAAAGCCAATTAAGCAGGCGGTAGTGCGAGAAACCGAACTATTGGCGACGCTTGATATTGTCTACCGCCGCACCGAAGAAATCTCGGGTTTCGCCAGCGAACTCAGCGACGAGCTGGGCGACGATTATGTCGACATCAGCGATATGGAGTCGAATACGGCGGAAGAAGCGCCGGTCGTTAAAATGTTGCAGTCCATTTTCGAAGATGCGGTGCAGGTGAAGGCGTCTGATATTCATATAGAGCCGGATGAAAAAGTACTGCGTATACGCCAGCGCGTCGATGGTGTGCTGCAAGAGCATGTTATGAATGAAAAGCGCATTGCCACTGCGCTGGTATTACGCTTGAAATTAATGTGCGGGCTGGATATCTCCGAGAAGCGTATGCCGCAGGACGGCCGCTTTAATATCAAGGTGAAGAATCGCAATATCGACGTGCGCTTATCCAGTATGCCTACCCAGCATGGCGAAGCCGTGGTTATGCGCTTGCTGGACCAAACCGCTGGCGTACTGGGGCTTGAGCACTCAGGTATGCCGGCCGCCATGCTGCAACGCCTGCGTGCGCAGATTCAGCGACCGCATGGCCTGGTGCTGGTTACCGGCCCCACGGGTAGTGGCAAAACCACTACCTTGTATGGTGCTCTGCAAGAGCTGGACTCTCCCGCTAAAAAAATTATTACCGTTGAAGACCCGGTCGAATATCGACTGTCGCGCATTAGTCAGGTGCAGGTACACGAGCGAATTGGTTTGGACTTTGCAAAAGTACTGCGTGCCTGCCTGCGCCAGGACCCCGACATTTTGTTGATAGGGGAAATTCGCGATCAGGATACCGCCGAAATTGCGTTGCGCGCTTCTTTGACTGGCCATCTGGTGCTTTCAACCCTGCATACCAACGACGCAATTAGCAGCGCGCTGCGTTTAATCGATGTAGGGGCGGAGGGTTACCTGGTGGCTGGTGCGCTGCAGGCGGTGGTGGCCCAGCGCCTGATTCGTAGAAACTGTGAAAAGTGTGTGGCAGACTATCAGCCCAACGCACAGGATATGGCATGGCTTAGCGCCGTTGTCGGTGCTGAGCGAGAGCGCCTGCAGCTTAAAGCGGGCACCGGCTGCCACTACTGCAACAATACTGGCTACCAGGGCCGCATTGGTATCTTCGAACTTTTGGAAGTAACGCGAGAGATGGCCGATGCTCTTCGCGTCAACGACACGCAGGCCTTCGGTGACCTGGCGCGGCAGCAGCCCGACTTTCGCACGCTAACCGATTCCGCACTCGACTATGCGCGGCAGGGGCTTAGTAGTCTGGAAGAGGTGTATCGCATCACCGAAATTGTGGCTGAGTAGCGATGCCACAGTTCAAATATACTGGTCGCAATAGCTACGGTGACAGCGTTGACGGCGAAGTTGAAGCCGGCTCACTGGACGCCGCCGCTAATCAAATTATTGGAATTGGCGTAGCGCCAATTGAAATATTGCAGCTGGAAGAAAGCGTTAGTGAATTCTGGCAGGCGCTGCAAGATCGTTTTCTAAAGCCTCGGGTCAAGCTCGACGAGCTAATGATTCTAAGCCGACAGCTATATCGATTGCTGAAAGCGGGCGTGCCGCTGAACCGCGTCATGCATGGCCTGGCTGCTACCTCAAAAAATCCTACCCTCACCGAAGCCCTGCAGGATATTGAACAATGTATGAATGCCGGTATTGATATGGCGACTGCGCTGGGCAAGCACCCGAAAATATTCTCCCGGCTGTTCGTTAACCTTGTGCATGTGGGAGAAAATACCGGCCGACTGGATCAGTCATTTTTGCAGTTGGCACAGTATTTACAGCTGGAGCTGGATACGCGCAAACGCATAGCGAGTGCTACCCGTTACCCAATGTTCGTTATGATCGCGATTGGCATCGCGTTAGTGATAGTCAACATCTTCGTCATTCCGGTATTTGCGAATATGTTTGAAAAATTCAACGCCGACTTACCCTGGGCTACCGAGCTACTGTTGGGAGTCTCCAGCTTTTTTGTCAGCTACTGGCCACTGCTGCTCATTGTGCTGGTGTCGGCTGTCACCAGCGTCAAACGTTTCGTTAAAACGCCGGTCGGCGCATTCTGGTGGGGGCGTAATAAATTACGCATACCTGTGGTTGGCAGCATTGTGGAACGGGCCATGTTGGGACGCTTCACCCGCACCTTCGGTATGATGTTGCAAGCCGGTGTGCCGCTAACCACAGCGATGCAGCTGTGCGCGCAAACTGCCGACAACGCCTATTTCGAAAGCAAGATTAGCGCGATGCGCGATGGCATCGAACGCGGCGACACGCTGGTGCGCATCGCGACCCAAAGCGAACTATTCTCACCGCTTATTTTGCAGATGATGAGCGTCGGCGAAGAGACCGGTCAAATGGACGACTTGCTGCTCGAAGTGGCAATGCACTACGAGAGTGAGGTCGACTACGACCTGCAATGTTTGAGCAGTAAAATTGAGCCCATATTGATTAGTTTTATTGCCGGACTGGTTGCCGTACTGGCGTTGGGTATCTTTCTGCCGATGTGGGACATGTTCTCCGTTACGCAGGGTGGTTGATCGTTATCTCACCATATAAGACGTCAATCTTGGCTTCAAAGTAGAAACCCCAGCACATATCCTTGCTTTTTTTTCAGCTCAACTATAATCAAATGGACCAAACTAAATAAAAGTGGCAGCAGGCAATTAGCCCATAGATCACACGGAGTGAACGACCCATGAAGCGACAACAAGGTTTTACCCTGATTGAATTAGTAGCAGTGATTATCCTACTGGGTATTCTTGCTGTCACCGCGTTACCGCGTTTTATCGATTTACAGTCGGATGCAAGAGCGGGAGTACTAAAGGGCGTTAAGGCCTCGCTGCAAGGCGCGGCGACTCAAATTTACGCCAAGTCGTTGATCAATGGCGTTGAATCGGCTGCGGCAGAAACAGTAGACGTCAACGGCAAAACCGTTGAGGTCGCGTATGGCTACCCACAGTCGCATCCGGCCACGGCGACCAATGATTCCATAAAGAACCTTGTTACCATCGACGACGAGGATAACTCGCTAAAATTCGAAGTACTTACAGCAGAAAGCGCGTCGATCAAAGTTGGCTACGGCGATCTTGGTTCCGGCGCCTGCTTCGTTACTTACACAGAAGCGACTGCGACTACTGACCCCGAAATTAAAATTACCGACGACGATTGCTAAGTACGCATCGACTTCTTTTTAGCTGGTCTCCTACGGCCAGCATTATTCTCGCGTAGTCACCGCCATGCAACCTCGTGCGGTCGCCGACACAACCCCTCTGCAGCAATCCGGCTTTACGCTGGTAGAGCTGGTTGCAACCATAATACTGATCGGCATTGTTGCTGTTGCGGTGGCGCCGCGGTTTAGCGGCGCAGGCACATACTCGGAATACGTGCTGCGCGACCAGTTCATCTCCGCGTTTCGCTTCGCTCAGCAACGCGCCATGTACGACCATCAAGCGCAGTCCTGCTATAGAGTGTTAGTTGAGGCCGATCAGTTCGGCCCGCAGCGCAGCTTCGACGGCGGTGTCACTTTCAAGTATTTCGGACCCAACAGTGTGAATAAAGGCGCAGCCAGCCAGCACAAAATTACCGCACCGCTGACCATGACCACCGCAACAATTTATTTCGACGGCTTGGGTAATGCCATTCCCGCAGCGGCATCGCCGTGTGCAGGATCGCCGGCTAGCATGCAGCTATCGATCAACAATGAAGTCGCGCTACACTCCTGCGTTCTGAGCACCGGCTTCGTTGAAAAGTTCGCTTGCCCTTAACGCCGATGCAGAATTCACCGGCTAGTGCTACTCGGCAAACGAAAATTGATTGCGCTTATTCGCGACCACAGTATCTCCGACGCAAGAATGCGTCGCCTGTGCGCGCGACTTTAATCGCGAACAATCCGCCAATGTGCGTGTCCGAACGTGCACCAGTTAGCAACCAGGGCTTCACGCTAATTGAAATCATCGTTGGCATGGTCATCAGCGCCATTTCACTAACCATGTTGTATTCGCTCATCTACCCGCAAATAGTGCGTAGCGTCGAGCCAATGCTGCAGATAAGGGCCGCGGAATTAGGGCAGGCTATGGTAGAGGAGATACTCGCCAAACCCTACGACGAAAACAGCCCTACCGGCGGCGTCCCGCCTTGCAGCTCTTGCACTGTAGCCGCCGATTTTGGCGTTGACAGTGGCGAGAGTACCCGCGCCGATTTTGATGACGTCGATGATTTTCATCACTACTGTGGCTCCCCGCAGGCAGTGGACCAAATTGCTGGTGTAACGCCAAGCGGCTTCGATAACTTTCGCATGGAAGTTTGCGTGATTTACGACGGTAATTACGATGCGGTAGCAGACGCAAATCAAAATGCCAAACGCATCACGGTGTCGGTTTATGCACCTACTCGAGGCAGTGGTTTCGCCCCTCCCATTCGATTCAGCGCGTATCGGGGCAATTTCTAAATGCGTGCTGCAGTTCGCCGAACATCCTCCCGGCAAACTGGTTTTACCCTGGTGGAACTGGTGGTCGTGATTGTGTTGCTCGGCGTGGTCGGTGTTGGGGTCAGTAGCCTGATTAGCAGCAGCGTGCAGGCCTATGTCGATGTTGCGCGCCGCGACGACCTGACCCAACAGGGGCGCTACGCAGTCGAACGCATGACTCGCGAATTACGCAATGCGCTGCCTGGCAGCGTGCGTGTCAACGGCAGTGGCGGTAGTGATGCTGTGCAATGCCTGGAATTCGTGCCTATTGTCGCCGCTTCCAGTTATCTCGACCTTCCAGTAAGTTCAGCGGCGAGCAGCTTCGACGCGGTGGCCTTTGCGTTCTCTCAGGAGGTTGATACGAGCTATTATGCGGCGGTATTCACCGCGTCAGCAAGTGATGTCTACGCTGGCGGTGCAAACAATGCTCTGCGTGCGATCAGCAGTGTATCCTCCGCAGCTGGCGATAAACGCACTATTAATTTGGCCAATCCCAGCCAGTTTCCGAACGCATCGCCACAGCGTCGCCTCTATATTGTGGCCGACCCGGTGAGCTTTTGCGCGCAGAATAATTTACTAACCCGCCATGCGGGCTATGCCTACAATGCGACCCAGTTGCTGCCGCCGCCTAACGGTCAAACACTGGCGCGTTATATTCGCGTTGCGGAAAATGGTGCCGCCTACAGTATTTTTAACTTCACTCCCGGCGCCCTGCAACGTAGTGGCACAGTGCATATGGACCTGCGTTTCTCAGGTAAGACCGAGGAAGGGGAGTGGGTCAAGTTCAGTCAAGCGGTGTTCTTACGCAATGCGTCTTAACGGAAAACTACAGCGTGAAGGCGGGTCGGCTTTACTGATGGCAATCTTCGTGCTGGTGGTCGTTGCCTTGCTTGGTGCCGGTATGGTTAGTTTGCTAAAAAACGCCGATGAGAGTGTGGCTCGTGAAGTCATCTCAACGCGCGCCTTGCTAACAGCGGAATCCGGCGCGCAGCGAAAGATACAGCAACTATTTCCAACCAGCGGCAGCCCTGACTGCTCGGCGATTAGTAATTTGCCATTGTCCGGCCCAGGTTTTGGCAGCTGTTTTGTTGATGTAGCGTGCGTTGCGGTTAGCCCGGAGGGCACCGACACTTACTATACTGTGACCAGTACCGGCCGCTGCGAAACTACAACCGATGCCGCCGTGCGAGTGGTTGAGGTGCAGGCGAGAAGTTTGTAACCCTGATACTGTTTGAACTGATCATTGATTTTCTAATCTGCCGTTTTCCTGGCAACGGCTAAATTCGACGCTAGCGCTGCTACTCCTGCTCTTCCATGTTCAGCTCCTTGATTTTACGTGTCAGGGTATTGCGTCCCCAGCCTAACCGTTGCGCAGCGTCGCGGCGGCGCCCGTGTGTGTGTTTTAAAGCGGCAGCAATCATGGTCTTTTCAAATAGCGGAAGCGCGTGGTCGAGAATATCGGTTTTACCGACCCGTAGTTCAGACGCAGCCCAATGCTGTAACAGCTCTTGCCATTGGCCCCCTTCGTTGAGCTGCTGAGACTCTTGCTG
>JBBKXJ010000301.1:0-27159 GCA_037969395.1 Pseudomonadales bacterium
TGCCAACATCGCCGCGATGGCTTAACATTTGAGCGTGCGTAGAGCACACCCTACGACGAATACGGGGTATTTGCCATTCACGTAGGGCGCGCCGTGCGCACGGCTTAACCCGCCAAACACGCATTATATGCTGCCATCGCATTCGTCAATCCCATACGAATGCAGTCCACGGTGAACGCATGACCTATCGACACTTCCAGCAAGCCGGGTAACTGCGCAAACAAGGGCAAGTTGTGCAAGTTCAAATCGTGCCCGGCGTTAATGCCGAGGTCGCAGTCGAGCGCGGTATTGGCAGCATCGCAGAACTTTTGAAACATACGATCAACCTCGACATTGTTTCTATACGCCTGCGCATAAGGCCCGGTATAGAGTTCAATGCGGTCCGCACCAATGGTTTTAGCAAGCCTGATTTGCTCCGGGTCGGCATCCATAAACAGACTGACGCGGCTGCCGGCGGCATGGCAGGCTTCAATCACAGGCTGTAACTTTTCGCCCTGCGCTGTTAAATCGAAACCGTGATCCGATGTGAGCTGCGCGCTGGAGTCCGGCACCAGCGTGCACTGCGTGGGCTTGCCTTGTTCTATCAGGTTCATAAACCCCGGGTAATCGCCAACATCGTCGCGCTTGCTGCGACAGGCCGCGGCAAAAGGGTTGCCCTCAATATTAAATTCAACGTCTAACATTGCCGCCAGTTCACCGATATCGCTGGCGCGAATGTGGCGCTGGTCAGGGCGCGGGTGCGCGGTAATGCCGGCAGCGCCGGCGTCGATGCACAAGCGCGCGTGTTCAGTAACGCTGGGGTAGTCACCGGCGCGCGAGTTCCGAATCAGCGCAATTTTGTTGAGGTTAATACTGAGCCGGGCATTCATTCGGGCGCGTCGACGCGGCGCACAGATTCGATCATGATGGGCTGTTTGGGCACATCCGCCAGGCCGGCGCGCATGCCGGTTTCCTGAACGGCGATATCGTCGACCGTCGCCATGCCATCGACCACTTTGCCGAAAACCGTGTAACCCGCTTCGCCCATGCGATAGTCCAGCGGGATATTCATACGCACATTAATAAAGAATTGCGCGGTGGCGCTGTCGGGGTCATCGGTGCGCGCCATTGCCAGCGTCCCGCGCTCATTATGCACGCGGTTTTTCGATTCATTCACAATGGGCTCGGCGGTAGGTTTCTCCTGCATGTCGGCGGTGAAGCCGCCGCCCTGAACCATAAAGTTGGGGATCACGCGATGAAAAATGGTGCCGTCGTAAAACTTTTTATCAACGTAGGAAAGAAAATTCGCCACACTGACCGGCGACTCCTTTTCAAACAACTCAACCAGGATCTCGCCGTGCGAAGTTTGGATGGCAACTTTAGGGTTGTCGGCCATGCTGAACGGTGTTGCACATAGCAACAAGGTCGCAATCAGCAAGTGGCGTCGTATTAAAGTAGTTTCGAGCATCAATTCGGGTCCTATAAAACAGGTGAAAATAAAGAGCTAAGCTGCTCAGGGCAGTACTTTTTTGAATGGCTTTACCGTTACCGATTGATATACGCCGGCCGCCATATAGGGGTCAGCATCGGCCCAGCTTTGCGCCGCTTGCAGATCACAGAATTCAGCGACAACCAGACTGCCGGTAAAGCCGGCGTCGCCGGGCGCATCGCTGTCGATAGCGGGGTGTGGGCCGGCCAGAACCAGCCGCCCTTCGGTTTTAAGTTGCTCCAGGCGCGCCAGATGATCGACCCGCGCCTGCTGGCGCAGGGGCAGGCTATTGGTTATGTCCTGGCTGATAATGGCGTATAACACGTGTGGCTTTCCTCCAATTATTGGTCCTGGCTGGCATTTTTAATTTTGTCTTCTTTTAAATGCGGGGCAAGTATCAGTACCGTAACGATCGACAGCAGGATGGTGAAACCGATGGAGCTATACAGTTTATAGTCCACCCAGGTTTCCTGTGTGAAACCGCCGAACGCCACGTACAGATTGAGCGCACCAACGATAATAAAATATACCGTCCAGGTGGTGTTCAAGCGTGACCATACGGATTTCGGCACGTTCATTTGCGCACCCATGGCACGTTCCATCAATGTTTTATTGCCTATAAAAGGTGCAACGAAAAAAGCGATTGCCAGGCCCCAGTTGAACACCGTCGGCTTCCACTTAATAAAGACGTCATTATGAAATGCCAGTGTCAGTGAGCCCGCGACCACGACTACCGCAAACATCAACCATAATCTTTTTTCAACCACGCCGGTGATGAGTTTTGTCAGCACTACCTGCACGCAGGTAGCGATGATTAATATCAGTGTCGCCGTGTAGATGCCGTCGAAAGTGTAGTGAAAACCGCCGAGGTCGATTTCGTAACCGCTCATTTTGTAGACGATGAAAAACAGTGCAATCGGAACTAATTCGGCCAGTTGTCTCATAGAATTCGCTATATAATGCCGCGCTTGTTAAACCACTAGTTTAGTCGAAGTTAACTAGCTGTTGTTGGTGATTTTTCCGTGACATTCGATTTGCATACCCACACAACGGCATCTGACGGTAGTCTGGCGCCGGTCGAGTTGCTGCAGCTGGCGCAGGCCAGAGGGGTGACTGTGCTCGCCATCACTGACCACGATACGCTGGCTGGCTACTTTACAGCGCAGCGCTGGCTGGCCGCAAACGCAGCACAAGACAGCACGCTGACGCTGATTCCCGGTGTGGAAATTTCAACTCAATGGGGACGGCAGGGAATCCATGTGCTGGGTTTGCACGTTGACCCTCATAACGCGCAGCTTAACGAATTGCTGGCCGCGCAGCAGCAACTGCGAGCAGCACGTGCGCTTCGAATAATGCGCAAACTGGAAAAGCTGGGAATGCCCGGCGTGGCGCAATATATAGACGAGCACATCGATGCGGCGACCCAAATCGGACGCCCGCATATTGCCGCCAGCCTGGTTGCACTGGCGTTCGTCGATAGCTCTGAAAAGGCGTTTAAAAAATATCTTGGTGACGGCAAGCCGGCCGACGTCAGTATTGACTGGGTCACGCTGGCCGAAGTGATAGCGGCAATTAACGCGGCGGGCGGCGCAGCGGTACTTGCCCACCCGGCCAAGTACAAAATGACGGCAAGCAAACAGCGCGCCTTGCTAAAAGATTTTAGTCATTACGGCGGCCGCGGCCTGGAAGTTATATCGGGCGCGCAAATGAGTGACACCACTAAAACGCTGGCTCGTCTGGCGCAGCAGTTCGATTTGCTGGTCAGCTGCGGTAGTGACTTTCACAGCCCGGATTCGCGCTGGCAGCCGTTGGGCGATTTGCCCGCAATACCCGAGTCTTGCAAAGCAGTTTGGCAGGATTGGGATATAAGTATTTGATTATATGAGTCAGTTTTTTCACATTCATCCCGAAAATCCCCAGCAGCGTTTGCTGGTGCAGGCGGTGGACATTATTCGTGACGGCGGCGTCATCGCATACCCCACCGATTCTGCCTACGCGTTGGGTTGTCATCTTGGCGACAAAAATGCACTGCAGCGCATTCGCCGTATTCGCAAGCTCGATGACAAGCACAATTTCACGTTGATGTGCCGTGACCTTTCAGAGCTGGCCAAATACGCCAAGGTAGGCAACTCTGTGTTTCGTACGCTGAAGTTGCTGACCCCCGGGCCTTACACTTTTATCTTGCCCGCCACACGCGAGGTGCCGCGCCGCCTGTCGCACGCCAAGCGTAAAACGATTGGCTTGCGCGTGCCGGATAACTGCATCGTGCAAGGGCTACTAAACGAGTTGAACGAGCCGCTGATGAGCGTCAGCTTGATTATGCCTGGGGAGGAGTACCCGTTAACCGATCCTTATGAGATGCGCGAAAGGCTGGAGCACGAGGTCGATCTGGTGATCGACGGTGAATTCTGCGGCATGGAGCCGACCACAGTGGTGGAATTTGTCGATGAAGTCCCCAATGTTGTGCGCGTAGGCAAGGGCGACGTGGATGTGTTTTAATCGCCGCGAATTTACTTTCACGGCGCAGGTTGCCATATCAAGCGATGGGCTTACTCGCTATAATGCGCCGCTAACGTTATTTATGCTCGTGAGCACAGCTTGACTAAAGCGCAAGTTATACCCATCACCAACGCCACGCGGAAAACCGAAACTCCCGCTCAAGCCCCGACCCCCGCTAACGCTACACCGATTGCGATTGTACGCGGCGAGGCGCTGACTGAAATTCCGCATGACTTATATATTCCGCCGGCAGCGCTGGCGATTATTCTGGAAACCTTCGAAGGGCCGCTGGACTTACTGCTGTACCTGATCAAGCGCCAGAACCTCGATATCCTTGAAATTAACGTCGCCGAAATCACCACGCAATACATGCATTACGTCGAACTGATGGACGCGCTGCAGTTTGAACTGGCGGCCGAATACCTGGTGATGGCGGCCATGCTGGCCGAAATAAAATCGCGCATGTTACTGCCTCGTATCAAAGACGAAGACGGCGACGAAGAAGACCCGCGTGCGCTGCTCATTCGCCGGTTGCAGGAATACGAGCGGTTCAAGGAAGCCGCCGAAAATATCGACGAGCTGCCGCGTGAAGGTCGCGACTTTTCTATTGCCGAGGTCGAGCCGCCCGAATTTGAAGTTGAGCGTCCGCACCCGAAAGTAGACATGCAGGATATTATGCTGGCGCTGGCCGAGGTTATGCGCCGCGCTAAAATGTTCGAGCACCATCATGTGCAGGCCGAGCCGTTATCGACCCGTGAAAAAATGTCGTATGTATTAGAAAGAATCAGCGTCGAAAGATTTGCGCCATTTAACGCCCTGTTTACGCCGGAAGAGGGGCGCCTTGGCGTTATCGTCACCTTCCTGGCGATTATGGAATTGCTCAAGGAGTCACTGATCGACCTGGTTCAGACGGAGATATTTGGACCTATCCACATTAAAGCTAAGATGACGGAGAGCTAATGGAGTCGCAGCAAATAAAACTTATTGTCGAAGCAGCGTTGCTTGCCGCGGGTAAAGCGCTGTCGCTGCAGGAGCTCGGTAATTTGTTCGACCCTAACGGTCGGCCAAGCAATGCGCAGTTTCGGCAAGTGCTTGAGCAAATCAATGAAGACTGTGCAGAGCGCGCTTTCGAGCTGCGCGAAGTTGGCAGCGGGTTTCGGTTTCAGGTGCGTCAGGAGTTCGGTACCTGGGTCAGTCGCCTGTGGGAAGAAAAGCCGGCACGCTACTCGCGTGCGTTGCTTGAGACGCTGGCGTTAGTCGCTTACCGGCAGCCGATTACGCGCGCCGAAATTGAAGAAGTGCGCGGCGTTGCAGTCAGTACCAATATTATTAAAACCCTGCTGGAGCGAAGCTGGGTAAAAGTGGTAGGCCATCGCGATACGCCAGGCAAGCCCGCCATGTATGCCACCACGCGTGAGTTTCTCGACTATTTTAATTTAAAAACGCTGGGTGAATTGCCCAGCCTTGCCGATATCAAAGAGATTACCAGCTTGAATCAAGAGCTTGAACTGGAAGCAGCGATGACCGTTGGCATTGCCAGCAGCGGGACCGATGCGGCCGCTGCTGCTGGAAGTGATGCGGCTAGCGAAGCGAAAAATCGGGCGGATGGCGAGAGGCGCAGCGATATCGATAGCGCCACCGAAGAGTCCACTGCAGAGACAGAGACAGAGACAGAGACAGAGACAGAGACAGAGACAGAGACAGAGACAGAGACAGAAATGGATGGCATCCAGGCAGAGAACGAAGCTGGCGATCAAACAGTGCATAGCGACGCTCTCGAAACGACCCTGGCGGATGCCGTAACGCCTGCTGCTGACGCTGACGTCAGCGAAGTAGATTTACATAGCGTTGCCAGCGACGAGGCGGAAGAAGACTCAGCAAGCCCGGCGCTTGACGACGACATCGATGTCGAATTGCCCCATTATTCGCAGTCGACCAATTGAGCGCGCAACCGCGCGACCAGGGCCCGGCTGGCGAAAAGCTGCAAAAAGTGCTGGCTCGCGCCGGTCTGGGCTCGCGCCGCGCCATGGAGCAATGGATCAGCGATGGCCGCGTCACAATCAATGGAGACCCCGCGAAGTTAGGCGATAGAGTCACAGCGCGCGATAAAGTCACCGTTGACGACAAACCGCTGGTGCAAGAATCGGCGGCAACGCGTTCAACCAAAGTACTGCTGTACAACAAACCCGCCGGCGAAATTTGTAGTCGCAACGACCCCGAAGGCCGGCCCAGCGTTTTTGACAAGCTGCCGCGACTGCGCAACGAACGCTGGATAGCCGTAGGCCGGCTCGACATTAACAGCAGCGGTTTGCTGTTGTTTACCACTGACGGTAAGTTGGCAAACGCCCTTATGCACCCTTCAAGCGGCATCGACCGCGAATACGCCGTGCGCATTCAGGGCGAAGTCGACGACGAAATGCTCGACCGTCTGCGTAAAGGCGTAGAGTTGGAAGATGGCCCGGCGCGCTTTAACGATATAGAAATTGGTCGCGGTCGTGGTACTAATAAATGGTATTACGTGGTTGTGATGGAAGGCCGTAATCGTGAAGTGAGACGCTTGTGGGAGTCGCAGGAAGTGCAGGTAAATCGCCTCAAGCGGGTGCGCTTTGGCGATGTCTTTATGCCATCGCAAACCAAAGTCGGGCAGTTTCATGAGCTAGGTATGGCGGAGGTTAAAAGGCTGTATCAGCGTGCCGGGATGGAAGCGCCGAAATTTTCGCGAGCAAAATCAGGTCCGCGTAAGCGACGCTAGCTGTATTGTTGTGCGACAGACGTTAACAAGCACAAGCGTCGGTCGCGAAATTTACAGCATTAATAAATATCGATAAAGCTGCGTCACCCAAATCGCTTACAACCGAGGCGCTGTAAACGTGCGCCAGCCGCAAAATCAGGCGCGGTTTACTCACCTGTAAGTTTTACCAATCAATCAGGCGGCCACTTTCAACTGAATTAACGCTACCAATACGTGTTTAAGGTATTCTGCTGCCCTTAACATCAATATCGCTGCATATTTCTAGCCGCGAGCACGCAATTAATACCTATAAAATTTTATTAATATTCGTCTCGCGCGAGGAAATATTTGCGACACAGGTTGGGCAACGCGGACGCGAGTTTATAAACATGACCTACGAATTCTTTATCAGGCTTTTTTTAGCCGGCTTTTTCACGTCTGTGGCACTGTTCTACAGCCTGCGGATACTGCTCGCAGCTACGCCCACCAAGCGCCTGTTTATGGGCTCTCGCGGTTCGTCGCACTGGATTGGGCATGTGAGCTTTCGTATCTTTCGCGTATTGATTTGGGGCGTCTGCGTTGGCAGGCTGTTGGTTCCAACTCTGGATCGCTATTTATTGATATTCCCCGGCCTGCAAATTGTCTGGCTAAACCTCGGCGGGGTAGTGATGATGGTTACAGGGTTTTGTCTGGCAGTGAGCGGTCACTCGAACCTTGGGAAACAGTGGCGCTCAGGAATAGACCCGGATGGCCCTGCCGAGTTGGTGACCGCTAAGCTGTATTCGCGCTCGCGAAACCCTATGTATCTCGGTGTCATTATTGCCCAGCTGGGGTTTTTTCTCGCTCTACCAAGCCTGTTTACTCTGGTCTGTCTTGTGGCGGGAGTGGTAGCGATTGTCAATCAGGTCAAACTTGAGGAAACACACCTAAACCGAAGATTTGCTACGCATTATGACGCCTACCGTGGCAGCGTGCGGCGCTGGATTTGATGCCAGCACGCGACTAAAGTGACCCACCAGCAGTCGGCCCGCCAGATCAGCCGAAGTTGGAGCGCGGCCGTGTGACCGCGCGTCGAATACGCTTGCCTACGGAATCCTCCTACTCAATTCGCCGACTAAAGCTGGCGTAATTGCAAACCCATCCTGTCCCCGGATCGCCCCGCAATCGTTGTGGCGATGCGCTATGGCACCCTGCTAGTAAAGGTGCAAATTTTACATTGATCCACCGGCAGTGCTAGCGCGTAATTTGCCTATCTAAACCAATCCGATGAATACACACATGCAGTGCGTTAAAAACAGACACGGATTTTACGCAGTACATGAATAGTCATGCGGTGATTGGACGTCAGTATTATAAGACAACATGTACTTGGGGGAGGGCAACTTAATGCTGAAGAAGAGCTGTTTTATTTTTGATGAGGATGCTGGTCACACAGCAACGTTGGCCAGGGTGTGTGAAGCCGCGGGATTCACTGTCAATTCTTGCTCCAGCGTGGCGACGGCGAAGACTTTACTCGCTGACGCTTCGACGCCGGTTGACGTCGCGTTTGTTTCTCTTAATGCTCAGGCCGGAGATAGTCTTGCTCTGTTGGCGACTGCCGCGCTCGGACATGCCGAAATCATGGTCATGACAGAGATTCACATGCCGACACGGGTGCGCGCAGCGATGGATCAGGGCGCCAGCTATTGTTTAAGTAAACCGTTCGACCCGCGTTTTTTGACCCCGATACTTTGCGATATTGCGGCCAATATAGTGGCAGATGATCACGCCGCCAGCGGTGCGCAAGCGCTCCGCAGCATCGATCAATTTGGTTGTTTGCGGGGCAGCTCTCCGCCTATGCGCGAACTGTACAGGACGCTGCGTAAAGTAGCGTCAACGAATGCCAGCCTGTTCATTATAGGCGAAAGCGGGACGGGCAAGGAACTCGTCGCGCGCACCGCACACTCTCTGTCTGATAGAAAAGGCGGCCCGTTCATGGCTGTCAATTGCGCTGCGATCGCAGAAACGCTGATTGAAAGCGAGTTGTTTGGCCACGAAAAAGGTAGCTTCAGCGGCGCCGATAAACGCCATCTCGGGTTATTCGAATGCGCCGCAGGCGGCACACTTCTGCTTGACGAAATTACTGAAATGAACCCCGACCTGCAAGCCAAATTGCTGCGCGTGCTGGAGACTAGGAAAGTGCGCCGGGTCGGTTCCGAGCAAGACATTGATATTGATGTGCGTGTTATTTCGACAACGAATCGCATGCCCGAAGAGGCGGTAGCAGCCGGCAAGCTGCGTGAGGACCTGTATTACCGACTAGCACAGGTGCCCGTAAGTATGCCTCCTCTGCGGCTACGCGGCGGAGATGTTTGCGGTTTGGCGCACTACTTTTTGAGCGAACTTAATAGTCTGCACGGCTCTTCATCAAAACTCGCTCAGCAGGCGCTACACGCACTCAGTGCATATCATTGGCCTGGCAATGTACGCCAGCTACGGCATGCCATAGAACGGGCTTATATACTGTCCGGATCGACCATCGGCACGGAGTTCTTACCTCAGGACGAGCCAAACATAAACCGCTTTCGTCGGGCTGGCGAAATGCTGGAAGTTTGTCTTGACGATTCACTTGAAGAATCCGAGCGACGCATCGTGCTCGCCATGCTCAAAAGAAACAATGGCGATAAGAGCGCGACAGCAAAAACGTTGGGTATCTCTTTAAAGACACTGTATAACCGTTTGAGTGCCTACAATACTGCTGCAGCTCCACACGTTGCGTTGGTGTCCTGATAGTCTGTTCCCGGCAACGGAGGGCGCGGGCTTAGGCGACGCCTGAACTGGGCCAAGTGGGCGCGGGGCGCGACTAAGTTCTGTTGTTACTCGGCGCACTCCACCCGATTGCGTCCGTTATTTTTGGCAGCGTAAAGCGCTCCGTCAGCCCGCTCAAAAAACGCATCCAGATCATCCTCTTCAGCAAGCTGTGTAGCACCCACACTAACTGTCACCTTCAATTCTTCCTGCTTGTATCTCATCAGGCTATCTTCAACCAGGTGACGCAGGCGCTCGCCGATTACAATCGCGCCCTCCAGATTGGTTTTACTCAGCACCACCACAAACTCTTCACCACCGTAGCGAAAGCTCATGTCAGTCTGGCGTACGGTGTCCATAATGATCGCTGCGACTTGCAGTAAAATTTGGTCGCCGGCCGTGTGGCCGTGGCTATCGTTGACCTGCTTGAAATGATCGATATCGATGATCAGCAGGGAGAGAAAATCGTCGTGGCGTTTACCCAGCGCAATTTCGCGTTGCAAACTGTTTACCATGGAAACACGATTGCGCATGCCGGTTAGCGGGTCACGCTCAGCCAGCCGCAGCGCTTTGTGATAGAGCAGCGCATTGCGTAACGGGTAGAGCAGATGTGTGATGAAATATTCAAGCAGTGCCAGTTCCTGCTCGTCAAAACGGCTGGCGCGTGAAAACAGCAGCAAGCCCAGATCTTCATGTTCAAGTTTTAACTGGTATTGGCAGGTATGCAGTGCGGGCCTGGCAATGGCGATATCCAGCCCGGCGTCACGATTCACAAAGTGAATACCTGCTATGTTCAACAAGCCACGCATCTCGCTATGAAACAGTGACAACAGCTGCGCCGTATCGAGACTGGTACCTAGCTTACAGGTGAGTTGCAGGCGCTGATGCTGGTACTCGGCATCGAATGACGCAAAACTCACCACGGGTTGCTGCGCCATGCTGCCTGCATAAGTTGCGGTCGTTCGCGTTTTTCCAGTACTCATGGTGCAATTCATCCTATGGGTGTTCTACTGTTAATTTATTGCCGGCAGCTTGTTAGTTGGTTTCGATTATTCTTATTTATCTAACCTTAGCCATTTTTGTGCCAGCTTTTGCTATACCACGCTAAGTGATTATTAAGTATACAATTTGTGGCGAAATAATTGGATAAGCTGTCTGTCGGTATCTCAAACTTAGTCCACGGATTGCAATTTTGCCACTTGTAAAGTCAAAAAAGTGACACTTTCACGTCTGCCTAAGTGTGATATATATTGCGGCCTGCGATCGGCCTGGTGATGATATCGCTTGTAGTCCTATTCCGATACGAGTCGAATTAGCAGTGAATTAAAAGCGCTCGGAGCTAGCAACAACGTGGATACGTGGGTCGTTGTGTCGCCATTACGCACCACTAGCCCTATATGGCAGCGTGACTTGTATATTGTGGGCGCGGGTGTGATCCGTGAGGTAACGGCACTGGGGCGCAAAGCGGCGGTTTTTTCTAACGTCGCGGTTGAAGTGGTTGCCGCCGATTCTGGCAGTTTGCTTGGTAGTACGACCAACCAGGGCTCAGAAAACATTGAAACGGCTGTCTGGGAGCAGGCGACCGCAGCAAATGGCGCAGCTAACGCGGCGGGGCTGTTAGGTCCGCTAGAGTCCGTAGTCCGGACGCAGGCCAAAACAACGCTGGCGAAAGTGGGGCTGACGCGTTAAACCTTTCGGTCGGAGAGAAAGCCGGGTTGCAGGCTAGCGTTGCTTCGAACGCTGCGGCAGCACGCTTTGTTACTGTGGCACCTCGCCTTGCTGCGCATCCCAGCGTTTGCCGGTTTGGCCGATGCTGGCGTCGCCCATAAGATACAGGTACGCGGGCATAATAGCTTCAGGAGAGGGGTTGGTAGTTGGCTTTTCGGCGGGGTAGGCGGCGCGGCGCATACTGGTATTGGTGGCACCCGGGTTGAGGCTGTTGACGCGAATGTTGGCCGCGTTCTCCAGCTCGTCGGCGAGCACTTCCATCATGCCCTCGTTGGCGAATTTAGATACCGCATAAGCACCCCAATAGGCGCGGCCCTTGCGTCCAACTGACGATGAGGTGAAGATAACAGATGCCTGTTTTGCCTGGCGCATCAGCGGTGTTAAGACGCGAGTCAGCATAAATGGTGCGTTTACATTAACCTGCATTACCTTTTGCCAGCTAGCGGGGCTGGTTTGTTCGAGTAGTTTGCGCTCGCCGAGCAGGCTGGCATTGTGCAGCAGGCCATCGAGATGATCGAACTCCTGTTCGAGGTTGATGCCAAGCTGGTCATAGTCTTCTGCTTGCGCGCTTTCCAGGTCGAGGGTGTAGATCGCCGGTTGAGGCAGACCCTGACTTTCAATCTCATCGTACACGGCTTCGAGTTTGGCGCTGTCTCTGCCTGACAGAATAACGGTGGCACCATGTTGCGCATAGCAAATGGCGGCGTCTTTGCCGATGCCGCTGCTGGCGCCAGTAATAAGAATCACGCGTTGGTCGAGTAAATTTTTTGGTGCTTTATAGTTAAACATCTTCCAGCCTGTTCAAAATATCAATAATCTCTTCCGCTCGCTCAACAGCAAAGTCGGCTTGCCAGTTGGCTGCCGGGTCAGCGGCATCAATATAGCCGTACAAAGCAGCAACGGTTTGCATGCCAGCAGCGGCACCTGCCTCTATATCACGCCGGTGATCACCTACGTAAATACAACGCGCCGGCTCGCAACCCAGTTCGGTCGCAGCTTTTAAAAGTGGTTCAGGATGTGGCTTGGTGTGTGTCACATGGTCAGGGCACACTAATACGCCCGCAGGTGGTTTGAAACCCATCGCTGCCAGCAAGGGCTCAGCGAACGTCGAGGGCTTGTTGGTAACGACCCCCCAACCGATGCTGTTTGTATTAAGGTGATCTAACACGTCGTCTATGCCCCGGAAGATGCTGGTGTGTGCCGCCAGGTTTTCAGCGTAGATTTGCAGCAACCGTTGGCGCAACAGTTCGAACGTTGGTTCGCCTTCGTCTATGCCAAATGCCAGCGTCACCAAAGCGCGCGCGCCATGGGAAACGGTGTGTCTTATGGCGGCGTTGTTCGGGCATTCACGGTTATTCTCGGCACATAGTTGTTGCAGCACCTCAGCAAACTCTGGCGCGGTGTCGAGCAGCGTGCCGTCTAAATCGAATAATACGGCGTCGATTGTGCGCGTCAAGGCGCAACCGCGTAGGCGAGGTAATTGACATCAACATCGCGGCCCAGCGAATAGCGCTTGGTCAGCGGGTTATACAGCATGCCGGTCACATCCTGCAGGTCAAGGTTGGCGCTGCGTAGCCAACCTGCCAGCTCCGAGGGTTTGATAAATTTAGCGTAGTGGTGCGTGCCCTTGGGCAGCAGTTGCAAAATGTACTCGGCGCCTAGCACGGCAAACACATAGGACTTGAGATTGCGGTTAATGGTAGAAAAAAACAGCTGGCCACCGGGCTTAACCAGCTGCGCGCAAGCCCGTATCACCGACGCTGGATCGGGCACATGCTCCAGCATCTCAAGACAGCTGACAATGTCGAAAGACTGTGGCTGCTGTTCGGCAAACTGCTCGGCGGTGCATTCCTGATAGTCGATATCGAGACCCGATTCCAGCAGATGCAGACGGGCCACGTTTAGCGATTCTTCAGCCATATCGATAGCAGTTACCTCGGCACCACGGTGCGCCAGCCCCTCGGCCAATATGCCACCGCCGCAGCCGATGTCCAATACCCGCTTACCTGCTACCGGCGCGCGACTGTCGATGTAGTTAAGCCGTAACGGGTTGATGTCATGCAGCGGTTTAAATTCGCTATTAGTGTCCCACCAGCGGCTCGCCAGCGCAGCAAACTTCGCCAGTTCTTCGGGGTCGACATTAGCCGCTGTCGCTGCGTTTTGTTGTTTACTGTTCAAGGTTATCCCATTCGTTGCTGCCAGTAGTTGGCTTTGTCGATTAAGGCGGGCAGACTCATCTGCGTCAGCTCGCGATTTTTAAGCAGTTGTTTGCCTGCAATCCATACGTCGCTAACGCGGTGACTGGATTGCGTATACACCAGTTGTGACACCGGGTTGTACATCGGTTGCGCTTCAAGTTCGCTGCAGTCGATCGCCACCAGGTCGGCAGCTTTGCCAACGCGGATACTGCCGATGGCTGCGTCCATACCCAGAGCTTTGGCGCCATTCAGTGTTGCCATGCGCAGTGCCTGCATGGCTGGAACCGCTGCGGCGTCGCTGGCAACTCCTTTGGCTAACAATGCTGCCGTGTGCATTTCAGCAAGCAGACTGAGGTCGTTGTTGCTGGCCGCGCCATCGGTGCCGAGGGCAACATTGGTATGTTGCGCCAGCAGTTTTTGTACAGGGCAGAAACCACTGCCCAGTTTTAGATTCGACTCCGGGCAGTGTACGACGTGGGTGCCCGAGTCTGCCAGAATTGTGAGGTCGTTGTCATCAAGCTGGGTCATGTGCGCGCACTGCAGCCGTGGGGACGTGAGCCCGACTTGCTCTAATAGCTGTAGGGGGCGAACGCCGAATTCGCTGACGCAGCGCTGAATCTCGCCAGCAGTTTCATGCACATGCATGTGCACGCCGCACTGCATCTCATTGGCCAATGCGGCAATACGCTGCAGCGTAGACGTTGACACAGTATAGGGCGCATGCGGTCCAAAACCGGCGTGTATGTAGGAGCTACTTTTGAAATCTTCACGCACCTGCAGCCCCTTATCAATGTATTCATCGATGTTTTTGGCCCACACCGTTGCCACCTCAATCACCGGAAAAAACACGTTTGCTCGCACACCATGCTGATGCGCAACGGCCGCTGTGATGTTGGGGAAGTAGTACATGTCGGCAAAACACGTGGTACCGCTGCGCAGCATTTCGGCGATGGCGATTTGTACGCCGTCGCGCACAAATTCTTCGCTCATCCAGCGTGTTTCAGCTGGCCATATGTGCTGCTCCAACCAGGTCATCAGCGGCAGGTCATCCGCATAGCCGCGCAGCAGCGTCATCGCGGCGTGGCCATGTGCGTTGACCAGGCCCGGTATGAGCAGGTGCTGAGGCAGTTCCTGATGTTCCGTTGCGCTGTACTTTTTATGTACAGCTGCGCTGGGAAGCAGGTCGATAATGCGGCCAGCGCTAACTACCACGCTATGCTGCGTCAGCAGGCTGTCGCTAGCATCTACCGGCGCCAGCCAGCCAGGCGAGACGATGAGGTCGGCATGTTGCCGCTGAGTTTCTGAGGTCACAGATGCTGGAGATGAAGTTGCTGAGGTCAAAGTGCTGGCTGCTGCATGGGGAACAATGGCGCGAAATTATACCAGCGAACGACGCCGGGCGTGCCACTGTAATGGCGATTGTGTTTTCTTTAGGTAGTCCGGCCCCGCTCGCTGAAGCTATTGAAACTACGCTGCTTTTTTCTATCAGGCGTTAGCGTGGCTATGTTATGATTCGTGGTTTTATTCGATGCGGTAAGCATTTGCTAAAAACCCGTACCGATGTACTCGTTGCAGCATACTAACTAGATAGAATCGAGAATTTTTTAACCGCGTTTTCCGCGCGGTTTTGTTTGGGGAATACCGACCTACATGGGTGAACTAGCCAAAGAAATCACGCCCGTCAATATCGAAGACGAGTTAAAACAATCGTATCTTGACTATGCAATGAGCGTTATTGTCGGCCGCGCTCTGCCAGACGTGCGCGACGGGTTGAAACCGGTACACCGCCGCGTGTTGTTCGCCATGGAGGTGCTCGGCAACGACTGGAATAAACCCTATAAAAAGTCGGCGCGGATTGTTGGCGACGTGATCGGTAAATACCACCCGCACGGAGACTCAGCCGTTTACGACACCATAGTACGCATGGCACAGCCGTTTTCGTTGCGCTATATGCTGGTCGACGGGCAGGGCAACTTTGGCTCGGTAGACGGTGATTCCGCTGCCGCCATGCGCTACACCGAAATTCGCATGCGCAAAATCGCACACGACCTGCTTGCCGACCTCGACAAAGACACAGTCGATTTCGTGCCGAACTACGACGGCACCGAGCAAATTCCCGAAGTGTTGCCGGCCCGCGTTCCCAACTTACTAATTAACGGTTCGTCGGGTATCGCTGTTGGTATGGCGACCAACATACCGCCGCACAACTTAACCGAGGTGGTGAACGCCTGTCTGGCGCTGATAGACAGCCCCGAGCTAAGCATCGACGAGTTGATGCAATATGTACCCGGCCCGGACTTTCCTACCGGCGCTATCATTAACGGGCGCGGTGGCATCTTGCAGGCTTACCGCACCGGCAGGGGGCGCATTTATGTGCGCGCCAGGGCCGACGTTGAGGTCAACGCGAAAACCAGCCGCGAAACGATTATCGTTACCGAGCTGCCTTACCAATTGAATAAAGCGCGGCTGATCGAGAAAATCGCGGAGTTGGTAAAAGAGAAAAAAATCGAAGGTATTAGCGAGCTGCGCGACGAGTCTGATAAAGACGGCATGCGCGTGGTGATTGAATTACGCCGCGGCGAGTCGGGCGAGGTTGTGCTGAATAATCTCTACTCGCAGACCCAGTTACAGGCGGTGTTTGGCATCAACATCGTGGCGCTGGTCGACGGCCAGCCCAAGCTGCTTAATCTGAAACAGCTGCTGGAAGCTTTTATCCGCCACCGCCGTGAGGTGGTTACGCGACGCACCCTGTTTCTGCTGCGCAAAGCGCGCGAGCGCGGGCATATTCTGGAAGGGCTTGCGGTTGCGTTGGCAAACATCGACCCGATTATTGCAGTGATTAAAGCGTCACCATCGCCAAGCGAGGCGCGTGAGAAATTGATAGCGGAGGCCTGGCCGCCAGGCGTAGCGGTACAATCCATGCTCGAGCGGGCGGGTGCTACCGCGTCGCGGCCCGAAGACCTGGATGATGTTTACGGCGTTATCGACGGTAATTATCATTTGTCGCCACAACAGGCGCAGGCCATTCTGGATCTACGCTTGCATCGCCTGACTAGCATGGAGAGCGATAAGCTGCTGCAGGAATACCAGGAAAAGCTCGACGAAATAGCCGAATACCTGCATATTCTTGGTGATGCAGATCGCTTGCTGGAAGTGATTCGCGAAGAGCTTAGAGAAGTGGTCGAAAACTACGGAGATGAACGCCGCACCGTTATCACCGAATCGGCACATGACTTAACGCTGGAAGATTTAATCACCGAAGAAGATCGTGTAGTTACGATTTCTCACGCCGGCTATGCAAAAACGCAGTCTATCGACGTGTATCAGGCACAACGCCGCGGTGGTAAGGGCAAGACCGCCACCTCGGTAAAAGACGAAGACTTTGTTGAGCACTTATTGATTGCCAGCACGCACGATATTATTCTGTGTTTTAGCGACAAGGGCCAAGTTTACTGGTTAAAAGTGTTTCATATACCGCTGGGTGGTCGCGCGTCGCGCGGTCGGCCGATGGTGAATCTGCTGCCGCTTGATGAAGATGAGCGAGTTACCTCGATTTTACCGCTGCGCGAATACTCTGAAGACCTGTTCGTGTTTATGGCAACGGCCAACGGCACCGTCAAGAAAACCCCGCTGACAAACTTCGCACGCCAACGCAGCGTTGGCCTGCGTGCCATTGAGCTGGACCCCGGCGATCACCTGGTAGGCACCGCGATTACCGATGGTAAATCCGACATCATGCTGGCAAGCACGTCGGGCAAGCTGATCCGTTTTTCTGAAGAGAATGTGCGCGCCATGGGAAGAACTGCGCGCGGTGTGCGCGGCATGAAGATGAAAGACGAGCACAAAATTATTTCGCTGATGGTGCCCGAGCCTGGCGCACTAATTTTAACCGTCAGTCAAAAGGGCTACGGTAAGCGTACCAAAGTGGAAGAATTTTCCACTATTGGTCGCGGCGGCCAGGGCGTTATCGCCATCCAAACCACCGAGCGCAACGGTGCCATCGTCGGCGCCATTCAGGTGCAGGAAGGCGACGAACTGATGTTGATCAGCGATCAGGGTATGTTAGTCCGCACCCGCGCCGATGAAGTGTCGATGCAGGGGCGTAACACTCAGGGTGTGCGCTTGATCAAGTTGAAAGACGGTGAGCACCTTGTAGGTGTTGAGAGAGTCGATGAAAGCGTCAATGGCGACGCGGAAGAAACAGGCGACACCGAGTAGAGTGCGCCCAATGTTAGGAGATGACCACCACATGACACGATGCTATAACTTTTGCGCCGGACCTGCTGCGCTGCCCGAGGAGGTACTGCAGCAAGCACAACAAGATCTCTGTGATTGGCAGGGTAAAGGCCTGTCGGTCATGGAAATGAGCCATCGCAGCACCGAATTTGTTGGTATTGCAGAGCAGGCCGAAGCCGATTTACGTGAGTTGTTAGCCGTTCCCGACGACTACGCCTGCCTGTTTATGCAGGGCGGGGCGAGTTCCCAGTTTTCAGCCGTGCCGCTTAATTTGCTGGGCAACAAGCGCAAGGCGGACTACGTTAATACCGGGCAATGGTCGAAGAAAGCGATTGCCGAGGCGAAGCGTTATTGCGATGTGAATGTGGTCGCCTCATCCGAGGCCACTAATTTCACGACTATTCCCGAGTTCGACAGCTGGCAGCTAAGTAGCGATGCCGCTTACTTGCACTACACGCCGAATGAAACGATTGGTGGTTTGGAATTTCATTGGGTGCCGCAGGTTAACGTGCCGCTGGCAGTGGACATGTCTTCGACTATGTTGTCGCGCCCGTTCGACGTGTCGCAGTTTGGCGTGATCTACGCCGGTGCGCAAAAAAACATCGGACCGGCCGGGTTAACAATAGTGCTGGTTCGCAAAGCGCTGCTGGGTAACGCTCAGGCGTTTACGCCTGCCATGCTGAATTACCAAACCCAGGCCGATGGCGATTCCATGTACAACACGCCACCGACTTTTGCCTGGTACCTGGCGGGCCTGGTGTTTCAGTGGCTAAAAGAGCGGGGCGGCCTCGACGCCATGGTTGAGGTCAATCAGCGCAAGGCTGCGGCACTTTATAAAGCCATCGATGAAAGCGATTTCTATAGCAACCCAGTTGAGCTGCAAAGTCGGTCGTGGATGAATATTCCCTTTACGCTGGCCAACAATGAGTTAGACAAGTTGTTTTTGAGTGAAGCAGAACAAAGAGGATTGCTAAACCTGAAAGGGCATCGCTCGGTGGGCGGCATGCGCGCCAGCATTTACAATGCAGTCAGCGAGCAAGCTGTTGCTACATTGATTGAATTTATGCACGATTTCGAAAAACGTAACGCTTAAATACTGTATCCGTTTATGTCGACTGACGACGAACTAAAAAAATTACGTCTCGCTATTGATAGTATCGACGTGCAGCTGCAGAACCTGATCGCCCGGCGTGCGCAATGCGCGCAGGAAGTTGCCAGGGTGAAGCTGCAGGACGCCATTAGCTCCGCCAGCGAAGCGGACGCCAACGTCACTTTTTATCGGCCTGAGCGTGAGGCGCAGGTGTTGCGTCGGGTGATTGAACGCAACCAGGGACCGTTGGCAGATGATCGCGTAGCGCATATTTTCCGAGAGATTATGTCGGCGTGTCTGGCGCTTGAAAAGCCGACTCAAGTAGCTTTTTTCGGGCCAAAAGGTACCTACACCCACGAAGCGACGCTGAAACATTTTGGCCATTCGGCCATCGCCCAGCCGCACGCCAGCATAGCCGATGTGTTTGCCCAGGTGGAGAGTGAGCAAGCACACTATGGTGTCGTCCCGGTGGAGAATTCTACCGAAGGTATGGTCAGCCATACCCTCGACAACTTCATCAACTCACCGCTGAAAATATGCGGTGAAGTCGAGCTGCGCATTCGCTTGCAGCTATTGTTTAATGCCAGGGCAAACGCCGAGAATATTCAGCAAATTTGCGGCCATCAACAGGCGTTGGCGCAAAGTCGTGGCTGGCTCACGAAGAACTGGCCCCACGTTGAGCAGCGCGCGGTGAGTAGTAACGGCGAAGCTGCGCGGTTGGCGGCAGCGGATGTGCATACCGCCGCTATTGCGAGCTCGATGGCGGCCGATTTATACGAATTGCAATGCGCGGCTGCGAATATAGAAGACAGAGCCGACAATACCACGCGCTTCCTGGTAGTCGGCGATCAAATCGTGCATCCCAGCGGCACCGACAAGACGTCGATCATCGTTGCCACCCGCAACAAACCCGGTGCCTTATTCAAACTTTTAGAGCCGTTCCATCGTGACGGCGTCATGCTAACTCGTATCGATACCCGCCCATCGCCAACGGAAACATGGGCGTATTTATTTTTTATCGAGTTTGAGGGGCACCAGGAAGACAGCATGGTCGCATCGATATTGACCGAGCTGGAAGAGCACTCGGTGATGATTAAAGTCCTCGGTTCTTATCCTAAAGCCGTTTTCTAGCGGCCGGCTTTTTTTTGACTCAGCAGCTAATGACCACGCACTCTATGACAAAACAGGGTTCAACAGGCACGTTACTGGTGATAGGTCTTGGTCTGTTAGGCGGCTCAGTGTTGCGCGCGGCGCGTGAGGCTAACCTGTTCGCAGAGTACCTCGGTTACGATGCGCAGCCTGACGTCATTGCCAATGCGCAACGGCTGGGCGTCACTGACAATGCGACCGGCACATTCGATACATTGGTGAAGCAGGCGGATCTGATTGTCATCGCCGTGCCAGTGCTGGCGGTTAGCGAGATATTTCAAAAATTACAGGCGGCCGAGGCATTGGATCGCCACATCACCGACGTTGCCAGCGTTAAGTTGCCGATAATTCGGGCATCGCAGCAAGCGGCGGGCAATGCACCTGCACGCTTCATTCCTGCTCATCCGATCACCGGGTCCGAGCAGTCCGGCCTGACAGCGGCGCAGGCCAATCTGTTTGAGGAGCACAAGGTCATCGTCACTCCGCATGAGCACACCGATGCAGACGCCCTGGCTTATGTCAGTGGGTTCTGGACGACATTGGGCGCCGAAGTCGTGACCATGGATGCGACCACGCACGATAATATTCTGGCGAAAACTAGCCATCTACCGCATGTATTGGCGTATGTGTTGGTGAATACTCTGCTGGCGCAGCCCAATGTAGATAGCATATTTGAATTTGCCGCCGGCGGCTTTCGCGATTTTTCCCGCATTGCCTCTAGCGATCCCACCATGTGGCACGATATTCTGCTCGCTAACAAACAAGCCGTACTCATCGCGATTACGCAGTTCGAAAACGAGCTGCAAACTACCCGCCAGGCCATTGAAGCAGACGACGGCAAGGCGTTGTTCAAGTTGCTCAGCAAAGCTAAAACAGCGCGCGATACGCGAGTTGTTGTTACCGGCGACGCCAGTGCACACTAATATGTCGCCGGTGCAAACTAATATAAGCCAGGAGATAAAGGTGCAATTTAATACCAAACCCGGTGGCGCACTACAAGGCGTGCTGCGCGTGCCAGGTGATAAGTCGATTTCCCATCGCGCTATCATGCTGGGCGCACTGGCTAACGGCACAACTCAGGTGGAGGGTTTTCTGGAGGGCGAAGACAGCCTCGCCACATTGCAAGCATTCCGCGCCATGGGGGTGACGATCGATGATCCACAGGCGGGTAAGCTAAGTGTTCGTGGTGTCGGCTTGCACGGTCTGCAGGCACCCGCAACGCCGCTGGATGTCGGCAATTCGGGTACGTCGATGCGCTTGATGGCCGGTCTGCTGGCAGCGCAAACATTTGACTCCGAGCTCACCGGCGACAGCTCGCTGGCACGCCGACCTATGGCGCGCGTGACCGAGCCGCTGCAGCAGATGGGAGCTACCATCGATACGTTAGCAGGTGGCTTACCACCGCTGTTGATTAAGGGCGGTGCCACGCTGCGGGCAATTGACTATGTACTGCCGGTGGCGAGTGCGCAGATAAAGTCCTGCCTGTTGCTAGCTGGTCTTTACGCCGAGGGCACAACCCGCGTCACCGAGCCCGCGCCCACGCGCGATCACAGCGAACGCATGTTGCAGGCATTTTGCTACCCTGTTGGTCGCTCAGGCGCTACCATCAGCGTGACCGGTGGCGCGGCATTAAAAGCTACCGCATTAAAGGTGCCTGCGGATATTTCTTCTGCCGCATTTTTTATAGTCGCCGCAAGTATTGCTCCAGGTTCAGACATTACGCTCACCGACGTAGGTATTAATCCAACTCGAACCGGCATATTGCATATACTTGAGCTTATGGGTGCCAACATAGAAATTTTCAACAAGCGCGAATTTGGTGCCGAGCCGGTCGCTGATTTACGAGTACGGCATGCGCCGCTGCGTGGAATCGAAATTCCGCTGCAATATGTACCGCTGGCGATTGACGAATTTCCGTCTATTTTTATCGCCGCTGCGGCGGCGACCGGCCGCACGCTGCTAACTGGTGCCGAAGAACTGCGGGTAAAAGAAAGCGATCGTATCGCTGCTATGGCAACTGGTTTGCAAACGTTAGGCGTGGACGCAAGTCCGCGCCCCGATGGCATCGAGATTCAGGGCGGCAAGCTTGGCGCGGGTAAAATCGACAGCCTTGGCGATCATCGTATTGCCATGGCTTTTGCCGTTGCCGGTCTGGTCGCACAGGGGCGGGTTGAAATTGCTGACTGCGCGAACGTGACTACGTCTTTCCCCGGCTTTGTGGAATTGGCGCAGCGTGCCGGTATGCAAATCAATGCGGTGCGAACTTGAGCAGGTCCTGCGCATGAGTAACGGCGCGCCGGTAATCACGATTGACGGGCCAAGTGGCACCGGTAAAGGCACTATCAGCCAGCTTGTTGCACAACAATTAGGCTGGCACCTGTTAGACAGCGGCGCTCTTTACCGCACGCTGGCGTTGGCTGCCTTGGTGCGGCGGCTGGATCTTGCTGATGAGTCGGCGCTAAGCGTGCTTTCTTCCAGTTTAAATGTGCAATTTTTAGCCTCTAACCCGGGCGATGTGGCCATCGTCATGCTCGATGGTGACCCGGTAACCGAGCGCATACGCGAGGAAGAAATTGGCGATGCGGCCTCAATCGTCGCGGCTTACCCTGCGGTGCGCAGCGCGCTGCTGGACCGCCAACGTGCCTTTCAGCGGTCGCCAGGACTGGTTGCCGACGGTCGCGATATGGGGGCTACCGTTTTCCCAAATGCCGAGCTAAAAATATTTCTTACGGCAAGTGCCGAAGTTCGCGCGGAAAGACGGCATAAGCAGTTGATAGCAAAGGGGCAAGGTGGTAGTCTCCGCGCACTTCTCGAAGACATCATGGCGCGCGACCAACGCGACCGCACTCGCTCGGCTTCACCGTTAAGGCCAGCGGAAGATGCAATCATCGTTGATAGCTCGGCGATGGATATAGACCAGGTTCTGACGCTGGTTTTGAAAGAGGTAGACCGCATCGCGCTACGTTAACTTTGCTGGCGCGGCAACGAACAAAACGTGAGCGAAGATCACTTTAACCCGGCTTGGTGATTTCGCTTTTAATGAAGAACCAAGCCACCATGTGCCGGGCGCATGATGAGACAACTCTTGCAGGACATTATCCATGAGCGAAAGCTTTGCTGAACTTTTTGAAGAAAGCCTAAAAACAATTGACATGAAACCCGGGTCCATTGTGACCGGGGTTGTGGTCGACGTCGATTCAGACTGGATCACAGTACATGCCGGATTGAAATCTGAAGGCGTGATTCCACGCGAACAATTTCTCGATGACAACGGCGAATGTGATCTGCAGATCGGCGACGAAGTTCATGTCGCGCTGGAATCTGTAGAAGACGGATTTGGCGAAACGCGTCTGTCACGTGAAAAAGCACGTCGTGCCGAAGCCTGGATTGAGCTTGAGAAAGCGCAGGAAAACGAAGACGTTGTGAAAGGCATGATCAATGGCAAGGTCAAAGGCGGCTTTACTGTAGACGTAGGTGGTGTACGCGCATTCCTGCCTGGCTCGCTGGTAGACGTTCGCCCCGTGCGCGACACGGCGCATTTAGAGGGCAAAGAGCTCGAATTCCGCGTTATCAAGCTTGATCAAAAGCGCAACAATGTTGTTATCTCCCGTCGCGCCGTGATGGAAGAAGCCAATAGCGCTGAGCGCGAAAACCTGCTGGCAAATCTGCAGGAAGGCGCGTCGCACAAAGGTATTGTTAAAAATCTCACCGATTACGGCGCTTTCGTCGACCTCGGTGGCGTGGATGGCCTGCTGCACATTACGGACATGGCCTGGAAGCGCATTAAACATCCATCCGAAGTGGTTAATGTCGGCGATGAGATCGACGTTAAGATCCTCAAATTCGACCGTGAGCGTAACCGCGTATCGCTGGGTATGAAGCAACTTGGCGAAGATCCATGGGTGGCTATTACTGGTCGTTACCCGGAAAATACTCGCGTTATGGCGCGTATTACCAACCTGACCGACTACGGCTGCTTTGCTGAGCTGGAAGAGGGCGTTGAGGGTCTGGTACACGTTTCAGAAATGGACTGGACCAACAAAAATGTGCATCCGTCGAAAATTGTACAGGTAGGCCAGGAAGTGGAGGTTATGATCCTCGATATCGACGAGGAACGCCGCCGCATATCGCTAGGTATCAAACAATGCCAGCAAAATCCGTGGGACGCTTTCGGTTCGCAGTTCAGCAAAGGCGACAAAATCAAGGGCAGCATTAAGTCGATTACTGACTTTGGCATATTCCTTGGCCTGGAAGGCAATATCGATGGCCTGGTGCATTTGTCTGACATTTCGTGGCATGAAACTGGCGAAGAAGCGGTACGCAAATTTTCCAAGGGCGATGAAATCGAAACGATTATTTTGTCAGTTGACCCTGAGAGAGAGCGCATTTCGCTGGGTATCAAGCAGCTTGAGAATGATCCGTTCTCAAACTACGTGACCGATAACGACAAAAACTCCATCGTTAACGGTACGGTCAAGGAGGTCGATGCCAAGGCTGCTGTCATTACGTTGGCCGAAGACGTAGAGGGTGTTTTGAAAGCTTCGGAAATTAGCCGCGATAAAGTAGAAGACGCGCGCAACGCACTCAGCGTGGGTGATGAAGTTGAAGTTAAAGTCATCAACGTTGATCGCAAGAACCGTTCAATCAACTTGTCGATCAAAGCTAAGGACTTTGCCGACGAGAAAGAGGCGGTCAAGCAGCATAAAGAGCAGCAAGAAGCCGATACTCCTGCGCCGACAACGCTGGGAGACCTGATTAAGGCGAAAATGGATAGTAAATAGTCGAGTGTAATTAACTAACCCTTTGGACATGAACTCAGTGAACTATCGCAAATCTGCTTTTCCAGACTTTGGCTCGGACCAGTCGATGACTAAGTCTGAGCTTATAGAACGAATTGCAGCACAGCAAACCCAGTTGTCACCTAAAGACGTTGAGCTGGCGGTGAAAACCATTATTGAGCAAATGTGTCAAACGCTGGCGGCGGGCGAGCGAATCGAAATCCGTGGTTTTGGCAGCTTCTCGCTGCACTACCGCGAACCGCGAATTGGTCGTAATCCGAAAACTGGCGAAAAGGTAGATCTGTCGGGTAAGAGCGTGCCGCATTTCAAGCCTGGCAAGGAAATGCGTGAGCGCGTGAATCAGAGCATGGCCAGGAGTTAGTTAGCATAGTGTTAGATGAAACGGTACGGTCTATGGCCCTACCGTTTTTTATTTATAAGGATGTAGTGGTACGTTTAGCGAGGCACGACTGTATGAACACAGACACTGTGCCGGGAGCAACAGCCGACGATGCCGGTAGCGACAATAGGTATGCCGTACGGACTGCGAGAGGATGCAATTAAATGCGTGGCTTAATATCTTTAGTGGTTGTCATTGTGGTGCTCGGCGTTGGCGTAGCTTTCGCGTTGGACAATACCGAACAGGTGGCGATGAAATTGTTTTCGCTACAATTGGCACCCCGATCACTTGGTATTTGGGTACTAGCGGCTTTTCTGTTCGGCAGCCTGTTTGGTTTGCTGTGCAGCGCCGGTTTGTTCTTGCGCGTTAAGAAATCAGAATACAGCGTAAAGCGTAAGTTGGCGCAATCTGAAAAAGAACTGGACCATTTGCGCCCGGTAAAAGAAACTACCACGGCGAAAACGAGTACCCCTTCAAGGTGATATTGCCTTTCCTGCACGCATAGCCGCTACTTAGCCCTGCATGACCTCACCAATTATTGTAGCCTTCGATTTCGCTGGCGAAGTCGACGCTTTGCAGCTGGCCGACATGTTGGACCCCTCTCTTTGCCGCGCCAAAGTTGGCAAGGAACTGTTCACCCGCTGTGGGCCGTCGGTAGTCGCCAAGCTCATCGAACGCGGCTTTGACGTGTTTCTCGATTTAAAATTTCATGACATACCCAACACGGCAGCTGCGGCAGTAAAAGTCGCAGCCGACATGGGCGTATGGATGCTTACGGTACACGCCGCAGGCGGTAGACGCATGTTGGAGCAATGTGTCGAAAGCCTGCAAGACGGCGGCACTCAGCGACCTCTTTTAGTTGCGGTGACGCTGCTGACCAGCCTGGATGACGCCGACTTAACTGAGCTTGGGGTTGCCGGCACGGCATATGATTACGTGCAGCGCATGGTGAGATTGAGCCAGAACTGTGGTCTCGATGGCGTGGTCTGTTCGGCGCATGAAGTGGCGCGTCTGAGAGCATCTATCGGTCCGGAATTTTTGTTGGTCACGCCGGGTATTCGTCAGCCCGGTGCCAAACCGGGCGATCAAAAGCGCACGCTGTCGGCCGGCGATGCGGTTGCCGCTGGCAGTAGTTATCTTGTTGTGGGTCGGCCGATTACGCAAAGCGCACAGCCCATGCAGACATTGCAGGCACTCATCGCAGATATATCGCACAGCTTGAAATAACCATCGTGTTACTTTGTTTCTCGTGCACTACAGCACAGCAAGGACACTCAAAAGGAGTAACACGATGAACACAACAACATGGATTAAACGGATTTCTTTGGCATTTGTCGTGGCATTGTTGCCGGCAACTTTTAGTTATGCGAACCCCGCCGAGCCAACGCCTGCCACCAGCACAGCAGTGCAATTTGAGAAAATTAATATCAACAATGCCGACGCCAAAATGCTCACAGCTTTGACCGGTGTCGGTACCGTTAAGGCGCAGTCAATAGTCGAATACCGTAATCAAAACGGCCGCTTCAATACTACCGCAGACTTGCTCGCGGTTGATGGTATTGGCCAAGCCACCGTGGCGAAGAACGAGGGTCGAATTGTTCTTGACTAACCCCTCGGTCTTTACAGGGTGGTTTGCGGCGCACATTTGTGCGCCTTTTTTCGTTTCAACGCCGCGCTTGCTATGCGCTCAACACTCGCAGTAGTGACTAGTACCCCTTCAAGGTGATATTGCCTAATGCAGTCAGTTCAAAAGCGGTCCAGTGCGAGGCGTTTTTCCGAAGGCATAGTGGGCCTACGTCGAGGAAGAACAACGAAGCAATGGGCCGCTTTTGAACTGACCCGAAGGGCGCTAAGCAGGCCGCCCTCTGCGGCGTTGCGCTGGCTCGACGTAGGCCCACTATGCCTTCACCAGTGCGCCTTGCAGAGAACGGCCTGCTTAGCGCTGCATTAGGCAATATCACCTTGAAGGGGTACTGGCATGACAAGCTATTTGATAACCGGCAGTAGCGGCTTTATTGGCCGCCAGCTGTGTGCGCAGCTGCAACAATCGAACAGCAAATTTGCGACCGTTAGCCGCGAAGCAGGCTTTTTGCAG
>JBBKXJ010000302.1:0-9097 GCA_037969395.1 Pseudomonadales bacterium
CCTGCCACGATGTCGTATTTTCGAATCCATTTCTCAAGGTGGCGAATCTCTTCCAGGTCGAATTGGAGGTCAGAATCAGTAAAGAAGATCAACTCTTTCCGAGCTCTCTCAATACCGGAACGTAACGCGGCCCCGTAACCTCGGTTAACTTCGTGACGGATTGATACCACATCATCACATTCCATAGCCAATTGATCAACTATCGTGCCCGTTGCATCGCTGCTACCATCGTTGATTACGATAATCTCAATATCAGTGAAAAATTTGGACATGGCCCTGCGACCCTGTTCAACCGCCGTTCTTATATTCGCTTCCTCATTGAATGCGGGGAAGATGATAGTGATGCTTTGTTGCTTATTTGCGACGGGTTGATCATTCCCATCGTCATTTTCCAGATCTCTAGCGTGAACATGCGAATCTATGTCACTGAAACTCATTTAATCTCCCCTCTGGTGTAATACCTGGTCCTGACAATCAGCAGTGTCTAAACATTCTTATTGCAAATATTTTGGTCACTAGAGGCTTGACGGACTACAGCCAGCGGGTTTGACTATTAATAATCGCAAGTTCAATACGCAATAGTCATCCCTGCAGCCTACGCAGTTCGCCTTATTTATTAAAAGAAGTTATGAGCCCGGTCCGCATGCTGAGGTATACCGACCAGCATTGAAGATACGCGAAGGTTGTGCTGCTGCCTATCCAACTAAAGTAGGGAATGATTTCATATTTTTTTTAAATTTTGACCAGGTATGCTGACCAGTAAAAGAAGTTCTAACATTATTTGTGTGCGAACAGGATCACTCGAGCGACTAACAGAAGTTCATTTCCACAGTCAATATTCTCGCAAAAGTACGTCACAAACCATACGCAGCCAGCCAATTCCGGCGCGCAGCCGAGCATTGCGCTGGGTTAGACGCCGTAACTTTACGATCACTTTTCTTTGCAGACGGTAGCGGCTGAGTCTAGTTTTTGCAGGTGCTCCATTAGCCCCGCGGTTAGCCGCATCGATTGAGTCCCAAAAGAAAGTCTCGGGATAGCCAATGGTGGCAAGATCAGCGGCATCCAAACGGGCAACCGATTTACGCAACACGTCCATCTTGTGTGCATTGCCGGCATACTCAGCAAACGATTTATTGATATTGGACTCTGTAGGACGCGAATGCTGGCTTACACCAATTGGGTCTCCAAGACCCATCTCGGCCGCATGGCGGTTGTGTTTACTACCGTAGTCAACCATGCCCGGCTCGTAAGATATTTCCAGAAACGCGCAAATTTTCCTTAACCACTGCTCCGGTTCGCGAACCAGGTCTTCGTAGCTCAAGTGAAAAAAGGGGACGTCGGTTTGACGAAGAAAGCCGGCCAGTGCCGGCACATAACGTTCCAGAATCGGATCATGCCGTTGTGCGATATCGAAGTCGCCATCGAAAAATGAATTGGCGAAAGAGGATAATATCGCAGCGGGATGACGCGTCAGCACTATATACCTGGCGTCAGGATAAACTTTGCTCAGAAATGGCCAAATTGTAGTGTACTCGGGGGTCTTATCCGCACAAATAGTCTCATTGCCCTGCATCATATAGGCAGCGTAGAGCGAGTCGCAGTAGCTCCTGCAGGCTTTCCAGTAATCTTGCTCCTTGTGTGGAAGCCCTTCAATAAAGGCCTTTTGGCCGGCTGACGCCACAATATGATCGTAAGGCGCTTTATCCACTCGCCCCCAATATCCCAGATAGGCAAGTGGTGTGAGCAAATGCGGTTCGGGCCCACCTTTTATCAGGGAGTGGCTAGAGAGCATACGCTCCAACAGGGTCGTGCCGGAACGAGGCGCACCCAGCAGAAAAGTCAACGACACAGGAGATGTCAAATTAGTCCAGATTTTATTCTTGAGAATGGCAGCGCAATAAATCTAATTTCCGTTAGTTCCATCACTCATTCCAGATTGACAGGTCTTTCCCCAACAGGTCTTCCAGCTGTTGATTGTAGGGGCGATAATAGGCCAACAGTCGCAGTTTACTCTGCTCGTCAATACTGGGAACTGGACGCTGGTCTCGATTCAGCGCCCTGATGCGATCGGCAATTCCCGATTCAGTAATGCGTTTAACAAGTTTGGTGTGGCCGCCTTTGCTGAGACCGCGGTAGCTACGCACCAGTAGATTTTCCAGCCATAAAAACCGATAGGATTTTGCCACGTTGCGACGCTCGTCAATCCCCGGCGGAACAAAACCCGTGTCATTGACGCCGATATGTCGATAAATATCCTGGTAGCCTTGCCGGGAATTTCGAGCAAATTCCTCGGTGATGATGACCTTAATCTGTGCCGGATCGAAGTGAGCATAGAAACGATCCAGGTGCTCTGCAAAATGTGCTGGCACAAGCCGGCTCTCATCATTAATGTAGTCCGCGAAGGCAAGGCCAGCATGGATATCGCCTTTGCGAATGGAGTGAAGATAGTTGGAGAAAGTCCGTTTTACCGGATTACGCACGATGGCGAGCAGCTTCTCATGTGGATAATGCTGGTAAATCCGCTCGGCTGCCTTTGGGTGTGAAATATAAGTAACCGAAAATTCACCTTTTTTAGTGTCGGCTGCACAATCCACAAACTGAGATTCGTACCAACTGATGGCTTGTTTCTCGTATATATCGCTGAAGTAATTGAGTTCTTTCAAGTTCCGGTTGCATATTTCCGGATGCATAACCAGGTTATCGTAAAGCCAGGTGGATCCACACTTACCTGACCCTATACCGATAAAATCCACTTTAAAAGTCATTGCTAACATCCTTGCTTCGAAATTCTGTTATATATTTGTATGGAAGAATCAGCTGATATATAGAGCTTTGCAAGGCCGGGTTTTCTCTTCAGCTGCAAAGCCATGGGACACTAGCAGGAGCAACGTTCCCGTACTGATTTTGTAGCCTCTTGACGCGGCCTTCAAACAGAGAACGTAACTACTTGTGTCAAGTAAAAAAGATTACCAGCGCTTGATCTTACCTGTCGAAGTGTACGCCAACTGAGGAACCAGCGTAAATTTAAACGGCACTTTATGCACGGCCAATCGCTGTTTACAATACCCCGAAATCTCACTACTGTTTGGCGGATTGTCCGGGTCGTCAGCTACTATCTCCGCCATAGGAATCTCGCCCAGATGAGCGTGGGCTTGTCCATACACCCGGCTCTCCTTTACCGCAGGGTGGGCATTCAAAACTGCCTCGACTTCTTCAGAAAAGAACTTCATCCCGGCCATGTTTATCCGATTGTGTCTGCGTCCCTTGAGGAATAAATCGCCGTCTGCATCGAAATAACCCTGATCTCCGGTACGAAAGCCGTCCGGCTGCATGATCTTCGATGCCGGAATCCAGGGGTCCATATAGGCGTCGAAGGTTCCAGTGCCTCGAATACAGACCTCGCCAATGGACTTATCCGGGTCACTGCCGGTTACCTGTTTCCCATCTTCACCTCGCAGCCAGACTTCGTAAGCAGGCAGAACTTGACCGAGACTGAGGGGTTTTTCCCTGGCTCGTTTCAAGTTAATAGCCGGGAGTCCGATCTCGATGACTCCCAGAGCCTGTGACAGGGGTATCTGCATGCGGGCGAGAAACCGCTCGGCAATATTCTGATTCAATCCGCTCGCGGTTGATATGGCGAGCCGCACACGAGGCAGACCCAGGTCTGTCACATCCTTTGCCAATAGGTCGTAATGGTAGGGAGACGCATAGAAGAATGTAGCCGAGTGGGAATTGGCAAATTCCAACACAGGGCGCGACAGGTAGTTCCCGGGAAGCAGTATGGTCGCACCATAGCGAAGGTAGAGAAGAATGGATACCACGAAATGATGCGCCATTGGCAGCATCCACATGATGCGGTCGGCAGGTCCGATCTTCAGCATCTGATTGGCATTCGCCAACCGATCCAGTATCGACTGGTGGCCGATGATGACTCCCTTGCGTTCATTGGTGGTGCCGGATGTGAACCGGATGTAGGCCGGCTGTAGTTCACGGAAGACTACATCGCCCTCTCCGTCTACATCTCGGGCATCGGCAAAACGCTGCACCTGAAAATCGTTAGACTGTCGCAACAGACTATGCAGCCGGGAGCGCTTGATAAATTCTTCCAATGCAGGGCCGTCGTAGTCATCTGAAATGGGCACAAAACACAGGCCTGCAGCCAGAATACCCAGGCCTGCCTCAACGAAGCCTATACCCTGATGTGCCAGCAATCCTGTGCGTTCATGGGGCTGACAACCCGCTACCCGCAGCTTGTCGGCAAAGGTATCCATACGCTCGACCAGCTCCGCATAGCTAACTACAAGTTTCGGTTCGTCACTGGTCTGATCACAAATGAGGGCCGGATGCTCGGGTTGTTGCCGGGCGCGGGAGCGAATTTCGTCGATTATGTTCATGGTTGTAAGAAAACGGTCTCCATTGATTGATTACGCTGTGCATGTACGTCATCGGACGACACATCCGCAAGCGTACTTCCTCTATCTGAGGCTATTGCTGCTGCCAGGCCAACGGCCTCACCTGTCGCCATCGCAGTGCCCAGGACCCGCAGAGCGCCAAGGGCCGTGTGGCTACCGGACATGCACCTTCCGGCCATTCCCAGATTATCGTAACTTCGGCTGATCAAGGCTCGCAGAGGAATCTCGGCTACCCCATCGGGATATTTGAAGTTCGCTCCCTTGTGGTCCCGCCATAACTCCACCGGCCAACTGGAGCGGGCAACCGCATCCGGGAATCTCGCACCCTGCAATACATCGGTTTCCTGCATGACAAATTGTCCAAGCATGTGGCGAGTCTCTCTGACGCCTATCCTGAGAGGCCATTCAAGCAGCCTGCAGTCAGACCAACCGGGCAGTTTATCGCGTAAAAATGCGATTAATGCCTCGGCGAGGCGATGCGCATGCTGCGTGTAGGCTCGCATGAACTCCTCATTTAGGGGAGCATAGCTCTGGTCAGTCCATTTCGGCAGATTGAGGGAGATATAAGCCTCGTCGGAGCGTTCACCTGGACGCACTAACACTGAGTCACATTCCGGGGGAAGGTCTCCTACAGAAGCCCCCCGCGCAACGGTAGCGCTGAGTTTGAGCCTGGCATAACCTGCCAGCTCAGATCGATTGACCCCTGAAACACGGAATATCAGAGTGGCATTCTGCAGTTCATCCCCATCGGGTGCTTCGGTACCGGCACCAGACAACTTGCCTGCCACTGAATCCCCGCTGGCATCGATGACAATTTTGGCGCGAATGGAGTACTCCTCACCTTGCTGTCGACAGACCGCCAATGCCGTCTCTACCCCAGCCTCTCGCGATATCTGTAACACTTCCAGGTTTGTTTCGAGCATGACAGTGAGAGATGGGAAGTCGGCAGTGACATTCAGCGCAAACTCCGCCAGCCGCGGTGGGAAAATCGGCAGCACGCCTACACGCCCATGTACTTCAGGACCGAGAGCACCACCCGCCTTTCGCAGACCCTCTGCAAACCAGGGGGTAAAACCCGCGTTTGCATAGACCAAACGTCCTTCTTGCGGCGGTTCAAAAAGACCGCAAAACGAATGCACGAATGCCTGCGTAGCATTGCCACCAAGCACACGCCCTCTTTCGAGCAACAGGGTCTCGGCACCTGCAGCCGCAGCTGAAACGGCTGCGGAAAGTCCCGCAAGGCCACCTCCCACAACGAGCACATCTACCTCGATCAACTTCGCATGCGTCATATTCATTGCTTACCGGGGGTAGTCAGAATGAATTACTCGGCAGCGCAAACAATTTACTGAAGCGATTCGTTGATGTAGGCAGCCATATGTTTGACGTCGAGAAGATTCTCTGGCGTTAGCGCTTCCCCCTCAAGCCATACGCCAATGCTTTGATCGATTCTGACCAGTATTCTCACCAAGGCAAGAGAATCCAGTCCCACCTCTTCCAGGCGGGTGGTCATCGTGAAAGACTCATCCAATTGCTTTTCTTCCTTAATGATCCTGAAAAGCTCTGCGTCAATTTCAGCCGGGGTCCAAGCCTTTAGTCCATGCATAAAATCACTGTGTTTTTTACCGAAGATTTGTTCACAATTGTTAAACGGCCTAACCATGGCATAAGTAGACCTTCGGGATAAACACGCTTATAGAACAGTACGCTTTGATTTTGTTGCTGCCTATCCGTCTAAAGTACGGAAATAACGAGACGATTGTCATAAATTCAAGTCTTTTGCTTACAATAAGGTACTAGTTATGCGGTGAGGTGGCAATGGTACACGTTCCTCGGTCAGCGGTGGTTTTCAGCGCAGTGTAGCGGGGTTCGCGAATTGACAAGCTGGGGGGCTGTTCCAGTCGCAATAGTTGGCGGCGATCGCCGCCTATTTAGAAATTGGGGCGAGCGCGCGCTTGCCCCGTCTGTTTTCGCTGCCAGTTTACGGTACTGGGTAGAACTTCGGTTCGTGGTTGCCGGCGAGGTGGTCCTGAATTAAATTGTAGACCAAGTCGCCAACGGGATGCCCCATCTGCGGAGAATATTGAATCGACGCTGGGAAATGCACACCACCATCAACACGAGCCTGCCCACAGGCTTCTTCATAAGCAGTCCAAGTCGGGAAACTCAGCGTGATATCGGTAGCCGGGACCAAACCAGGCTCGATAATCGATGAACCCGCATCAAAATCAGGATTCCAATTGTAATCGTCCGACCCGAAGAAGTTGCGGCTTGCCTGAGCAACGGCAGCGCAAAACGTCGCCGAGGCGGAAGGATACTCCGGATGATCCGCAACCGGCAGGTAATGCTTCCACTCAGAAGCCGGCAGGTCGGTGACTGTACCCTGGCCAGGCCCGCCCCAGGCGGTCACGGGGTCGTCGCCATATAAATAGGGAATAGCGGAGTAAGGCCGCACGGCATCATATTGCTTTTTCCAGTGCCATACCACGATGCCCACGTCACGCCCGGCGAGGTTGATCAAGAAGTAGTAATTAACAAAATTATTCAGTGTAAGGTTATTCTGCGCGGCCGCAAAAGTTGTCGCGCCGCCGAAGGCTCGAAACTTATTGTCGAATAATTGCGCCCGCATCTTCAACTCATCGGTCAACGCCGCCGATCGCGCCAGCACCTCATCAGCCTGCGCCCTGTAGTCGCCCGGATTCGTTCTGTGATTGCTAGCTTGAGGCGGGGGAACAAAAAACTGACTGGGACCGTCGAAGCTGTAGGGCACGGCGACCCCATATTGAGCCGTGACGAATTGTTGCACGCGGAATATCCCATTACCCCCGGTGACAATATAAGGTTGCCATTTAGACGGATCCCTTAGTCTGTAGGCCGTATTAACAGGCGCGTAGCCCGTGTAGTCAGAATACGGAACGCAGTTGTAAACGCAGCCGCCCTCGTCGCCCAATTGATTCATGCCATCTCGAAGACTGAAGGCTGCAACTGCATCGCCGGCCATGTTGCCGATACCCGCTGGAGTCTCAGTATTGCGTTCGCCGTTTTCCGGGTTAAGACCCACACTGCTTAACATACGCCGCCAGTCGGGGGCACGGTGGGGCAATAGACTATTGAGAATGCGGTAGGAGGCATACAGCAGCGCAATGTTCCTGGCTTCCGTGTCCGCACTCTCTGCCGCGGGACGACGGCCGAGATCCGAATGCACACCAACTGCCGTCGAGTGATAAGGAGCGATGGCATCGAACCAGGCGTTACCAAGCAATGAGGTAAGCCGGAAGATAAGGGTGGCATCGCCCCGGCCCCATTCCTGGGATGCGACAGGACCTGCCGCCGGGACTACTACGCCTAACGCGGCATTCCCGGATGCCAGGTTGAATTCCTGCGCATTGGCTGACTGCAACGACAACAGGCCAACTAAAAATATACTAAATAAGAGTGGTTTGAACGACTTCATAACTGAATTCTCCCATTTTTTTCTTGAATACCCATCAGCTAGAGTCGGCTCCCACGGAAGCCCCCCGTGCAATGGTAGCGCTGAGTTTGAGCCTGAAATAACCTGCCAGATCAGATCGATTGACCCCTGAAACACGGAATATCAGGGTGGCATTCTGCAGTTCATTCCCATCGGGTGCGTCGGTAATGGCACCGGCCAACTTGCCGGCCACTGCATCGTCGCTGGCATCGATGACAACTTTGGCGCGAATGGCGTACTCCGCACCTTGCTGTCGATAGACGGCCAAAGCAGTCTCCACCCCAGCCTCTCGCGTTATCTGTAACACTACCAGGTTCGTTTCGAGCATAACAGTGAGAGATGGGAAGCCAGCCGCGACATTCAGCGCAAACTCTGCCAGTCGCGGCGGGAAAATCGGCAGTACGCCTACACGCCCATGTACCTCAGGCTTGAGAGCATCACCCGCCTTTCGCAGACCCTCTGCGAACCAAGGGGTAAAACCCGCATTTGCATAGACGAAACGTCCTTAATGAATTTGAAAAGCTCTGCGTCAATTTCATCCGGGGGTCCACGCCTTTAGCTCATTCATAATATCACTGCGTTTTTTACCGAAGATTTATTCATAATTCTTAATGAGCCTAACCATGGCACCGAACTTTCTTCGGGATCAACAGGTTTATAGAATGGTACGCTTTGAATCTGCTGCCGCCTATCCAACTAAAGTACAGAAATAACGAAACGATTTTGGTAGATACACCCTGGTATTGCGTAACATCGAACTCAGGGGCTTTTAGAGCGGATTTTATAGCGTCACACGGAGATTTTTATGGATTGAGCATATTCACTCCTATAAATCTATTTACTATTTCGGATAGACGTGAAATTGACTGGTCGTTGTATTCGTGTATTAACCGCCAACGCGTTACTGATAAAGATCCAGGGGGAAGAATTCCGTTATCAGTAACGCTGGCTTGCCGACGATGAATATTCGGTACGTTCTATACACCAGATCCAGTGGTTGGGGATTATCGATCTGCATATATTCGGGGCTTTTTTCTATGCCCACCTCGAGCAGTTCTCGATAACTTTCCAGGCCTGTATCTCGTATTAATGCGCCGATTCCAATACTTCGTTCTTTTAGTCTTTGCAGCTGCTGCGTCGGAATAACACTGGGTCGAATAGCAGAGATAGCAGAGGCATAAATTTTGCCACTATGCTCACCCCGTAGTTGTAC
>JBBKXJ010000303.1:0-21445 GCA_037969395.1 Pseudomonadales bacterium
ATCAAGGGAAACTATCACGGTCAGGACGGCCGGTTCGTGCTCATCCCCGCTGCAGTCGACGCCTGGGCGATTGTGATTTTTTATCCGAACGATAGCCTCGACTCTTTTATGACCAACCAATTTCTGTTCATCAGTATTAGCTTCTCGATTGCGCTACTGTTAATAATAGGTTTTGTGCTGCTATGCCGACACTTTTTTTGTACTGGTAAATTGAAAAGTGCACTATGCGTTCCGGAAAAAATCAATGGCCGCCGGTTAGTCCTTGGCAGCTCAATACTACTTGGCGCAATCTATAGCCTCTACAGCATTGGTACGTTGTTTGCTCTGGATACAACGGTTCCGCAGCCAGACCCTTCCACCGTATCTGCGCTGGCCAATGTTGACTGGTCCTTACTGGCGCCGATAATCGGGTTGTCGATATTATTAATTATTATGCTCGAAATTTGCGTGGCCCGTATCAGGAAAATTAAGACCCAGGATAATTCTCAGACAACTCGCACACTGCTAAAACGATTTTTCATCGTTTTAGCCGTGCTGGCTGCTCTGGCTCTACATCTCTGCTATCTGCACTTTGCGGCACCGATGGCACTGAGGGGCCTGGCATTTCACTATAATCAAGTGCAGTGCAATCAGCTCAATTTCGAACGCCAGGAAGATATCAGATTAGCCTTAAGTCGATATCCCAATTCTATTACGCAACAGGGTAGAGATCCGCTGACGCTGCTGCCTATAGCCCCGGACTTATTCGACAAACTGCAGGGTACTGACAAACCCGATAGCGAGCGTATTCCGTGTAATTCACAAATAGAGCCAGACGACTACCCCAATCCAAGTAGCCTGGTCGGCGCGACTTACCTGTGGCAATGGTTAAATTCCTATTTTTTGCAAGCCAACTTACCCGAATCCGGCCCCTCCGTTTACGAACTGAAACCGACATTCTGGCCTGTTGCCAGTTCTTCCATGTTATTGATTGCGATCATGGCAGGCTGGATAGTTTTCAACGGCCGCGTGCTGTGGCGGCGCTTCTACTGTTCAGACCTTTTCCTGCAACATATCGAAAGGTTAACAAAGCTGGAATCAGCGTTGCCTCAGGAGCAGCGCAACGAGAAACTTGTGATCGAATGCAATACAGCCAGGCTTAATGGTATTGGCCTCTCGCTATTGCTCAGAACGGCATCAATGCAGGATGCCACCACTGAACCGGACATGGTAAACAACTTGTTACCTGGATTTGCAAGGCTCTACCAACTCAGCCCTTTTTTGAAGAAAATCGGCAGCACCAATATCCTGCTGCCCAATCTAAAACTCAACGTCTGTCAGAACAATGAAACTGCCACGCTGGATGTACAAATCTGGGATATCGAAACCTGCCTGGAGAATGCAGAATATCGCCAGTATTTACTGGATCTGATTATGGAATTAAAATCGCTCACTCTGGCGGGTCAGATTACGGGTTTTACTGTTTTCACCGGGTTTCACAGTCTACAAAGAGTTAAGATGAAAGATCCCTTGTCGATGGAGCAAGGCTCCGCCCTCAAGCATGCCGAGTATCTGTCCTGGGCAGAATGCCTGATGGATTTCAATGTCAAAGTGCCTGCCGCTTTTAAACAACGTTTAGACAAACAATTGTTAACCGAGGAAGTTCGATATTTTCCTGAACTGCGCTTCCTGGCGACTGATAAGCGCAAGTCCGATGCAGATGCATCGCCGAAAAGCGATTTATGGAAGGTGCGTAAAACGACAGGTTCAGAGAGGCAATGGAATACCATTAATTATATATTGCTGCATGCGGAAGATATTTATCGCTTCAAATGGGAATCCTGTTCCAATGCAGAAAAACTAGCCTTATTTAATTTAGCTAAAAAGCGAAGACTCAATCCATCTAATACTCAGATGATCGAGCACCTGGCCTTAAACGGTTTAATCAAAGTCACCCGCGGGCATTTGCAGCTCATTAATCACAGCATTACGCATTTTATTTTGAATGCGGAAACCGCCGACACCTTGAACCGTATGGTGCGCCGCAGTCAGGAAGGTATCTGGAAGAGTTATCGACTACCGCTTGGCTTTCTGGTTGTATTAATCATTGGCGGTATCGCTCTCACCTCGGGCGAATCGCTATATATAATCGCCGCCTCGGTGGCTGGGGTGTTGACTACTATTGCAGGTGTCGCTAACAGTGCCCATCTGTTGCGCGGTCAGATCAAGGAGTAGCGAATCACTGCAATTAAACCGAATTCGACAATTAATTAGCGGCTAATGAATCTTCCTTAACTACGTAGCAATAGGTATCGTTGCGGCTCGCGCCAGTGAGATAAATTCGGGTTACTCTTTCTCTAGCAGCCAGCCGACAACTTCAGTTTGCAGTCCTATATACTCGGGATCCGCGGCTGGGGCACGTTGCCATGCAGGGTGCTGGCGCAGTGTTTGAATGACCTTCGACCAACGCTTGGGCAAGCTATATTGCTTATCGCCAGACACCTGTAGTTTGTTCTGCGCAGCATGGCCACGCTGCGTTAAGGTATGCAGCAACTCGCGCTGGCGCAGGAATAACAGGCTAAGTGTATTGTCGTCTACACACAGCCACTTATTGCCACGAAAGGCAGCTTTTAACTCTCGCCCATAACGGCGCGCGGTAGCCCACCCTGCCCCCAGCGCTGCGCCCAGAATGGCACCCGTGCCCATGCTCAAGCCGCCGACCATCAAATCAATTCCGGCACCGGCGGCCGCACCCTTCAGCGCGTTGGCGCCCGCGCTGAGACCGAATTCCTTTAAAGCGCCCGGTGAGAAGATATCCAGCTCCCAAACGCCGTCCTGCACGGCAACTTGTTGCAGGTCAATGTCCAGCTGGGTAAACGCAAAAATTTTTAGCAAATCCTTCACGGTGCGCTTTTCAACCTTACGCACGAACGTGTGCATGGCCTCGACTTTGGCGCTCGACACAGCAGCATCGTCTGCCACCTCCTGGCGGTAGCAAGCCACTTCGGTGATTAGCTGAAACACACGCTGGGCACCGGCCTGGTTGAGCTTCTGCCATACCTCCTGGCGGGAGTCGATAAGGGCTTGTAACGCGTCGTAGTGCGATTCAAGCAGACTTTGCAGTTTTTGGTAAAGCCGTTTCTCGGCCTCAAATTCGTATGCGACAGTGTCGAATTCCAGCGCGGCGTGCAGATTAAACTGCGACATTTGTTCGCGCCAGCGCGCCAGTGCTTCGCCCTGCCCGGCGATAAAATTAAATACCGGCACAATCGGTTTGCCTGCTTTACCCAAAATCTCGACTTCGTCGCGGTACTTGCCCAACAGCGGTTCGCGCACATCGATGATATACAGCAGCACGTCACAGCTAAGCGCCTGGCGCAATACTTTTATCTCCTGATCGAAGTCAGGAAATTTTTCCGCCTGCGCAATAATTTCACGCAACAGCAAACTTGGTGATTCGGCTTTACGCGTCTTGTCCAGTTCCTCCAATGCTTGCAGCAAGGCGCTGGAATCCTCAAAGCCCGGCGTATCGAATAGTGTGAGTGCCTCATCCTCACCGGCAAAAATCGCGGTCTTCTCTACATAGCGCGTGGTGCCGGCTGCGTCTTCTATTTTGCCAAAACGTTCGTCGCGCAGCAGGGTGCGAATTAGCGAGGTTTTGCCGGTATTGGTATGCCCTACTACGGCCACTTTCACCGGCTGAAACCTGGATGCGCTGCTATTGTTTGTATAGTTGACGTTAACCATTGAGCTAATCCGCTTGCATACTAACGACGTGATCGGCTGGCACGCCACAAGCTTCGGCCAGACGGTACCATGCCCCCAGCCTGGAATCGGCGACTGCGCCTTTTTCGCGCTGCTGCATAAGCACCAGCCATGGCTTGGTACCGGTGGCTAACAGGCTGGCTATGGTGCGCTGCACGCCACGATCGGGCGCACGGGCGGCCGTTACGGCGACGGCGATCATGTCACCGCCGGCATCCTCCAGCTGCTGCAGAATAGTCGCCAACGACTGCCTGTCGCTGACCTGACCAACGTTTTTGCCGCCATTAATGCCTGCTGGCGGCCAATCGATATCTGCGGCCAGTTCGACTGCCACCCATTGCGCCTCAGCTGGCACGTTATGCGGTGCGGAGTCGATCACGGTGGCGTTGGTCGCTGCAGGGGGGTATGCGTCGGCATCGACGATTTCGGCATGGCCGGCCAGCGGCAGCAACTGCTGGCGTAAACTGATGTAGTAGGGGAGATAATAGTCGAGCGTGAGGTCGCGTCGCGCCTTCGTGCGCATCAGCATGGCCCAGCAGTAAAGCAGAAATCGCGGCAGGATGCCAAACACCAACAGCGCGCCCAGTAGCAGTTGAGCCCAACTGTTACGGTGCGCGGCCGTCAACGTCTGTGCTGCGCCTATTCGTGTTTGCTGTACCTGCTCTGCGGTTGGTGTTGTTAAACCCAATACATGCAATGGTTTCCCTAACAACTCCGTCAAGCTGACAAACGCGTTGTCAGACAACAAGGTCGTACCCCACACGAAGTCATACTGGCGCGCCATCAACATCAGCAATAAAACCGTCAAGCCGGCCAGCAAATACACCAACCATAGTTGATGCGTTATCGTGCTGAACTGCCATTTGCCCACACGCCCGCCAAAATGACAGGCTAACCACGCACGGTCAGCCTGCGCGCTGGTTTGAGTTTTCTCTTTCAGCTGAGTTGGCAGCCAACTTGTGATTTTGGCAAAGCCGCCTTCTATCAGACCGTCGAAATTGAGGCTGATACCGATCAGCCACAAGAGCATCGACAACAGATTGAAGCCAAGTAATACCAGCAATAGCCAGTAGATATTTATGGTCTGGCCACCAGTAACGGCTAAGTTGGTTGCCAGCGCGCCCAATACTGCTGCCAGCAGCAAACCAATGCCCTTGGCGATGCGCGATAGCTTTGCGGCGCGGCGCAGTGCAGGCTTGAGATCATTGCGGTCTACCAGCTGCCGCGCTCGGTGCCAAAGACGTGCGGTAAAATCGCTGTGCGCCGCAACGGCTGGCGCCTGATGATCGACATCATCAGCAAGCGTATCCTCCGCCTCTATATAACGAAGTTGCTCGATAAGCACGCGCTTGTCGAAATCAGAAGTGGTCACAGGATGGTTTTTGGACTGCCGCAAAAGTGTTGGCGTATTTTATCGGGCATTGGCCGACATTCAACTAAAATCTCTGTGATCTAACACCTGCTTCGGCTGAGAATAACCGTTAGACAATTGATCATCTGAACGCGGCAAAACCGCAAGCCCGGCAGGATTGAATTTGGAGCACCTCTATTCGACCAATACCATGCTACCGCCAGCCTTCCTGCTGACGTCCGACAACAACTATTCTCCCGTCTCCACAGTACGAAAACGTTCAGTACGCTTACCTGTAGGCGGATGAGTTGACAGGTAGTCGAACATCTGGCTGCCTGCGTTGCCGTCTTTCTTTTTCGCGTTCGCCTGCGTTTCGAGCTTTAACATAATGTTCGCGAAAACATTGGTATCCAGTTTCCGCTTCTGCATCGCTTCCAGCGCGTAGGTATCAGCTTCCCATTCCAGGCTTTGCGAATAGCTGGCCTGAATCAACCAGCCGGGCAACATAATGATAATATTGCTGGCCGCGTTTACGTCGCCGGTAATCATTAGCAGCACTAAAGATAAACCGCCCTGCCGAACGATCATCTGCATAGAATGCCGGTGCTCAACATGGCCTATCTCATGCAGCATAATGCTGCCTAGCTGCGCGTCGTTGTCGGCCAGCCTGACCAACGCATCAGTCATAACAATCGTACCGTTCGGCAGCGCAAACGCATTGGCCATCTTACCCGTATTGCGCAGCAACAGTTGGTAGGCGTGATTACTGTATTTTGGCAGTTCGGCAAACACCTTGTGCAGCGCTTTTTGCCGCTGCGCACTGAGTGTGCTGGGCTTTAAAAATCGCTTGTCCAGCGCTTTTATCGTGTCGCTGCCCAGGCGCTGGTCAATCGACACAGGGATAGCAGCGGCTATGGGCTTGCTTAAGGCCGGTATTCCGTATTTAAGAAACGTGAAACTACCGACCAGCACCACCACAATCGCCGCGAACACCACCTTCATATTGCGTTCGAGCCGGTCGGCCAGCCCGTATTTTTTGGTTAGCCACTGTCGGCACAACGCGTCGACGGCATCGTTTTCAAGCGTTTCAAACCGTGGCCCGGCGGAGAAAGTCAGGTAACGCGCCGAGTTGCCAATACGCGCGCTAATATCAATTTGCTTAAAGTGATCGGTCGCTGCAGAGTTTGCATCGATGCTCGCCTGACCACTCTGATCAACGTGTAGCATTGCGGCAGTCCGTGCCGAGCTTTGGCCGTCGTAGACGTGTCCGCTGATGGTAGTGGACGAGCTCAACCGCGCGGCCTGGTTAGATGCCAATTTCAATATCAAGCATGCCAGCGATTTCCTCGCCTCCGGCGCTGACGTCTACGGCGGCCGCTGCCTGAAAGCCGGCCAGATCGTCGGCGCGTAGCGTCATGGTCTCTGCCCGGTATTTTGCCATCCGCACCTTGGCCCACGGAATCATCAAGCCGAGCGAAAGCACGATGGCGATGGAGTTGGTCAGGTATAGATACACCATGCGGCCCACTTTCAAGCGGCAGCTAAAATCAACCGCGCCCAGTTTAAGATTACTGTAAATAATATTAGTGAGCCGCGTTTGAAAGTAAGCACCGGCTACAACCATCGGCAGAGTCACAACGAAGATGCCAACTACAGCCTCCACAGCCGCTAAACCAATGGCCGCGAAAGCGGTGGCCAGCCCGGCGATCAGCGCTGCTCCGCCAACCAGAATAACGGCGGCGATTATGTAAATGAAATAAAATTGGGTTATGGTCGCAACAAAGCCAAACGCGGCGCTGCCAAACTGCACCCGGTTGGCGACGAATTGATAATACATTTTTTGCCAGACCGGAAATGCAAGAGCGAATAATAACGGTACCGCAAACAGCCAAAAAAAGGCCGCCGTGTTGGGATCCTCTGGTGTGGCACCGGGCACCGCCAACGTCTTAAACACCAAAAAAAACGCAATGCCAGACAGCGTCAGCAGAACAAGCAGCGGCACACCAAACAACAGGTAGGCCGATTTAAAATCAGGCTGGAAGCCAAACTTGATGTTCCGCCAACTGGTGTAACGCATACGAAACCGCAGCGCCATCACCATTAATGCGGGCAGCGATAGCATCAGAATAGCAGCTCCGATTAATCCGCCGGTGGCCGACATAAAACCCGAGACGTGATAGGCGATAAGAATGGCAACCGCCAGCAATCTGCCTTTTAGTATTTGCACCGGGTCTGCAGTGTATTCAAACGCCGAGCCGTCAACCAGCGTATTACCATAGAAATATTGATTAGTACGCACTTTTGCCCAGGCAGAGTAAATGCCTAGCGTGACAATCGTGAGCAGTATATTGACAATCCAAATGCGAAAATACTCGCCGGCGTTGCCGGTGAATTCGAAGGGGTAGTCTTTGCGCGGTTGCGCAGCGTCATCCATAACAGAGTCCTGAGTAGTAATCGTATACAATGCAGCGTCATGATATTGCCGCAGCCATAAATAGCAATAGCCACTCTTGCGGAAACTAATGCAGGCGCAACTGTATGATGCATGAATCGACCGGCACTATCCGTAAGCCGCCACTTCTGGTTGCCCTGCTGCCGATGATTATGCTGGTGGCAATGCTGTCGTTCAATGTGCTGGTGTATCGCGACAATGCCCTCAGCGGCTCTAACCAAATGATACTGCTGATCGCCGCCGCCATCACGGTTGGCATTGCGATTTGCTACGGTCATCGCTGGGACAAGCTGCTTGAGGCCATGGTGAACGGCTTGCGCATTGCCACGCCGGCGATTCTGATATTGTTAATGGTGGGCGCACTGGCCGGCACGTGGTTAATCGGTGGCGTTGTGCCGACAATTATTTACTACGGTATCAAAATTATAAACCCCACCGTGTTCTTGCCAGTGGCGTGTATTACCAGTGCGTTAGTCTCGCTTGCCACCGGTAGCTCGTGGAGCACCTCTGCAACGGTAGGCATTGCGCTGATTGCTATTGGCAGGGCGCTCGGGCTGGACCCGGCCATTGTTGCCGGCGCTATACTCTCCGGCGCTTACTTCGGTGACAAAATGTCGCCACTCTCTGATACCACCAATCTCGCGGCAGCAGTCGGTGGCACCGACCTGTTTACCCACATCCGCTATATGTCGCTCACCACCATTCCCTCTTTTCTTATTGCGCTCACCCTGTTCGTTTTTCTCAGCTTTGGCCACGCCGGGGGAAGCGTCGCAACAGACAAAGACATCGTGCTGGCCGCACTGCAGCAACGCTTTTATATCAACCCTGTGCTTATGATTGTGCCGCTTGCAGTGGTGCTGCTTATCATTAAGAAAGTACCAGCTCTGCCGGCTATTGTCGCCGGCGTCGTTATGGGCGCGATAGCAGCGCTGGTAACGCAACCCGATATTGTACTGTTGGTGGGTAATGCTTACGGCGCCACCGACTTCCCGGTTTACGTTGGCCTCATGCAGGCACTGGTGGGTAATATTGCCATACCCTCCGACAACGTCATGCTGAATGAACTGCTCACCGCCGGCGGCATGGCGGGCATGCTGAACACCATTTGGCTGATTATCTCTGCCATGCTGTTTGGCGGTGCGATGGAGGGCAGTGGTTTCCTGCGCCAGATCACGGCGGCCATTATTCAACGCGTACACTCTGCTGGTGCCCTCATCTCGGCAACCGCCGGTACCTGCATATTCACCAATGCCACTGCTTCGGACCAGTATTTGTCAATTGTGGTGGCGGGTAAAATGTTCTCCGAAGCGTACCACGAACGCGGCCTCGCCAACCAAAACCTCAGCCGCACGCTGGAGGATGCCGGTACGGTGACGTCGGTATTGATTCCGTGGAATACCTGCGGCGCCTATCATGCTAGCGTACTCGGCGTTGCCACTTTGAGCTATGCGCCGTTTGCTTTCTTCTGCCTGATAAGCCCGTTGATGACGATTTTGTATGCCTCGCTTAATTTCAAGATTGCGCGGGTGGAGGTCAAGACAGAGAAGCGAGAGGTTGTTGCGGCGGTTTGACGCCTAACCTTTATATGACCGATTTAAGCTGGCTGTCTCTCCTCCCACCACTATTAGCGATATCTCTAACGCTGATCACCCGTCACGTTTACTTGTCACTTTTCGGCGGCCTGTGGGTCGGTTACAGCATTCTTGGAGGCTGGAATCCGTTGACCGGAGTTGCCACCAGTATCGACGGCGTGATTGCCGTGTTGGCTAACCCTGGTGACGCCAAGGTGGTAGTGTTCACCTTAGTGATCGGCGCGCTGATCGCAACGCTGGAGCGCAGCGGCGGAGTGCAAGGATTTATCAATGCGGTAGAGAACAAGGGCTGGATCACCAGGGCAAAACAATCGCAGTGGCTGGCATGGATTATCGGCATTGTGATTTTCATCGAGTCTAACATTACGGTACTGGTGGCGGGTTCTATCGCACGACCGTTGTTTGACCGCTATAAAATATCGAGAGAGAAACTCGCCTATATCATAGACTCCACTTCAGCGCCGGTATGTATTCTGATTCCTCTCAATGCCTGGGGGGCTTTTAATCTTGGCTTACTTAATGAGCTGGAAGGCGTTCAGCCTTTGCAAACCTTTGTCGGTGCCCTGCCTTATAATTTATACGCATTTTCCGCCGTTACTCTCACCGCGATTGTGATTGCCAAAGACTGGAATATCGGTCCTATGCGAGCAGCGGAGAAACGCGCGAGCCAGGGTCTGGTGTTGTCGCCCGGCGCTGCACCTTTAATCGACACGCCCGACTCCTCTGCTGAGCAAGCCGAGTATGCTGCACCGCGCGCGCGTAATATGTTACTGCCAATTGCGGCCATGTTGCTGATGATGCCGCTAGGGCTGTATATCACCGGCGATGGCAATCTGGCGCAAGGTTCCGGCTCTACCAGTATATTATGGGCGGTATTGTTCGCAGTCGCGCTGGCCTGGGGGCTGCTGCTCAGCCAAAAATTAATGAACGTCGAAGCGTTAACCCAAACGTTTCTTAAAGGTGCGGGCAATCTGATTCCGCTGGCGCTTATTCTGATGTTAGCCCTGGCGCTTGGCGATCTGACAGAAAAGCTGGGTACGGCCAACTATGTTGCAACCTTGATTGGCGAAGACATGTCGCCAACCTTATTATTGCCGCTGGTTTTTATTATTGCGGGCGGCACGGCGTTTTCCATTGGCTCAAGTTGGGGTACGTTCGGCATTTTAATTCCTATCGCTGTGCCTTTGGCGATTGCGTTAGGGTTGCCGCCGGAGCCGTTTCTGGCGGCGGTGTTGTCCGGCGGTATTTTTGGCGATCATGCCTCGCCGATTAGCGATACCACAATCGTCGCTTCCATGGCGGCGGCGACCGATCATGTTGATCACGTGCGCACGCAGCTGCCTTATGCGTTAGTTGCGGGAGGCATTTCCGCAGTCGGGTTTGTTGTTATTGGTTTGTTTCTGTAGGCAGCCATACGGTGCGCAGCGCGCACACTAGGTAGCGAAGACTTCGGCTAGCACCGGTAGTACTTCCGGTTGGCGTACGCCTAGAATCATGGTTTTTACATAATCTGCATCGCGGGCGGCGCGCCATTTATCGGCCTGCTGCTGAATTTGATCGCGGGTTCCAACCAATGCAACCTCATCGATAAGTTCGTTCGGCACGGCGGCAGCGGCAGCGGTCTTATCGCCGGCGAGGTATAAGTCCTGAATTTTTACCGCCGCCTCTTCGTAGCCCAGTTTTTTGGCGAAGTCGTTGTAGAAGTTCTTATTGCGTGCACCCATGCCGCCAATATACAGTGCCAGCCCGTGGCGAGACATCTCGCGGCAGGCATTGATATCGTCGCCCATACACACGGTCACAAACGGTGCGATATCGAAGTCTGTAAAACTTTTATCGGTGCCGGACTTGCTAAAACCCTTAGCCACTTCGTCGGTAATAATGTCCAGCTTGTCCGGGCTGGCGAAAGCCAGTAATGCGCCGTCTGCCAGCTCACCGCTGAGGCGAAAACCGGCCGGCGTAAATGACGCGGTATAAATTGGAATACTGGTGTCGGCAGATAATATGGATTTTAGTGGCTTGCCCAAACCGAGAGACCCCTCGCCCTTGAAAGGTAGCTGGTACAGTTCTCCATCAAAGCTAGCGGGTTGTTCGCGCGCCATGATTTGGCGAATGATCTGAATATACTCGCGCTGACGCGTCATCGGTTTGGCATACGGCATGCCATGCCAGCCTTCGACAACCTGCGGGCCGGAAGCGCCCAGCCCCAGAATAAACCGCCCACCGGACAGCTGCGCCAGCGTCATCGCTGTCATTGCAGTGCTGGCGGGCGTGCGTGCGGGTATCTGCATAATGGCGGTGCCGACTTTAATTTTTTCGGTTTGCGCCAAAATCCATGCAGCTACGCTGACTGCGTCTGATCCATACGCCTCAGCTATCCAGGCAGAGTCGAAGCCTGCTGCTTCTGCCTGCTTGACCAGCGCCATCGGCAGCTCGAGTTTTTTTCCGGAATAGCCTAACAACAAGCCTAATTTCATCGTTTACCCTCTGTAGCAAAATTTCGGTTGCACATGACATTATACTGCCATTACCAGTCGCCACAACTTGGCCGTTACGTCTGTTGCATACACAAATCCTCAACAGTTTAAATTACCCTGGCAACGAAGTATCATCACCCTGCGTTAATAGAAGGTCACTGAAATCACTTATGGCAAATCAATCCCTCACGGTAAATGAACAACAGCTTGCGGGCTATCTTGCAAGCCGCATTCCCGGTTTTAAAGCCCCGCTCACCGCAACGAAATTTAGCGGAGGGCAATCTAACCCCACATTCCATCTCAAGGCCGCAAGCGGCGATTACGTATTACGGCGCAAGCCACCGGGTGAGCTGCTGAAATCGGCGCACGCGGTCGATCGCGAATTTCGCGTTATCAGCGCACTGGCCATTTCCGATGTACCGGTAGCGCAGGCGTATACGCTGTGCGAAGACGAGTCGGTGATCGGCAGCATGTTCTACGTGATGCAATACATTGATGGTCGCGTCTTCTGGGACCCGCGCATCCCGGCAATCGACAACAACGAACGCAGCGCTATTTACGATGAAATGAACCGCGTGCTGGCAGCACTGCACGCTGTTGATGTCGCTGCGGTGGGCTTGAGCGACTTTGGTAAATCTGGCAATTACTATGCACGGCAAATCGGCCGCTGGAGCAAGCAGTACCGTGCCGCCGAGACCGAAACCATTGCAGCGATGGACCATTTAATCGACTGGCTGCCCGCCAATATGCCGGCCGACGACGGCCTGGTTAGTCTCGTGCACGGTGATTATCGGTTGGACAATATGCTATTCCACCACAACGAGCCACAGGTGCTGGCCGTGGTTGATTGGGAGCTGTCGACACTAGGTCATCCCTACGCCGACCTTGCCTACCAGTGCGCACAATGGCGGCTACCCGCAACGACCGCATTGAAGGGGCTGCACGGCGTCGATCGCTCCAGTATCGGTATCCCCGAAGAAGAAGATTACGTGGCGCGCTACTGCGAGCGGCGTAACATCAGCGCTATTCCCGACTGGAATTTTTACCTGATATTTAGCTGCTTTCGCTTCGCTTCAATACTGCAAGGCGTGAAAAAGCGTGCGCTGGACGGTAATGCCTCCAGCGAAGACGCCGTCAATATGGGCGCCGTGGTGCCGCAGGTGGCGCAAATCGCCGTCGAAATAGAGTGAGCCCGAAAAATGAACAGAAGCTGGCAGAGCTATTTATTTAACGCGTTGCTGCACCTGCGCCGCCGCGCGTTGGTGCGCCCCGAGCTGGTTGCAAAGGTTGAACGCCAGCTGGCCCGTATCGACGCCCGCTATGCAGATTCGCTGCCACCGGACTTTCTGCTAAAAACAACAACCACCGGTCAACAGCGAGACAGTTTCAATGTTGACTGGTTGACGACCGCCGCCACTGCAGGCAGCCAGCGCGTTATTCTTTACTTTCATGGCGGCGCCTTCTGTTTGCGCGCACCAAGTGTTTACAGAAGATTTCTGGCCCAGCTGTGTGCAGCTACCAATACCATCGGCGTGTTACCGGACTATCGGCTGGCACCGAAACACCCCTTTCCAGCCGCCGCGCTGGACTGCTTTACTGTGTATCAACAGTTGCTTGAGCAAGGTTATGAGCCGCATAATATCGCGATTGTTGGCGACTCTGCTGGCGGTAGTCTTGCCCTGACGACCTTGCTACAAATCAGGCAACACAATTTACCTATGCCGGCCTGCGCGGCCATGCTGTCACCGCCGGCCGACGCCAACTTTAGCGGCAAGTCGTATTTTGAAAACTCAGGCAAAGATCCCATGTTCCATGTGGCCAGTCTGCTGTTCTTCCGTGACTACTATCTGCAGGGCGCGCTGCCCACCGACGCGTTAGCATCGCCGCTGACTCAGCCGTTCGATGATTACCCGCCGCTGTATGTCAGCGTTGGCAGTACAGAGCTGCTGCGCGACACGGCGGTGGCGATAGCGGAAAAAGCACACCAGCAAGATATTGAAACAGAGCTGGATGTCTGGCAAGGTCTGTGTCATGTGCATCAGCTGATGAGTTTTTTACCTGAAAGCAAACCCGCCGTTGACAATATTGTGGCGTTTGTTAACCGTCATTGGGCAACGGATAATATTTCAGAAATCGTCAGGCCTAACGCGCAGGAAACTGGCAAAGCGCGGCAGTCCGTTGTTGGTTAGTCCCCAGTATTTGTAGGTGATAGTAGCGCCCGGCGGCGGTGGATTACGGCGTTGCGCATCAGTAAAACCGCTGCCAACGCGAAACTGTTTGCCACCATGCTCTACTAGTAGTGAACCCATCAAACCGCTAAACTTACCTTTGCCCGGTGTATGCGCGATCACTACCGCTTCGGCGTCTTGCCAAGTTTTCAGCTTCAGCACGTCGTCGCTGCGACCGGCACGATAGAGCGCGCCGCCGCGATGTAGCATCAATCCCTCGGCGCCCGCTTTGGTGACCGCTGTCAACTCACGCAGCAAGCCAGCACGATCCTTCAGCCTGTACTGCCTGACAATTTCGATATATGGCGACTCGTGAACTTGCAACAGCGCACGCATCTGCATTACGCGCTCATCAAAAATCGCGCCCTCTCGATGCAGATCAAACACCATGAAGCGAATCTGCCGCCATTGGGCTGTGTCGGGATTGCTATCCAGCACCGTGCTCGTTACAAACTGAAAACGGCCGCGGCCGGCCCACAATTCACCATCGAGTGGCTGCGGCGGAAAGCCTGCGATGAACCACGGCGGCGCGGCGATTGCATTGCCGTTGCGAGTGACCAGTCGTGTACCGTTCCAATAGGCTCTAACGCCGTCGAGTTTTTCGCTGACCCAATAGTCGGCGACAGAGCTATGGTCCCGATAGATATTGGCAAGCGTGAGTTGGGGAACGGCGGTCGCTTGTGCCTGTGTGCTCGCAGTAACTGGCAGCAGGATGGAGCCTGCACACAGCATCAAAAAACAGATGGCGCTATGGCGCTTAAGAGGTGTGATCATCCGTGATCTCGTTTCAGCTGGTTATTATATAATCACCCAATGTAACCGCATCGGCAACTGAGTGCAACTACCGTACTACCCTCCGTCAGGTTATATCGAACACCACTTTGCCGTGCGCGCGCCGTTCGGATAAACAGTTGAACGCAGCGACGTATTGATCCAGCGGATAAGCGTCGGTGATGATCGGTTTGAGTTTGCCTTGCTCGAACAGCGCTATTATTTCAGCAAAATTTTGTACGCTGAGCGCGGGCTCATGCTGGGTAAAAGCGCCCCAGAACACACCGACGATAGAACAGCCTTTTAACAAAGTGAGATTGAGGGGGATCTTAGGAATATCGCCAGCGGCGAAGCCAATCACCAGAAAGCGCCCCTTCCAGGCGATGGCACGCAAGGCTTGCTCGCTGTAATCACCGCCGACGGGATCGTACACTACGTCCACTCCTTTGCCGCCGGTGAGTTCCTTAACCGTATCCTTGAGCCCTTGTTCGCTGTAATTAATAAGATGGTCGGCACCCAGTTCTTTGGCCAGGGCCAGCTTTTCGACGCTGCTGGCGGCGGCGATGACGGTAGCGCCCATCGCCTTGCCCAGCTCAACCGCCGCTGTGCCCACGCCACCTCCGGCGCCCAGCACTAAAAGAGTTTCGCCCTCCTGAATTTGCGCACGTTGTTTGAGTGCGTGGTACGTCGTGCCGTAGGTTGTCGTTAAGCCGGCGCCAGTGCGAAAATCCATGGCGTTGGGCATGGGTATAACGTAATTTTCCGTGGTTTGCATTTTTTCTGCGAAGGCGCCCTCGCCTACGGCAATCACACGATCACCCACCTTACACTTGCTAACCCGTGCGCCCACCGCGCTGACGATGCCGGCGCCTTCGCGGCCACAGCTGAATGGTAACGGCGGCTGCTGCTGGTATTTACCCTGTATTTGCAGCACATCGGGAAAGTTCAACGATGCTGCATGCATATCGACCACGATACTATCTGGCCTCACTTTCGGCTCGGCCACCTCTTCCAGCGCCAGCTTTTCCGCCGGACCTAATGCATTACATACGACTGCTTTCATATTAGTTCCTGTTGATCACATGTTATTGATATTGTCGTAGGTTGGATTAGCGCCAGCGCAATTCTCCGGGACGCCGCTGCGCGGTTACACCTCCTGACAGCCCTTCAAGCCTGGGGTTGCACCCAGGAACCCAGCGTTGCGGTAATGCCGCCATCAACGGGAATAGTTACTCCGTTGACGTATTCGCCGGCGTTCGATGCAAGGAAGATTGCAACGCCGGCCATGTCCTCGGCCTTACCGACGCGACCGCAGGGGTTATTGGCCGCGATCTCCGCCTCGAACTCATTAAGTGTGGCGGCCATCATTTTGCTCGGAAAAGGTCCGGGAGCGATGGCGGTGACATTGATGCCGTCTTTTGCCAAAAACTTGGCGAGATGCCGGGTCAAATGCATAATACCGGCCTTACTGGCCGCGTAGGAATACGTCTCGAACGCAGGTGTGTTAAGACCGTCGATAGAGCCGATATTGATTACGCGTGAGCGCTGCCGCCCCTCGGAGGCGGCAGCGCGCAACAGCGGCAGCAAGCGCTGCGTCAGAAAGAACGGTGATTTTAAATTGAGGTCCATGACCTTATCCCAGCCTGATTCGGGAAATTCGTCAATGCTCGCACCCCAGTTGGCACCGGCGTTATTGACAAGAATGTCCAGCTTGCTTTCACGCTTACTCAGGTCCTTGGCTAGTTGCGCGACCCCCTCCATAGTACCGAGATCGGCTGCAATGGCGATGCACTCTCCCTGTTTTGAAAGCTCGGCGGCAAGCTGATTGCATACGTCAGCACTGCGTGAGGAGATATAGGTTTTGACACCATTTGCCACATAGGCACGGGCAATCATTTCGCCAATACCGCGTGACCCGCCGGTGACCAATGCCACTTTTCCGCTAATAGAAAACAAGTCTTTCATATGTGATACCTCTACTTGATCATACTACGCCGCGGGCAGCGTTTAATCGTGCATGGGTCAGAAACCGCCGCCGGTTCGAAACCCGCCGCCACCGCCTCTGCCACGCGAGGAAAAACCGCCACTGCGCGGTAAGCGAAAACCACCGCTACCACCGATGCTAATATTGCCGGGCCGATGCCATGGGCTGCGGCCTTGCGGCATGCGACCGCCGAGGCCACCGCTGCCGAAATCGGGCCAGGCACCAACATCAATGTGACGCTGATGACGTTCCAACGTGCGCCACAGCTCAGCGCTGCCGATCAAGCCGCCCAGAAACTGCCCCAAAACCGAATTGATCATATCGCCATTATCAAAACCAGAGCGCACATCGTCATAGCGTCGCTGCTTGAACTGTCGACGCACCTGCTCCAGCTCTTTGAGGCGGTCAATTTTTGCTTCCCGCACGGGTCGCTGTTCAGCAATATCCTCCTGCAGATCTTCGGCATGCTCGCGTAAGTCGCCAAGTTCATGCACCAGAGAATCGTCTTCACGCGATTGGGTGGCGCGCACTGCAATATCAAGATCACGGCTATCGCGCCGCTGCATGGCGTCGTTTAGCAATGCCAGGCTTTGTTCGACGTAGCGATCTTTACCGCTGGCGTAGCGGCCGCGCTGCTCCAGCTGCGCATCCAGTTGATCTTCCGCTTTCGCAACGCCAGCATCGATCTCTGCCAGCTCCTGCTGCGCCTGCGTCAGCGCTGTCTGCAGCGCCGGGATGCCCAGCTTTTGTGCCGCAGCCAGCTCCAGCTCCTCAAGCGCCTTAAGCTGCAGTACGTCTTGTTCGCGAGCGCGTTTAGCATGACTTTCCAGCCGTTTTGGAATTTCCAGCAAGGTCCAGTAGTTGACCCGCGCCTTTTCGAAACCGTTACGCCGCGCCACCCAACCGTCCAGCGTACGGGTTAGCGGGTTGGCACTGTATTCGCTGGTACCAAAGTTACGCTGCCAGAGATACATAAATAGCTGGTCTGCTTCATAGGGCTTGCCCTTCTCTACGCGGTCATGCTGCGCCTGTGCTGTTTTGTCTTCGGCCTTGTCGGCCACGGAGTCAGCCTCTCGCGAGGCGGCTAATTGCGTCTGATATTCGGCGTTGGTCTCCAGTCCGGCCTGCACTTCGCGCTCGGCGTCGATCAGTTCGTGGGCGTGATAGTTTACTTCCTTGAGCTGTGCAGCCCGGGCGCTCTCACGATTACGCAAACTCTCTTTCGCATCCAGCAGCGTTTGCTCCAGCGCGTTTAACGCTTTTTCGCGTTGCGCAAATAGCTCCTGCGCCTGGTAGTCAGCCGTATCCAGCGCCTGCGACAGCGTACCGCGGTTTATTTCATCCAGCCTTATGCGTGCCAACTGATTCGCCGTGCGGTTTTGATTGTGTTTATTGGTCGTAAGCGCCGTGCCAATGCGACTAAGCTCAGAATCCACTCGGTCAATATCCTTGCGTACCCCCAGCAAGCCTCTGTCGAGCGTTCCGAGAGTTTGTGCTCCGCTTAACATATCACCATGCCGTTATTGCCGCGCCGGTGGTGGCGATCGAGTACTGTGGGTCTAGCTGACCGCGCTGTTTCTCACCTGCCGTGCGCTGTTGAATTATGCCATCGTCCTGCTTGTCGGCCTGAACGGCTTCGAACACTGCTTCCTCAACCCGAATGCCCCAGCGCTCGACCATTTTCACGGTGCCATCTTCTTCACTGGTGATGGGCAGTTTTACGGTGTTACCCGCATCCGTCAGCGCCTCGACGATGACATAGAAATTGCGTGCCTGACTATTAATGTCGGGCACCCGCCACACGCCGGAGCGCTCCCCGGGCCGGGACACGATACGTATTTGATAGGCCTGTTTTAACGTAGTTAACAGCGCCTCCATGTCAGCATTGATATCTACCGCTTCATCGATTTTGTCGCTCTTGAGCGCCGCCTTGCCCGAAGCGAGCAATGTTTGCGCCAGCCCACTGGCTTCATCATCTTCGCTAACCGCGATGATTTCCGCGTAGCTGCTGTCCAGTCGCTTTGGCAACTCGGCGTGTTGCAGCGCGGCCGGTCGTACGGCGGCAAAATAGTAAAACGCCGCCAGCAATGCGGCAACGATGAGCAATAAAATAAGCGGCTTTATCCACACGCCGCGGTTGATGTACAGTCTGGCCAGACTGGTGCCAAATGAATCAGGCGGAGGAGTATATTTGAAGCGGTCTTCCTCCAGCGCACGCACGCCTTCGGCCAATAAAGCATCGGTGACATCGATGCCTTGCGCGGTATAAATCTCTCGCAGCCGCACTATCATTCGCTCGCGTCTGGCGTCGGCATCCAACTCGCGGTCAACCAGGTTCTGATGATGGCGCAACGTGTCGACCACGTCCATCGCCAGCATCATCTCCTCCAGCGGCGTGCGGTTTAGTGCGCTATCAGCCAAGACGTTGCATCCTTCTAAAGCAAGTCACCGTTAGCCTTTGGTCGCCGACGGCAGCGCACCGCCGCGCTGGACGATACGCGCCATGCGCTGTTTGCCGTCTTCGACTGCGGTGCGTATCTCCTCGGCGTTTTGGGTAGACAGCACCCGCATTTCGTTAATGATTTCACGTGAGCGTTCCTGAAAATTCACCACCGAATCGACCAGCTTCTGCACCGACTCCGCGCGAATGGTTGGGCCGTAGCCGGCTTTGATGGCCGCTTCCTGCACCTTGCCTCCTATGTCGGCCAGATCTTCCAGGCTTTTCGATACACCTTCTTTCATTGCGTCCAGTGTTTTAGTGCTTTCGTGCAAACCGAATAAGCCGGTGAACGATGCGGTGAGCGCTGTCAGCACGGTCTCGTTGGTGCCAAAAAACGTAATCGCCTGTTTGTACACCCGCTCCTTGGCGCTGGTCGTTTGCAATAGGCGCGCCATCACAACCTCAGAGGTGTTGTAGCTCACAGTAAGATTGTCTGAGAGATCCTTGGCGATTTGGTAGCGGTCTTCGGCGGTTTGCAATTCGCGCATGCGCTGGTCGCGGGCCAGCTCAAGCCTGGCGCGCTCGGCCAGGTCTTCACCTTGAAATTCTGCAACCGTTGCTGCGGCTTGTTGCAGCGTTAGTTGCGCGGCCTGCCACTGCGCCTCGCCTTGTTTGAGAATATCCAGCGCGTAAATTTCCGACTCTTTCATCGCGCCACGAAAGTCCTGGTAGGCATTGAGAATGATGTGTTCGCGCTCTACTTGGTCTTTAGAATCGGCGGCTACTGCCAAATAGGTTTGCTTAATAGTGTCGAAACGGCTGGCAATATCGCCGCGAGTCACTTTCATCCACACATTGCCGATGCGCTCGAAACTGTCGATTTTGCCGTCTTCAACCTGCTCGACCATGCGTTTGGCATCGTCGCGGATGCTGTTAAACGCGTTGGTGATTTCTTCATAGCGCTCGCCCACTTTCATCAGCGACACCTGTTCACGCACCACCTCGTTGAACACCGACGCCTGTGACAAGGTGCGCGCAATCGCCAGCGCCTTATTCTCATCGAGATCAGCAATACGCTCTATCAGCGCGACAACGGGCGCTTCTTCGACAGTCTCCGGCATCAACCCCAAATCGCGCAGCTGGCCCATGGCCTTGTCGAGGTATTGAAAAGTGGGAGTGCTCATCGTATCGGTCCTTATTGGCGGGCTTCAGATTACATTAATTAGGCCAGAATTTTCGGGCGATAGGATAACATCAAATTTGAGGTAAAACTGTTGTGCAGAAGACTTGGAAAAATGCGAAATATTACCAAAATGCGACTTCGAAACCTGCGCCTTACAAACAACAGCGCTTACCGGGCCATAAGCTAAGCTGTCGAATTTTAACAGCATAATTTGGCCATATATCGCGGACGACAGCGTTGAAGCTTCAGGATTGCGGTATTGATCAATCCACTGCGGTCAGATGGCTTGACAGAATCCATGCACCGACTGCAATCAGCGTCAGTCCGCCTATGATTTCCGCCTTGCTGCCCAAAATTGTCCCCATGACCCGCCCCAGCATAACGCCTAACGTCACCATCACCGTTGTGGACAAACCGATTAATCCCGCTGCCAGCAGAATATTAACGTCTGTAAATGCCAGACCGACACCCACCGCCATCGCATCAATACTGGTACCAACGGCGGTCAACACGATCTTGACAAAGGGAAGCCTGGATGCTGGCTCTCTGTGGTCGTCAGCTGGCGTCTTCAGGCCCTCATAGAGCATGTGCGCCCCAAGCGCGGATAACAACGCAAATGCTATCCAATGGTCCCATGCCTCTACATACGACGCAGCCACGTTGCCGATTGACCAACCAATGAGTGGCGTAACAGCCTCAATAGACCCGAAGATGAGACCCATCTTCAGGGCGTCGGAAAAGCGCGGATTTTTAAGGCTTGCTCCCTTGCCAATTGCTGCTGCAAAAGCATCAGTAGACATGGCAAGCGCAAGTAACAGAAGCGCTACAAAGTTCATTCAACGTTCTCCGGTCGAGCACCGAGTCCACGACATACCCACACGCCCGACCTACGGCATGGGTATACCAATGGTCTCGCCTACCGAGCGGTGTTCGCACCATGGCATGTGGCCAAGTGTGTTGATACGAACTCTTCCGAATACCGGAAGCAGGCTACTCCCCAAAGAGCGCGGAAAATAACACATAAATCCGCGCAGTCAACACATTATTCAGGGAGGCGAGGGCCCGACCAAATTGGCGTTAGCTGGTCTCAGCAAGTCCGCGATCGTAAAGCGTAACTGCCGTTAGGAATGGGAACCAAATAACTTGAACGTTATTGCGCTGGATTTTCGTTCGTCTTCGAGGCGCGGTAACAGGCGCATAGTCGAACTATGTAACTGTTACCG
>JBBKXJ010000304.1:0-14512 GCA_037969395.1 Pseudomonadales bacterium
GCGAAAACAATTGCCAGCGCGGGATTACGCGGCGCGCCGTCGTATACGAGGCGGATTAAAGGAGCTTCTCCCTCTGGGTCTCCATCTTCGCCCGGGATTCCCGAGACGGAGTTGCGACGATCTTGCTCTAGCGGTTCGAATTGCTCCGGCTTTTCCGGCTGGTCGAAGCGGAGCTGGATGAATATAAGCGGAATTAACGTCCCTTTTGCGCCCAATCATTTATAAACAACGGGCCGCTGGCAATCGCTTATCGCGGTTGTGGGCGGCCGCTGGTTGATACCGACCCGAAACCGTTTTATCACTTGTTAATGAATAAAAAGTTTTCGGCTTGCGTGCAGACCATTGCCGCCACGGTAGACCACGAACTGCCACGTTGGGAGCCGGGTACAACGGCTGGCTAGCCGTGGTATTACGGTGAAATAGCGCATTAGGGGCACTAATTCCACTTATACCCCCCACGCTGCTTAGCTATCAAAGCCGGTCAATGGGCCGATTGTGTTCATCCCCTGCAACTGCTCCTGCGGCAAGCTGAAATCTTGCTGCGGCGGTTGCTGTAACGAGAAAAATACCGTCTCAATAGACTGATATGCCTTTTTCAACCACACTCTGGCGCGCTGGCGTTCCATCATACTAAGTCGTGCTGCGCTGCCGTCTTTCAAGTGTTGCGCCGCCCAAAAACTGAAGCTCAACGAGTCGATTTTACGCATGGTTTCGGTGTGCAGTGCCGGCAGACTTACCTGCTGTACTGTGACGCTGTTGGTCCAGGAATCTACAGTCTGCTCCACGGCGCCGAAATTCGTGCCGCATCCCTGATTCTGCACCACTACACAAGTCATCTGGCGGGCGTATTTAGCGAGGAAACGCTGCAACAGGCGAGCCGAATCGACGCCATCGTCGACCACATACCAGTAGACGAAAGTCACCCCGGTCTCGTCGCACATTTCCAGCACTCCGCTGTCCTCCAGCCAACGCTCCAGGAAGCGCTCGCTCTGGGCCGGCAGATCGACAACGATTTGCAGTTCGTTTTCCAGTGCCGACTCCATGATCTGGTCGGTGCTTTCAAATGAGTCCAGATTGATCGGGCGTGTGAATTCCGGATAAAAGCGTGTCAGTGTGCCGTGCGACTGATCGGCGTCAAGGCCGAGATAGGTTTGTGAATGGTCGAGAAAGTACTGGGAAAGCAGTCTGGATACCACTGATTTGCCCACGCCGCCTTTCTCACCGCCGATAAAATGGATACTGCTCATGGGGCAACTCCGAATAACTGTGGGGGAAAATGAGCGGCAATCATAGCGGATTATGGTCGCAGGTATAGAACAAACTGGTGGGGATTCGCGTCTATTTTGCAAAAAAATTCAGTTGCGGATGCTGAAATGTGGAAGCCAGGCTACCCCGAATGGCGACTTCCCCCTGAATTGCTGCAATAAAACCCGCAGCGGGTGCGGCAACTCGACGTGGTCAACCCGTTTGCCTGGCTACGGCAGGATTAGCCGGTTGATTAGCCTGGCCTTTTGTTCAGCGGTTTGCCGCTGGCACGGTATGGGGCCAGCAACGGCACGAAATCGAGCTGTTTCAGCAACTGCAGAATAACCACCACCAAACGGGTTTCGAAATAACTGGTGAATGCGTCCAGGACGATGGCCACGGCGCGTGATTTTTGTGCATAATTGTGTGCTTCGCTTCGGGCGAGCCGTCAAGGGGCGATCCGCTGCGTCGCCTAAGAGCGCCTACTATTGGTGCATTGCCTCGACATATACCCAAGTGCATGCGGAATTGCGCGTTGCGGCTGATCCCTTGACGGCTCGCTATATGATGGCAACCCGGGCGTTGATAGCAAAGCAAAACCTTGATCACAATCAACATTGCCTCTCCTCAAACGTAGTTAAATAAAAGTATATTCAGTAAATGAAGAGATGAGCAATGCATATCAAGCCACTGCATGATCGAGTTGTTGTGCGTCGTATGGAAGATGACAATATAACGTCCGGAGGTATTGTATTACCCGACAAGGCCAGGGAAAAATCAATGGAAGGTGAGGTCGTTGCCGTGGGTGGCGGCCGGCAGCTCGATAATGGGGAAATTATGCGCACCAGTGTGGCCATTGGCGACACGGTGTTGTTTGAGCAATGCGCCGGCACGGAAATCAAGTTTGAAGGCGAGCAACTCGTCGCGCTGCGCGAAGACGATATTATTTGCGTTGTAGTAGAGTAGTTGTTGGCGAACGTGTCGGACGACTCAGTATTTTATGTAAAACAGTTGTATGAGGAGAGTAGCGCAAACGCGAGGGATGGTTGATAAATCACCCCGTCAGTAGACACAAAGCTATATCAGTTTTATAGGAGACTGGAATGAAAGATGAACTCGGCGAGTTTAAAAACGATATTGTAGAAAAGGCAAAAAAGGAATACTCGGAGCTGAGCAACTTCCTGCAGCGCGAGCGCGACGAAGTCAGGGTCAGGATGCACCTCGCCAACGCTGACGTTCAAGATCAATGGCACAAGGTTGAAGCAAGCTGGGAAAAATTTCAGTCGCGTGCTGCAGTCGTTGCAAAGGTTACGGAGCAATCGGCGCAGGAGGTCGGAGAGGCGACTCAGCTTGTCGGCGAAGAACTAAAAGAGGCATACCGCCGTGTTCGCGATACTTTGGACGCTATGAAACGTAGCTGACCAGTCATTCTCCAAGAACTGAATTTGACTCTGAAAAATGCTGCCCTTGAACGACCGGGCGGCGTCAGGAAGGTGTTTTGCGGTAAGGTAAATCATAGGGATCACTTCATTGTGTATATGTCCGGTTAGTGATAGCTAAGTCGCGAAGCGCTCAGTATTGCGTCAATCCTGCGCCAACAGTAAGTGGAAGCTGTCGTTCATGCAAAAGACGGGGCGCTTATCAGGGCGCGGCAAAGCGGCGGATGCACCACCGCTTATTGGTGGGCCACGTTGGAAGCTCCTTCTACGCTCCTCACTGTGGTGTTAATAATCTTCCAACCGCTGCGCATCCCTGACCGTGAGCATTGCTTCGTGGTGCTCCAGTTCAAGCAAATTGGCGAATACTTCACGAACTGTTTCAGCCGCAGTGAGGCTGCTCAGTTCGCGGTAGATGCCAATCAAATAGTCGTGTGATTTAACTGCAAGCTGTACAATATCCATCACGTTCGCTTGCTGCAGGTCGATCTTTAATTCCGCGAACGAGGCGGGAAGCTCCAGTTTCGGTGTTTGATCCAGCCAGGTGTTAAGCACGGCGTCGGCGGCATCGGTTTCGTAAGCCTGGACCGCGTTTTGCAGCGCGGATTCGTGATCGGCGAGGTATTGCAGCAATAGCGTGATGCGCTCACCGGTTGATTGGTCCGCAAGCTCCGTATAGCGTTGCGCCAGATGTTCATGAATGGCTTGAATCCATTCAAGTATTTCGCGAACTTGTCGAAATTGCATGCTTGCTCCTCTATGTTTTGGCTATGATGCGCCGAAATTCATCGCCACTGATGACCTCTTTTTCCTGCAGTACTGTCACGAGTGCATCCAGTGTCGCTTTTTTTTCGTGCAGAATATTGGTGGCGCGTTGCTGCGCTTCTTCCACCAGGGCGCGTACTTCGGTATCGATTAATTGCGCCGTCGCGTCGCTGTAGTTGCGATCTTCGGGTCCGGAAACACCGAGGAAGGCAAGCTGCTGGGCTTTACCATAAGTTAACGGCCCCAACTTGTCGCTCATTCCCAGCCGGGTGACCATGCCACGGGCGATCTCCGAGGCGCGCTCAAGGTCGTTGGCGGCGCCGGAGGATACGTCGCCAAACTTAATATGCTCCGCCACCCGGCCACCGAGCAGAATAGCCAGTTGATCTTTTAGGTCCTCTTTGGTTGACAGAAATTTTTCTTCCACGGGTAGCTGCAGGGTATAACCCAGCGCTGCGACACCGTGCGGGATGATAGATATCTTGTGTACTGGCTCGCCGGTTGGCACGCTGGCGGCTACCAGCGCGTGACCCGATTCGTGGTAGGCGACGCGATGTTTTTCGGCAGTGTTGATCACGCGATGCTTTTTCTCCGGTCCGGCAATCACGCGATCGATCGCTTCTTCAAAGTCCTGCATACCGATGACCGTGCTATTTTTCCGTACAGCACGGATAGCCGCCTCGTTGGCGATGGTGGCGAGATCGGCACCGACGAAACCCGGCGTGCGCTGCGCGACCACGCGCAAATCAATATCGGCATCCAGTTTCATCTTACGGGTATGCAGTTTGAGAATCGCCAGCCGCGCCTCCAGATCGGGCTTGTCTACCACTATCTGGCGGTCAAAGCGACCACCGCGCAATAAGGCCTTGTCAAGAATTTCGGGCCGGTTGGTGGCAGCTAAAACCACAACGCCGGAAGAGGGATCAAAACCATCCATTTCGCTAAGCAGCTGATTCAGGGTTTGTTCGCGCTCGTCGTGGCCACCCATTTGCGGGCCAACGCCACGCGCCCCACCGATGGCATCCAGCTCGTCGATAAAAATGATGCACGGTGCTTTAGTACGCGCCTGGTCGAACATATCGCGCACTCGGGCCGCACCGACGCCGACAAACATCTCGATAAATTCCGAGCCGCTAATACTGAAAAACGGCACGCCAGCTTCGCCTGAGACCGCTCTCGCGAGCAGGGTTTTGCCGGTACCTGGGGGTCCCACCAACAAGACTCCCTTGGGCATGCGACCGCCTAGCGACTGAATACGCGCAGGGTCTTTTAGAAAATCGATCACTTCCTTAAGCTCTTCCTTGGCCTCCTCGGCGCCGGCAACATCGTCAAAAGTGACATCAACCCTCGTTTCGGCGTGGATATGCACGCGGTTGCCGATGTTCAGCATGCTCGTACCCAAACCGCCGCTCATGCGCCTGGCCATAAAACCCCACAGCAAAAACAGGAAACCGAACGGCAATACCCAACTGAACAGGAAGTTGCTCAACCAATTTGACTCTCGGCGCACCACAAATTTAACGCCGTGCTTGCCTAGTTTCTCCGCCAACTCATTGTTGGCCAGCGGCACGGTTGCAAACGCTCCTGGCTTTCGAGTTTTTGGATCGATTATCGTCAGCGTGCCGCGAATCGAATTATCGCCGATGGTAGCTTCCTTGATTTCGTCGTTTTCCAGGTGACCAAGAAATTCGCTGTAGGGGATGACGGCGGTCGGGGACTTCTCCACGGCTTGCCACACCCACATGGAAATAAGCAAAAACAGCAGATAGAACCAGGTAATATTCTCCGGCCGTTGCCAGTATTTGCGCGCCTTCGGCTTGTTGATTTCTATATCGGGTGCATTCCTTTCTGCAGGTAGCAGCGATTTATTGGCCTTGGCCATACCTTATTCCCACGCCACAATCCACGTGACCATTTCTCAATTTGAACGCTTGAATGCGAACTCGTAAACAAACATTATGCTCTTGTCGTGCCCAAATTGTGAATTGGGGATGTTACTTAGTGGCATCCACCGTTATGGACTTCAATGACGACGGTTAGCCGCCGATTTTTAATCCGCAGTACAATAAAAACTCCCTTCGAATAGCTGCTGACCTTATTTTTGGGCGACCATGTCAATTTTAAAAATCTCTTTTAACACTGGCCATTAGTGAAATCAGGAGGCGGCTGGCACTGGCATCAAGCTCAAATTCGGAGCGATCGGGTTCTTTTGAAACGATGTTGATGGTGCCACCAATAGCTTCTGGTGCAATGAGAGAGGCACCGGCGCTGCGGGCTACTTCGACACGCTGTAATCCACAAAATCATCACGGCGTAATTTTGCAAGGTGTTGCGACATCGCCGACTGACTCAAAGGCACGCGCTCATGCAATTCGCCTGCGGAGTGTTCAACCTCGGACAGGATACACAGCACCATCAACCGACTGCGGTTTGACAGTGCGCTCAGCAGCACAGCCGCATCGGCATGTTCAGCCATTGCGTCGAGATCTAAATTCAGTTTGTTGCCCATGATTAATTTCTTGCCGTTGTTTTCGCGCTTTGTTGAACGCATAGATAATCCAATTAGCATAATATAGATTAGATAAATCTGCATTAGTATATGCTAATATAATGTATAATGTCAGGGAAATCTTACGGTCGAATGTTGAAAAATCAGGCCGAGCGATGCCTGGAATGGGTCACTGGACGCCAAGCTGTTCGGCGGCAGCGACAACTACACTTGCTTCGATTAACTCGAAGTAAACGGCAATATCTATGTGTTTTTACGTAGATACTATTAGGAGGAATGCATCATGTCTCTGGAAAAATCAGTCTCAGCTTTTGCCGGGTTTATGTTGGTACTGTCGGTGTTGCTGACTTACTTCGTGCACCCGTAGTTCGTGTGGTTGACGGTGTTTGTTGGCGCCAATCTGTTTCAGCAGGCGTATACCGGATTCTGCCCGGCGGCGATTGTGTTGCATAAATTTGGCTTTAAACCAGAGCGTGAGTTGGCCTTGCAGGAAAAGATACAAGCCGCTTAAACCAAAGCCAACGAATCGTTTACGCTGCAATGACATTTTCGTGACATGCACGCAGCCATAGTGTTTACACAACCTTGAGGAGAGACAATGAAAGTATTAACGTTCGCAACAGTACTTCTTATGTTTAGCACAAGCTCGGTGCGGGCGTGGGAGGCATTACCGGAGCAAGCGCCGGCGCCCAAGGACAATCCCACCACCGAGAAAAAAGTCGAACTCGGCAAGATGCTGTATTTCGATCCACGCTTTTCTGCGACCGGCACCGTTTCCTGCTTTTCATGCCACAACGTGATGGAGGGGGGTGACGATCATCGCTCCGTGTCGATTGGGGTGCACAACCAGAAAGGCGGCCGTAACTCGCCCACAGTCTGGAACGCGGCCTTTCTCTCATCCCAGTTTTGGGACGGACGCGCGGCAACGCTCGAAGAGCAAGCCGTGGGTCCCGTGATTAACGCGGTCGAGATGGGGATGGCGAATCTGGACGATGCGATCGAGCGCATTCGAGCGATACCGGGTTACAAGGCTTACTTCGATGAGGCATTCGGCTCCGACGTCAACGTGTCAATGGACAATGCTGCGAAGGCAATCGCCGCCTACGAAAGAACCTTGATAACGCCGAACAGTCCCTACGATCACTATGTGAAGGGCGATAAAGGCGCACTGTCGGCGCAGGCAGTAGAAGGTATGAACACATTTGAACAGGTGGGTTGCTCGAGTTGCCATTCAGGTGCGGTGTTTGCCGGTCCGACTGTACCACCGGGGTCTGGTGTGTTTATGAAATTTCCGACTTTTCCCGACAACGAGTTCGTCAAGAAGTACGACCTGATGGCCGATACGGGCCGCCAGGTGGCAACGGGAAAGGAGGTGGACAAACACATTTGGCGTGTGCCGACACTGCGTAATCTCGTCTACACGGCGCCTTACTTCCACAACGGCGCCGTCAAGACGCTGGAGGAAGCCGTTCGCGTTATGGCCAAGACCCAACTGAATCAGGATCTGGACGATAAACAAGTGGCGGACATTGTCGCTTTTTTCGACAGTCTGACAGGCGAGTTTCCACAACAAACCATGCCTCGCCTGCCACCTACACCGGGTGATTTGCTGGAATGATGGAGGTATCACCATGAAGGACTTGCCCAATAGCCGAAGCCGCGCCGTCATGCTGCTTTGTATGCTGATCACCACTGCGAGCAACGCAACGTTCGCTAAGGAGGGCAGTGATGAAAAGCTGGAAGATCGCAGCAAGCGCTGTGTCAGCCTCGCGCGTATCAAACGCACCGACGTGGTGGATGACCAAAATATATTGTTCTATATGAATGGCAGGAAGGTGTATCTCAACAAGCTACCACACAAATGTCACAGGCTCGCCCGCGCGGATGCCTTTATGTATCGAACGTCGATGAGCCAATTGTGCGACCTCGATATCATTACGGTACTTGACAATATGGGCTTTGGTTTTATGCGCGGTCCGTCCTGCGGATTGGGAACGTTTTATCCCATTGACAAAGAACGGGCAAAGGAGTTGAAGGGTCAGAAGGCGCCTGGCGATGAGCGTATCGAGCCGGTCGAGGAATAGTGGAATCACCACCCATCTTTATTCATTTTACGTATTAATGGTCGCGATTTTACTGCACATAGTGGGAGTGGTCGTAACCGAAGTTCGGGAGAAGAACGGCCTGACCTCGGCCATGTTTAGTGGCGAGAAAGCCTTGTCCGAAGCGCCGGTTGACGCGCCGACAGCAGTGAAAAATGGGAGCAAGCTATGAGTTACTATTTCGCCAGGACGTTGGAGATATCGTTCAATGCCGCCGTCGATAAAGTCGTTGCCCAACTAAAGACCGAGGGGTTTGGTGTGTTGACAACGATTAATATCCGCGACACCCTCAAGAGCAAGTTGGGGGTTGAATTCCCCCGCTATGTGATACTGGGTGCCTGCAATCCGGCGCTGGCGTTTGAAGCGCTGCAGGTCGAGAACAAAGCCGGCACAATGCTGCCGTGTAATGTTGTCGTGCGGGACGCAGGCGACGGCCGCACCGAAGTGGCTGCCGTGGACCCGGTGAGTTCCATGCTAGCTATCGACAATCCAAAGCTGTTGAAAGTTGCGACCAGCGTGCAGGCAAAGCTAGCGAAAGTTATCGAAGCGTTGTGAGGCTTCGGTGCTTTCAAATACAGCCTTAGGGCCTGCGGCGAAACGATGCTACCAACGCCATGTTACCAAGCGTCTGCTGATCGCTTTAGGCATTGCGCTGGTGGCAGCTTTGACACTGTTTCTTTTCAGCCAGCGCGCGGTCACGGTGCAAGTATCACAGCAGGAACATGATGTGCCCATCACCGTCTTTGGTCTCGGTACCGTAGAAGCGCGGGTAATCTCCGAAGTCGGGTTCGAAGTAGGCGCAACCTTGATAGAGCTGAAAGCGGATCACGGTGACCACGTGAGTAAAGACTCGGTACTGGCGCGCTTGCACAGTGCAGAGCAGGAAGCTCGCGTTGCCAAAGCAGAGGCGGGCGTCATCAATGCCGAAGCTGCCCTGACTATGACCCGAGCCGTTGTTAGCAAGGCGCGTGCGGTGTTTGCACAACGACAACAGACTAACCGCCGCCAACAACGCCTGCTGATTCAGAATACGACATCAAAAGAAAGTGCCGAGGATGCGCAGCTACAACAAGACGTAGCGAAGGCGGATCTGGCCGTTGCATCGAGTGAGGTTGAGGTGGCAAACGCCAGGGTGGCAGATGCGCGCGCGCAACTGGACTACGACGAGGTTCTCCTCGACCACCACGTGTTGCGGTCGCCTTACGATGCCGTGGTCGTCAAGCGTCGCCATGAGCTCGGTAGCGTTGTCACTGCCGGTGAGCCGCTGTTTACGCTGATGGACACAGAGTCCGTGTGGGTGCTGGCCTATGTGGACGAATCACAAGCAGGCGCAATTCGCGTTGACCAGGCCGCCGAAGTTCGTCTTCGGTCCTTACCGCAGACGGTTTTTGCAGGACATGTTGCTCGGATTGAAATTGAAAGCGACCGGGTGACTGAAGAGCGCCGGGTCTATGTTGTCTGTGACCAATGCCCGGTGAACTTCCACCTGGGAGAGCAAGCCGAGGTATTTATCACGACGAATCATCTCAAGGAGGCAACCCTGATCCCTGCTGTGGCGGTTGCTGATTTTGACGGGACCGCTGGCAAGATCTGGGCGGTGAGCGACCACCGCCTGCAGCGGTTAGCGGTTCAATTCGGGGCAAGGACGCTGGACGGCCGGCTTGCGATCGCCGGTGGGCTTGCCGACGGGACATTGCCTGTCACCTCGTTACGTAGCGGATTTCGCGAGGGACGGCGCGTGAAAGTGGCGACCGAGGAGTCGCCATGAACCTCGCTTTCCGCGACATCCACCACAACCTTGGCCGCTTTCTGTTCACCTGTTTTGGTCTTAGTCTGTTATTAGGCGTTGTGCTGTCGATGATCGGGATTTATCGCGGCCTGGTCGAGGATGCGTTAACCCTGGCGCGATCACCGCAAGCCGACATCTGGGTGGTCGAATCCGGTTCCCGCGGGCCGTTTGCTGAATCTTCGCGCATTCCGGGCGACACGCGCGAAGCCATAGCGCGCCTGCACGGTGTCATTGCCGCGGGCGCGATCAATTACCAGTCTGTTGAAGCGCGCTATGGCGGTCAAAAACTGCGCCTGTTTGTGGTCGGTTACGAGCCTGGACGCCTCGGCGGTCCTGACCACATCGTTGTCGGGCGCGCCATCGCGCGCAGTCACTTCGAAATGGTTGCTGATCGACGTGCCGGTCTCGCGCTTGGCGATCGAGTGCCGCTGGGCCGCAATATGTTTACGGTCGTTGGCTTGACTGAAAATCAGGTAGCTTCCGGCGGCGATCCAGTGGTTTATTTGAGCTTGCGCGATTCCCAGGAGCTGCAGTTCGAACTGGCGCCGCCGGCTGCACGACGCGAGCTGGCGCGCGGCGGGGGAGTGACCGGCACAGACACGGTTAACGCGGTTATCGCGCGATCATCTCCTAACGTGCTACCCGCAAGAATCGCCAACGATGTGCGCCGCTGGAAGCATCTCGCCGCCATGACGCAGATTGAACAGGAAAACATTCTGACGCGCTCGGTGGTTGAGCGCGCCCGCAAACAGATTGGTTTGTTTACTGCGATACTGTTGACCGTATCGGCGGTCATCATTGCCTTGATTATCTACACCATGACCATGGATAAACTGCGCGAAATTGCCACCCTGAAACTTATCGGCGCGCCCGACCGCACCATCATCGGTCTTATTATTCAGCAAGCGCTGGCGATGGGAGTGATTGGCTTCGTCTTTGGAGCGTTGCTTATTACCATGATCAAGGATTATTTTCCGCGCCGGGTTATCCTGCAGCCCGAAGATGGCCTGGCGCTCGCCGCCGCGGTACTGGTCGTTTGCGTACTGGCGAGTGGGCTGGGGGTTCGATTGGCGCTAAAGGTCGATCCGGCCGCAGCGTTGAAAGGCTAGCCTAACTATGGCGCCACGAGAATTGCAGCCGCTGGTTGAGACGCGGGGCATCTGCAAACACTTCGGTGAGGGCGACACGCGCGTCGATGCCCTGCGCGAGGTGAGCATTAAGGTCTACCCTGGTCAAGTGGTCGGCCTGCTGGGTCCCAGCGGATCGGGAAAAACGACGCTGCTAAATGTCATTGGCTGTATCGTTGAAGCAAACACCGGCTGGATGCGCCTTGACGGTGAGGTCGTTTACGACAAGGCCTGGCTGCGTTCGGACCTGCGGCGCTTGCGGCTGGAGAAAATCGGCTTCATTTTTCAGTTCCACAATTTACTGCCGTTCCTGAACAGTATCGATAACGTTGCCATTGTGCTTAATCTCGCCGGCGTCGCACCTCTTGAGGCGAAGCAACGAGCCGGCGAATTGTTGGATTACCTCGAAGTCGGCCAACGCAAAGAGGCGTTCCCGGCGCAACTCTCCGGCGGTGAGGCGCAGCGTGTGGCGATTGCAAGGGCACTGGCCAATCGCCCGCGCATCATACTCGCGGACGAGCCGACCGCGGCGCTCGATTCGGAACGCGCCGGTATCGTTATGGACTTGCTGCGTAAGGTGGCAGCCGATCAACAGGCCGCCATCCTTGCGGTCACCCATGATGAGAAGATCTACAATCGGCTCGATCGTATATTTCATCTGCGGGATGGCCGGCTGGACGTGGAGCAACAATTGCAAGGAACAGGAATGGCTTTAAAAACCACGGGAAAGCGCTAATGGCTTCCCGTGGCGCTGCGGCTTCGAAGTAGTACTAACGAACTATTGCTGTGGTTTTGCCTTGCTGTTGGACGATTCGGTGTCGCCACTATCGAAGCCATCCGACAGCGTGGTGAGGAAGGCAACAATCGCCACCTCATCGGCATCGCTGAGCTTGAGATCACCAAGGAATTGGGTGTTCATATTCGCCGCCACCTCCGGTGCCGGCCAGCAGGTTTCTCCCGCCACGCCGTCGAAATCGTCCGCGCAGGTTGGCAATACATCGCGGGTATTGTAGAAATGCACAACCTGTTTCAGGCTTTTGAAAACACCGTTGTGTAAATACGCCTTAACGAAGTCCGGCGAGGGGCGCTTGTCCACATTACGCAGCGTGGGTATTTTTTGTTTGCCGTCATTGGCTGGTGCCAGGTGCTCATAGTCCAGCCGGGTGGCCAGAAATCCGCCCAGACCCATATCCAGCCACGCCGTACCCAGCGGATTAAACTGCGGGTCAGCCGCGTAAAAGGGGTTGTCCGGATTCTTCGGCGCGCCAACATTATCGAAGGTGAAATCGGTAAACAGCGGTGCCTGGCCTTTCTTCTCCCGCATCGGACCATGGCATTGAACACAGTTCGCTTTGCCTCGAAACTACTTCAACCCGCGTTTTTCCTGTTTGCTCAATCTTGCCCGCCCGGCGAGATACGCGTCGTATTTCGATGAAAATGCGTTCGATACGGGTGAATCCTCGAACGCGGCGATAGACAGGGCGATCGCGTCGTACGCAAGTTCGACCGTGGCCCGGTCGGTATCGGACAGCTCGACAACGCCCTTGGGGTCGGCACAAACGCTTGCGAGGTCATCCGGTTCCGGCCAAGTTACCGCGCAGATGTTCTCTCCCCAAACTTCTCTCAACTTTTCACTGTAATCGGGCGAGTTGCACACTCGCTCGACCACACAGGCCGAATCGGGCAGCGCTTGTTCCAGTGGATTCAGGAACGGGCCTTGTGCCTGGTCGGCGGCCGGGTTGCCGAGTTTTTCGCCAGTGGCGCGGCCGTCCCAGAAGTTACCGCCGACAAATTCACCGCCACGTCGGCGTACGAAATGGAAAATCGGGCTGGGAGTCGCGTAGGCCGAGCTGGGTGGTTTGCGGTTGCCAATAAACCCGCTACCGAGCCTTCGTAAACCGCGCCGCCGGCGTTGATTGCAGCGTCCGGCCCGGTCCAGCCAACTTCGGGTTGATGGCATACGGCGCAGGACTGGTCGCGGTTGATGGAAAGATTTTCATCGATAAAGATAAGCTCTCCGAGCCGCTCCTTGTCGTTGAGTTCTTGCGCTGCCACCGTATTGGCCACAGCGGTCAACAGCAGTACGGCACTTGCGGTGATAGTTGTTAGATGGGTACGCATAGCATTTATATCCTCAAAATGAAGCATCAATTTGGCACAGAATAATAGTTGGAGTGTCTCGAGGAGGATCGTGTACACGCTCGAGTTCACAGGCAAATGCTGTATTAAGACGGCTAGCCATTGTGCAGTCGAAATATTGGCAGTTTATGCCACTGCAAGAGGCTAACACGTTGAACATACATCACGCACCATTGTTGATACCACAATGGTCTCCTTGATCACGGTTCAGCGTATAGAATAAATCGCGCCGGCACACAATTATAGTCACGTAAGGGGCTAATGACTTGATCGTAATCAAATCGGGGGTCGACATTTCTCATTGCGAGGATGTGAGGGCAAAAAAAACTCATTAAACGCGGCCCCCGTAGTAGCGTAACTTGTTAAGACCAGGTAAATGTGGAGGAGTAATTCATGTTAGTAGAAACGAAAGACGAACAAAGTGAGTAAGACTGCATCCAGGATAGTATGGTGGCTGGCTATTTTGGCTATAACGGTTTGGCTTTTGTCTTACCCGGAAACAACGTTACGCCACAACCTAAGCCCCTTTTTATCTATAGCAGCCAGATAGCTGCCAGCGTCGGGTTTTCTTTGTATGCGCTCTCTTTCATCCTCTCCACCAAGCTGAAATGGCTATAGGATTTCTTCGGCGGCCTCGACAAGATCTATCACTCCACCATAGCATCGGCAAAGCGGCTTTCGTGTTGCTGCTAATCCATCCCGTTATGTTGGCGCTGCGCTGGTTGCTGGAGAATAGCAACAAGGCCTTATGGTATATTTTCCCGGTGCACAGACGCCTGGAAGTTAATTTCGGCAGTTGGGCGCTATGGGGTCTTGTTCTGCTGATGCTTATTACTCTATTCATTAAACTGCCCTACGACAAATGGAAGATAACGCACAAGTTGACGGGCGTATTTTTTCTGTTGAGCGTGCTCCACATATTTCTGTTAGATGATTTTATTGCTCAAAATCGCGCCCATACGTTTTACCTGGCGCTGCTCTCTGGGCTGGCATTGCTCGCAATTTTGTACAGCACGATATTTTTCGGTTGGATGGTGAAAATGGTATATCACATTTTGGTATTTTGTTACTTATTTCACCAAAGCCAACCAAGCATTTACCCCCAGGTGACAATTATGTGACATACACAATGCGATCATACCCACATTAGTTTATTACAGGTGGCTGGGAGGAATACAAGGGCAACTTAATGTAGAAAGCAACAGAAGATAGCGACAAAGAACCACTATTCACACATTGTTTATTTAATGGGCTTAGCCCTTATTGAAAAAAGGAGCGATTATGAAAACTATTACTCGCAAACTACTCGCAGTTACCGTCCTGTCCACGTTGGCCTTTTCCGTTATGGCGGCGCCGGATTGCACGCAGGAACCCAAAGATAAGTGGATGTCGGAACAGGA
>JBBKXJ010000305.1:0-9318 GCA_037969395.1 Pseudomonadales bacterium
AGAAAAGCGGCGCAGGCGGTTATAAACTAACTCAACATTAGCGATTCAGCCGGTCATTACTGAGCTGCAGCAATTGCTCAAGATCGTTGCGCAACGATAGGTCCGGGCGCATGCCCAGGCCACGCCGCGCTAATTGTAGCGCCTCTTCCGGGCGCTGCTGATTCAGCCGCACATTGGCAAAGTCGTAGTAAGTTTGTGCCTCGCGTGGCGCGATGCGCAGAGCCCTTTCCAGATAACGAATCGCTTTTTCGCTATCGCCGTCGGCAACCGCTGCGCGAGCCTGACTACGTAAACCGGCTGCTGCCGATTGCTGCTTTTGCTGTGGCAGACGATTGACTGACTCCGGCGTTGCAATGGCAACGCGTTCCTCTTGCTCCGCGTCAGCCGGCGGATAGGATGATTCGAAGTCGGGGTCGCTTTGCTGCTCGGATGCCGACGCTTTGTCGTCGGGCATCGGCACCGGCGGCAGCGGGTCAATCGTGACGCAGCCGTGTAGTCCGGCAAGCAATATCAGAATCGCAAATTTACGCATGTTACGGTGGCCTCTCCAGCCTGGGGTTAATCAAACAACTTCTGAAACCAACTACGCAGCGAACGTTTTTTACGCACGCACGATGCGGCCTTCAGGGGCTCGGTGCCGGCTATGTAAGGCATATAGCGCGCCCCCTCGCACTTCGCCGCACTGCGTCGGCCGCTGGCGGGGTCAGTCCACGCATATACAATGCCTTCGGGGCGCATGAAATTCAACGGCTGGTGACTGATGTGAGCAAACAGATCAGACCAGACCGAGAGCGCGCCCGAGCTGCCGGTGAGCGGCGTCTCTGCGTTGTCGTCGGTGCCAAGCCATGTCACCGCCAAATAATCACCGGCAAAGCCTGCGAACCAGCTGTCGCGCTGGCCGCTGCTGGTGCCGGTTTTGCCGGCTACGGCGAAGTCGCGCGGCAATTGCCAGTAGGCGCGTCGGCCAGTGCCTTCGCGCATGGTTGCCTGCAGCGCATATTGCAGCAAGTGCATGGAGTCGGGTGCAAACTGTTGCTGAATCTTTAAACTATATTGCTTCAGCGGTTCGCCCTGGGCGTCCAGCACCTCGCGAATGGCACGCAGTGGCGCTTGAAAACCACCGAGGGCAATTGTCTGGTACATTTCGGCAACCTCCAGTACCGATAATTCAATGGAGCCCAGCAGCAGAGAGGGGTGCTGCGGAATGTCGCGCTCGACGCCCAGATCCTGTAAGGTTTTCGACACATTTTCGATGCCAACAGTGAGGCCAAGCTGGGCGGTTGCACGGTTGTAGGAGTGGCTTAGCGCGTCCAGTAACGTCACCGTGCCGTGGTTTTCGTGATCGAAATTATCCGGCGACCATACATCGCCGTTGGGTAGCGGCAGTTCAAACTCAACGTCTTCAATATGAGTGGCAAGCGTATAGTTGTCGGGTTGTTCCAGAGCGCTCAAATACACAGCCGGCTTAACCAGCGAACCGATAGGCCGGCGTGCATTGAGCGCTCGATTAAAACCGGCGAAGCGCGGATTGCGGCCACCCACCAGCGCCAGCACCTCGCCGTTGCTGACATTGGTGACCACCGAGGCCGCTTCCAGCTTATCGAACCATTCGGGATCGCCGGAGTAGCGGCCGCCGATTGCAGACAGCGAGCGCTGCAGGCTTAGCTCAGTCTCGTTCTGTAAAATGGGGTCGAAGTTAGTAAAAATTCGCAGCCCTTCATTTTCCAAATCCTCTGTTTTGTAGTCGCGCGTTAACTGCCGGCGCACGAGGTCAAGATAAGCCGGGTGACGTTTGCTGCGCGTTGGTTTTTTGCTGATGTCTAACGGTAGAGACTGGGCGTAGTGCGCCTCCTCCGCGCTCATTATGCCGGCGTCGGCCATGACACCCAGTACCACGTTACGACGGTCGATGGCACGCTGTGGCCGGGTCAACGGGTTGTAATAGGAAGGCCCCTTGATCATACCAACCAGCAGCGCATATTGATGTGGCTTTAACTCTTGCAGTGGCTGGTTGAAAAAATAGTGGCTAGCCAGACCAAAGCCGTGAATGGCGCGGCTGCCGTCTTGCGCCAGAAACACTTCATTGACGAAGGCCTGCAGAATGTCTTCTTTACTAAAATGCAGGTCAACCATCATCGCCATCGGCATTTCAATAAGCTTTCTCGACAGCGATTTATCGGTGGTGAGATAAAGATTCTTTATTAACTGCTGGGTGATGGTGCTGCCGCCCTGGCGCCAACTGCCGGCTTTCACGTTGACCCACATGGCGCGCGCAATACCAGTGGGTGAGATGCCCCAGTGCGAATAAAAGCCGCGGTCTTCAACCGCTAACAAGCACTCCAGCATACCTTTCGGGGTTTGCTTCAGTTCAATCAGTAACCGGTCTTCGTTATGCGCGGGATAGATACCGCCTATCTTCAGTGGCTCCAGCCGCAGCAAGTCCAGGTTATTGCCGCTGTCATCAAAGATCTGCACAACCTTGTCGCCGTTCCACTCAATGCGTGCCTGAGTCGCCGGCTCCAGGCCGTCGCCAAAGCGAAATCCGCGTGTGTGCAGGCTCAGGCTGTCGCCACTTTCATTATATTGGCCCGCTTTAAGAGTGGTTGCACGGTCATATCCCAGCATGTCCAATTCGTACTCCAGTTGGGCTGAGCTTACAGACTGGCCGCTATACAGCTCCAGCGGGCGGGCGTATACCCTGGCAGGCACCGTCCATTTTCTGGTGGAGAATTTTTCCTTCACGATCGAATCCAGCACGATCAGGCTCACAGCGACAACGATCAGCAAACCGAGTATGAGCTTGATAGATATGGCGCGCCGGTTGGCGGGCTGCGCTTTGCGAGAGCGGCTTTTTTTGCGTTTTGACATAAAGTTAAAGCGAGTTGATATGTGGAGTTGGGGGGGAACGACTAGTATCGTGAACTTGATGCTGGTGAGGCAAGGTCTATTATTAATATGAATGTTACTTCACCGGTCTGCCATGTTTCGTCTTACCCTCGCCACCTTTTTGCTTATTCTATCAGTTGCCATTCAGGCGCAGCCGATGAATGTGCGCGCCGAAGGGTTGTTTAAGAATGCAGCGGTACTGAAGATCGATGGCAAGCGACGGTTGTTGAAAGTCGGTCAAACCAGCCCTGAAGGCGTGCACTTGCTGGCTGCCTCCCCACAGCAAGCGCACATCGAGTTAAACGGCAAACGCCAGCGCTTGCGTCTGTCCAAAACCATTAGTACTGCGTTCTCGGCGCCGCCCAAGCGTCGGGTAGCGGTAAATAAAACACGCAATAATTCCTATTTCACGGCGGGCACCATCAACGGCCAAACAGTCAATTTGCTCATCGATACCGGTGCTACCAGTGTGGCCATGAGCAGTAAAGCTGCCAAACGGCTGGGCATAGACTATTTGCTGCATGGCAGACAGGGTTCGGTACGCACAGCCAGCGGTATTACCAAAGCGTATTATATAAAGCTCAAGTCAGTCGCCGTTGGCGGCATTGCCGTTAACAATGTTGCCGCGGCGGTGTTAGAAGGCAGTTTCCCGCACGAGATTTTGCTCGGCATGAGCTACCTGAACCACGTCACAATGGAAGAGAATCAGGGTGTGCTGTCGCTGCAGCAGAAATACTAGATTATTCAACCTGTCATACCTGCTAGAATAACTGGCTAAGGAACGGTCACGAAATAACTTGACGTTCTTGCTTATCTTTTCGTTCGTCTTCTTCGTTGCGGTAACAGCGACATAGTTCGACTATGCGCCTGTCACCACGCCTCGAAGACGAACAAAATCCGGCGCAATAACGATGCAGTTATTTCGTTCCCATTCCTAAGTAAAAAGCAGGAATCCGCTGTGACCGTTCGCTACGAAGTAACATCGCAATTGCCAACCCCATGGGGCGAGTTCGCCATCCATGCGTTTGAGGATATGGACAATGGCAAGGAAATTGTTGTGCTGGCGATGGGCGAACTTGGCGGCGGCGAGCCGGTACTGGCGCGCATTCACTCCGAATGCCTGACTGGTGACGCGCTGTTTAGTATGCGCTGCGATTGTGGCTCGCAGCTGCAAACCGCCATGCAAAAAATCGCCGAACAGAAGCGTGGCATGCTGATTTATCTGCGCCAGGAAGGCCGCGGCATTGGCTTACTGAATAAAATTCGCGCCTATAAGTTACAGGACGACGGCGCCGATACGGTAGAAGCCAACGAGCAGCTAGGGTTTGGCGCCGATATGCGCGATTACAGCATGTGTGAAGAAATATTCGCCCATTTCGGCGTTGCCAGGCTGCGCCTGCTGACTAACAATCCGCGCAAGGTCGATGCCGTAGAACGTTTGGGGGTGGAGGTTACTGAGCGGCTGCCCTTACGCACCGGTGACAATCCGCATAATGCCGGTTACCTGGCGACCAAATTCGGTAAACTGGGCCACATCAACGACGCTGACTTATGATGCCGCACTCTTGCTTGCGCTCTGATTAGCCTGCTTTTGCTGTTCCAGGTGCGCAATCCGGGCAAAACGTTCACTAATCTGTCTTTCTATACCCGCTGCGTCCAAACCGCAGTCGCGCAACATATCCTGCGGCTTGCCGTGCTCGATAAACTTATCCGGCAAGCCAAGGTTTAAAACTTCCACCGTTACATTCTGCGCGTGCAGGAACTCGTTGACGCCGGAACCGGCGCCACCAAATACAGCGTTTTCTTCCACAGTCACCAATAGCTCATGGCTATGAGCCAGCTGCGTGATCAGTGCGGTGTCCAGCGGTTTGACGAAGCGCATATCGACGACCGTGGCGTCCAGCGCGTCGGCCGCTGGCAGCGTTGCTGCCAGCAAAGTGCCGAATACCAGAATTGCAATGTGCTTGCCGTCGCGGCGCACTACGCCTTTGCCAATGTCAACAATTTGCATATCCAGTTCTATAAACGCACCAGGACCAGTGCCGCGTGGGTAACGAACCGCCGCCGGGCCGGCGTGGTGAAAGCCGGTAGTCAGCAGCTTGCGCGTTTCATTTTCATCCGACGGCGCCATCACCACCATATTGGGAATACAGCGCAAAAAGCTCAAATCAAAACTGCCCGCATGGGTTGGGCCATCTTCGCCAACCAGACCGGCGCGGTCGATGGCGAACAGTACGTCGAGGTTTTGCAGGGCAACGTCGTGTATCAGTTGATCGTAGGCGCGCTGCAGAAAGGTCGAATAAATCGCCACCACGGGTTTCATATGTTCACAGGCCAGGCCGGCCGCCAGCGTTACCGCGTGCTGTTCGGCAATCGCGACGTCGTGATAGCGGTCGGCGAAGCGTTCGGCAAACTCGACCATGCCCGAACCGTCTCCCATGGCCGGGGTGATGCCGATCAATTTGCTGTCCAACGCGGCCATATCGCACAACCAATCGCCGAACACTTGCTGGTATTTGGGTCGCGGCGGCTGTTTGCCGTTGCTGCTTTTCGTTGCAGGATCTATTTTGTTAATCGCGTGATAGCCCACCGGATCGTTTTCGGCCGGCATAAAGCCGCGACCTTTGCAAGTGGTGATGTGCAGTAGCTGCGGGCCTTCCAACTCGCGCAGATTGGCAATGGTGTTGACCAGGCTGTCCAGGTCATGACCGTCCATTGGCCCGATGTAATTGAAACCGAGTTCTTCAAACAGGGTGCCGGGTGCAACCATGCCCTTCATATGTTCTTCTGTGCGGCGCGCCAGCTCCCACGCGGAGGGCATTTTCTCCAACACCTTTTTACCACCCTCGCGCATGCTGGTGTACAGCTTGCTGGCCCAGATTTTGGCGAAATAATTTGCCAGCCCACCTTGATTATGCGAGATAGACATCTGGTTATCGTTCAGAATCACCAGCATATTGGCGCGCGTATGAGCCGCATGATTGAGCGCTTCAAAGGCCATGCCGGCCGTCATGGCGCCGTCGCCAATAACGGCTACGACTTTGCGCTGTGACTTATCTTGCGCTACTGCCAGCGCCATACCAAGCGCGGCGCTAATGCTGGTGCTACTGTGGCCGACACCGAAGCAGTCGTATTCGCTTTCAGCGCGCTTGGTAAATGCCGACAAGCCCTCGGCTTGCCGCATGGTCAACATGTTAGCGCGGCGGCCGGTAAGAATTTTATGCGGATAGGTTTGGTGGCCTACGTCCCACACCAGGCGGTCGTAAGGGGTGTTGTACAAAAAATGCAGGGCGACGGTTAGCTCGACTACGCCCAGCCCGGCGCCAAAATGACCGCCGGTCTGGCCCACGCTGTAGAGCAGAAATTCGCGCAACTCGTTGGCCAGCTGCGGCAGCTGGGCTTCGTCAAGTCGGCGCACATCGTCGGGTAGCGATACGGCGTCCAGCAGTGGAGTGGCAGGCGGCGTGGAGGGCAATGCCTCGAACATTTTCAGTTTGTCAGACATGCGTTACGACAATATTGATGTTGTGTGGCGGGCCGGCATTGTAGCGCAAGCCAGCGCTGACTTCTAAACACGACAGCCTCCTAGCTGCTGCGATGCACAATATAGCCTGCGAGCGCCTGCAATGCCCAGTTTTTTTCAGCAAATATTGCGACTGCCGCGCAGGCCTGCTGCTGCAGCAGGCTGGCGTACTGCCTGGCTTCGTCAATACCGAGCAGCGATGGGTAGGTCGGCTTATTAAGCCGCACATCCGCGCCCTGCTGTTTTCCCAGTTCGCTGGTTTCAGCCTCCACATCGAGAATATCGTCAATCACTTGAAAAGCCAGGCCAATATTGTTGCCGTACTCGACCAGCGCGCGACGCTGCGCGTCTGATGCTGCAGCGCAGACCGCGCCCATCTCTAGCGATGCACAAATCAGCGCGCCGGTTTTCGCACGATGCAATGCTTCCAGATCACTGCTGCTCAGGGTTTGATCGACAGCTTGCAGGTCAAGCATCTGGCCGCCTACCATGCCGCGTGGACCCGCAGCGTGGGCCAAAATTCGCAGCAGCTCGCAGCGCTGTGCGGCGCTCAATTCATTGGCCTCGCTCAGTTGCTCAAACGCCATCGCCTGCAGCGCATCACCGGCTAAAATAGCGGTGGCTTCATCGTAAGCGCGATGACAGCTGGGTTGGCCACGACGTAAGTCGTCGTCGTCCATTGCTGGCAGATCATCGTGAATAAGCGAGTAGCAGTGCATAAACTCCAGCGCGCAGGCGATTTTATCGACCGCTTGCGTGTCGCCTTTGCCTCCGGCCGCGGCGAAAGCGGCGTAGGCCAACACTGGCCGCACGCGCTTACCGCCGCCCAGTACGCAGTAGCGCAGGGCCGAGGCCAGTCGAGGTTCAATTTGAGGGTTTTGCGTCTGTGCCTGCAGATTCGTATCCAGTGCAGCGTTTGCGCGTTGTTGACCGGCGGCAAGATAGCTCGAAAAACGCTCAGTCATCCGCGTCATCGACGAGTGCATCGACGTCAAAGTCTACAGTTTTCAATTCGCCGTGCTCTTGCAACAGCATTTGAACTTTCTGTTCGGCGTTGCTAAGTGCGGTCTGACAATCGCGGGTGAGTTTGATGCCTTTCTCAAAAGCGGCCAGCGACTGCTCCAATTCAAGCTCGCCAGACTCCATTTGCAGCACCAACTCTTCCAGCTGCGCAAACGTTTGTTCAAAATTGGGCGTTTTTTTGGTACGCGCCATAGGGCTCTCCAGCATATGTCAGCGCGCCACATTACCCAAGCGAAGGATGCCGGTCAATTGTCACAGTTTGATATTGACCGGCGTGCATTCTGCGGACTTGGGGCTACGCTTTAGGTAAAAGAGATAAACGGATTTGATTCATTTTTAGTCATACGCAGCAAAAAGACAAGACCAGCGTATGCACTAAGCGAACGGATTAAAGGAGTCTTTGGTGGATTTAGCAACACTTATCGGCATGCTCGGTGCCTTTGCAATCGTGATGATGGCCATGGTGCTCGGTGGCGACATCGGCACCATGGTGAACGTGCCATCGCTGTTGATCGTCATTGTCGGTTCATTGTTTGTGGTATTGATGAAATTTGGCCTCGGTCAGTTTCTGGGTGCTTTTAAAGTCGCCGGCAAAGCTTTTATGTTCAAGCTCGACGAGCCGGGCGCGTTGATCGACCAAATCGTTGAGCTGGCCGACACGGCGCGCAAGGGTGGCATGCTCGCGCTTGAAGGTGCCGATGTCAGCAATCCGTATTTGCAAAATGGTATTCAGATGCTGGTCGACGGCCAGGACCCCGACGTGGTAAAGGGCACCCTCAGCAAAGACATGAATCAGGCTCTGGAGCGGCACGAGTTGGGCCAGAGAATATTTCTTGCTATCGCCGATGTTGGCCCGGCAATGGGCATGATCGGTACGCTAATTGGTCTGGTACAAATGTTGTCGGCGATGGATGATCCTAAATCCATCGGCCCGGCTATGGCGGTGGCGCTGCTGACTACCTTGTACGGCGCCATGCTGGCCACCATGATCGCCGGCCCGATAGCCGATAAACTAAAATTGCGCCGTACCGAAGAAGGCCGCCTGAAAAATCTGATTATCGACGCGCTGCTTGGCATTCAGGCGGGCCAGAACCCGCGTGTTATTGACTCAATGCTGCGCACCTACTTGCCAGAAGCCAAACGCGAAAGCGAGAAAGAATAGTGGAAGACGAATGCCAATGTCCTGAGCCGGAACCCGGTATACCGGCCTGGCTGCCGACTTTCGCCGACTTAATGTCGCTGCTGATGTGTTTTTTCGTGTTGCTGCTGTCGTTCTCGCAAATGGATGCAATGGAATTTAAGCGACTGGCGGGTTCGATGCGCGAGTCGTTTGGCGTGCAGAAAAAACTTAAGGTTAACGACGTACCCAAAGGCACCAGCATCATTGCCCAGGAGTTTAGTCCTGGTCGTCCGGAGCCGACGCCAATCAACGAGATATGGCAAAAAACCGATGAACTGGAACAGCCCTCACTGGATTTTCAGGGCGATGGCGGTGCAGGAGATAGAGCGGACGTCATCAAAAAATTAGAAAAGCTGGTGAAGGCAACCGAACAGGATGCGATGGATTTGGCTGCGGCTTTGAAAGATCAGATTTCTGCCGGAGAAGTCGAAATCGAAACTCGTGGCCGGCAAATTATTATTCGCATTAAAGAAAAGGGTGCGTTCTCATCCGGCTCGGCCTCGTTAACCGGCTCGTATTACAAGGCGCTGAAAAAGCTGGGCAATATTATGGCCGTCAAGCAAGGCGACATTGCTGTGCAGGGCCATACCGATAATATCCCCATCAGAACCGACCGTTTTCGCTCCAACTGGGACTTATCCTCTGCGCGTGCTGCATCGGTTACCCATGAGCTATTACGCAGCGACAAAATGCCACCGGAACGCTT
>JBBKXJ010000306.1:0-20930 GCA_037969395.1 Pseudomonadales bacterium
AAAATGCTATGCCGTCGCAAAAGCCAGCAAAAACGCCTGTACGAACCTGGCGGTCACATATTCTCACGCTGGCCAATCCACCGTCGACAACGCTATAGGTGAGTGGAAATTGGTTGCCAGTAAAACGGAATCAGCGGTTTCTCAATCCATGGGAGAACAACACATCTTTCCAGATGCGGAGCTTGGTCGCGATACGGTGTTTTTAGGCAACATCTCTGCTGCGCTACCATCGGCCGATGATTAGCACGACTTCCAGAAACAGACCGCCGTATTTACGTGCACGGCAGTAGGAAAAAAGTGGCCAATTCACCCGCAGGGTCTGGTTCTGGGTCGCAGTGGCAGCTACGACGTGATGATCGAGGAAATCAGCGTTTCAAGACACGTCACGCCGTCATCCATGTGGCCAAAGGCAACTCCTTCTTCGTTGAAGATGTATCAAGCGGAGGAGGCGTCGAAGTCAATAGCAAGTGCGTGGAAAAGAGGCAACAGCTCTACCCTGGGGACAAGATTGGGTTGGCGCGACTGTCTTCGTTCTCGAAGTCGAGTAAAGCTGGACGCCGCAACCCCAACTTAATTTTTTCTGCATGTTTACTAGCAGAAAAAATCGCACGATTCATGTTAAAACAGCTAATGAATAAACTCGAAGCTTTCTCCCGCGTAGTTATCTGCTGTGAATTCCCTGCGAAGGTTTTGCATGGTTTTCAACGGCGAGTCAATGAGCAGCAGGTTGGTGACCCATGCAGGTGTAGGTCCAGCCGGATCAATATGTCCTTCGCTAACGATTTTCAGTTGGCCATCAATCTGCGGTGAGAGAATCCACTTTGTCACGGCATGCTTCAAACGCACTGCCCTATTATTTTCTGGCACTTGATCGCCGTCTATTGCGGTTGCGGTCATGGTGACAACATGCGTCTCTGGATCCTGTTTCCAGATAACTTTGGTGATGGCATCACGGTCCTTAACTGGCCAGGGTATATCATTGTAGCTATAAACGATCTGTTCGGTTTCGCTAATTTCTTCTATAACCTGCGACTCTTTGCACAAGTCCGCCCACCTGGGGCACGCCTCTCCATCACGAATAAGCGCTACCACGCTGCTCAGTCGAAAGTCCGTTAGCATGACGCTGCGGACTGCTTTGAACTTTGAGCCTTCAACACTTCGAGTGTATACCTCGATGCCATCCTGATTTTTCTTCAACTGCCATTCGAATTCACTGTCGTTCTGTGCGCGTAGCTGACCGCTAATAACAAGCAACAGAAAAATCGTTGCACCAAAAATTTTCATGACTCTCTCCTGATGTTGTCTTCTGTGACGCTGGTTCGCGCATATCATGCTACGCCGGGAGTGACATTGTTTGCAAAATCAAACTTCGTGGCAACACCCCAGCTGGTCATCTGTTGCGTCATCCCATCGGATGCAGTCCGTTTATGGGCCTGATTTCTTCAGATACGGTGCACGCTATTTGATGCGATTCGCAGATAGAGTAAATCGTCGCGGCGTTCAAGCTGACCGCTCAGTTCAACCTGTCATTCCTGATAATTAGATCGTGTCGTTTTTCCGGTCATTCCATGCCATGACTAGCATGCCGCTATTCTCTGGTAACGATGGTGCAGACCACCAACACGGAGAAACGCAACAATATTTCCCGACTCTACCGGCTCAACAGTTCGGGTTTCAGGCGGATCTTTGTTTAACGATAAGTGCGTTCTTACTCAAGGCGTTTTCCTCGAATGGTTAACCGCATCCTCAATTCAAGGCTACCCACGCGGTGATATTGGGAAACCTAACTTTCCAATTCAGCGAACCACAGAAAGCAAAGGCTTTTGACGGTACGCTGGAATATCCGACCGTGCACTCTAGAGAAAGGCTCAGAGCTCGTCGGAACCGGCGCCATTTATTCTTCAACCAGAATACGCTCTTTCGTACCCTCCACATGAATACGAAAAACTATAGCCCGCGCACCCTGCGGTCCACCGCGCGGCGCATGTTCGGCGTGGGGTGGAATGACATAGGCGTCGCCTGCCGTGAGTACTCGGTCTGTTTGGGGAACGTCAGCATTTCATCCGTTTTTGACGGCCTGGCGGTCTCAAAAAGGCCCATGAAATCATGAAGTTAAAAACTGTCGATCTGACTTCTTCATGTGTTTCAGATGTCTAATACACTTTTATGATCCCGGTTCTAGAAACGTCGCAAAACCGCTATTTACGCGGTCACTCGCGTCCGTAGGAGCTCTGGCGGGTTGTACGACGCCCAATAATTAGCTAAATCCACGATTTCGCCTCAGAAAACCGCGATCTCCGTATGATCTCGAAAGTACTTTAAAAAAGTGTCTTTCGGTAATGAAATCATTGTAGAAATCAGATTGGACTCTCGCAACACATTGATTTCGCGCACTATTGATTTTCTATTTGAATGTCAAAAACGGATGAAATGCTGACGTTCCCCAATGTAATTGACAGGCAATGCCACACTCGAGTGGCCGCTTTCTCGTGTCAGCTGTCTTTCACGTAGATTGGGAAAAGGTCAGTGATCAGTCAAGCGACGGCCGAGCGTGTGTGAAAACCGGGTTGTTCTCGATTTTTCTAAAAAACGCACATTGTTGCGCGTTAGAACGGCTCTGAGTCGGTATGGGCAACTCGATACCGGCGTCGGATAACTCCGGTGACTTATTTAATCGATCTGTCGCGACTCAAAGCGCCGCCCTGGTAGCCAAATAAAAGGGGGTTACCTACCCCTCAGGCCCTCATTGCCTCCATTAATGGTATGACGCCCATGATGCTGATCATCCGTTTCAGATTGTAGGCAAGGATGTGCAGACTCATCTCAGTGCGATTGCTTTTAAGCCGTTTCATCAGGAAATACTGTGAACCCATCCAAGTCTTTAGGGTCCCCGAACGGGTGCTCCACCGTGCGCGCTCGCGTCGGCGTGGCATCCGGCGTATGACGCAGCTCTTCAGCCATGGCATCCAGCAACCCCTCATGTTCCCAGCGTCGTACACGACGTTCTTTGCCTGTAGTGCATTTGGACTTCAACTTGCAGTCTCGACACACCAACTGGGACGCGTAGTAGTAGTGAATCGTCATCCACGCCTCGATAGAACAATGGCGCCGCGGCAGTGCCTCACCTGCCGGGCAGTTGTACTGGTCTGCCCGACCGTCGTAGACAAAGTCTTCTTTATCAAACAGACCCGCCGCTTTGCTAGTCGAGGTATATGACTTCGGTACGAGCGCCTTGATACCGGCCAAGTGGCACTCCCGTATCTCTTCACCCGTGTAGTAACCTCATTCGGCAAGTACGGTCAGCTCCTCACTTTTTAACGCTTTTTTAGCACGCTTCGACATGGAAGCGAGCTGATGCCTGTCGATCGGAGCGTTGGTGACATCTTGGGCTACTATCAGTTTGTGCTCAGCGTCCACTGCCGTCTGAACGTTATAGCTGACCTGCGAACCTTTGCCGCTGTTCTTCATCAGGCGAGAGTCCGGATCAGTGTCCGATAGTTGCTTGTCCGGCTGCGCCAGCAGCTGACGCTCACGTTATTTTAGGCGTAACATCTCCAATTTGAGTGCAGCGATTTTCTCTTCAAGGTCCGGCACTTTCGTCTCGCGCACCGCGGACCCTTCTCTATCCGGTTTTAACGCGTCAGCATTGACCAGCGCGCTGGCACCGCCGACATGGTCAGCGTGATGATGGGAGGAGATAACCGCCACTATCGGCTTGCCGGAAATGTTAGCAATCGCCACTTTAATTAGCGCACCGTGCGCCGTGTTTACTCCGCTGTCGTATACGATAAGCCCGCTCGGACCTGCTATAACGGTGACATTGGCCGCCCAATCGCCAAGGTTGCGCAACACCCACACGGGTTGATTCTCGAGCTTAATAATCTGTGGCTCAAAATATTTTTTGTGCGCCAGATAATAGGCGGGAAAGCTGCGTTAAACATTAAGATCGGGCGCCTCTGCCGCGTGTGCAACGAGCGACCAGAACAGAGTTACGCCGATCAATACGATGAGTGTGCGGATAATATGGAGCATAGTCGACGCCCTAAGTTTGATAGTAATGTTAGGCAGCCGGCGGCGCACATCGTCGTTAAGCGGAGCGCGGTTCAGCAACGGTTTGGATCATCCGTGCGGGTCGCAGATTAACATACACCGCCACCTCTCCTGTCACCAGGAAATCGTCTGTAGTATGATGGAGACGCGGTTCAGAACTCGGTCAACTGGGCTACAATCGAAGAATAAATATGGGCAAACCTTTGGCGCGCTACGACTGGATCGAACCACTGCCTGCATGAATTCAGGCAGCGGTGAGAAAATGTATGACCATCCGCCGCTACGAAGATCACGAATTTATCTATCGCCGTGGTGACGCCGGCAACGAGCTGTATCAGATCATATCGGGTCATGTCAGACTCTATGTGTTGTCGCCGGAAGGCAGAGAATTACTGTATGTCATCTTCGAACCCGGTAGCTGTTTCGGCGAACTGAGTCTGATTGATCGGCAACCGCGCGCGCATATGACCCAGGCGTTCGGCAGCACTGAGATCGCCGTGATCGCCCGCCGGCAGTTTGAGGAGTAATGGTTGCGTCACCCGGAAATCAGCCATGAGCTGTGCCGCATGCTGTGCAAGCGCAGCCGCAAACTGTTCAACAATTTCGAAGCAGCCAATTTAATACCGCTGCCGAACAGAATTGCCAATCAGCTTTGCGAGCTGGCCAATTCTCTGGGCAATCCGTGCCCGGACGGCATACACTTTGATATGCGTATTACGCAGGAAGATATCGGTTTTATGGTGGGCTCTTCACGCCAGCCGGTAAATAAAGTGCTAAAAGTCTGGCAGGAGCAAGGTATGATCAAAATCGACTATGGCACGGTGTTGATAAAAAATCTGGGCCAGCTGTCGACATTAGCGATGATGCTGGACCAGCGACCGGGTTAGTACTTCAGCAAGATGATATTGGTGGAGAACTGTCCTTCAGGATTATTGACTCACCATCGCTTCGATCAGCTGCGGCCTTTTGGTCGTCATCGCTGTCGCGAACTGCTGGTGAAACTCCTCTGCATTTTCTGCGCGTGTGGCGGCAACACCCATGCCTCGCGCCATATCGACAAAACTCATATCCGGGTTCGACAGATCAAGCATTGACAAGGTCTTGGCATTGGGTTCGCCAGCGCCGACTCGCGCCAATTCGATGTTGAGAATGGCGTAACTGCGATTATTCAACAGCACGATAGTGACATCGGTCTGCTCGCGCGCCATGGTCCATAGCGCCTGGATGGTGTACATGCCGCTGCCGTCTGCCTGCAGTGCCACCACTTTTCTATTGGGGCAGGCAATCGCAGCGCCCAGGCTCAGCGGCAGGCCCTGACCTATCGCGCCGCCGGTTAACGTCAGCCAGTCATGCGCAGTTGCTCGTTCGGTGGCAGCGTAAATGGACAAACCACAGGTGGCGCCTTCATCCGACACGATGCAGTGCTGCGGCAGCAGCGCACTGAGGGTTTCGCCTATTGCCATTGGCGTCAGCGGTCCGCTTGGCGACGTGGGCTGATTGCGCTGCACCAATGTGGTGGGGGTTGCGGGCGCATCTATCTTGTCGGCAAGCGCCAGCAGCGCCGTGTTGATATCCTCGTCCACGCTCGCCAGGGTATGAATATCGCAACTTTCGGGGGTCAGCCAGCTTGGCTTGCCGGGGTAGGCAAAAAAGCTCACCGGGGCGGCACTGCCGACCAAAATTAGTTGCTCAAATGGCTGCAACAGCTCGGCCACCTGCTCGCCGAAATAGGGTACCCGCTGCACCGGCACTCGGCCCGCACCGCGTTGCAGACGCGCCGGAAACGTTTCACACAGCAACGTGGCACCACTGGCTGCCGCGATGCGGCCGGCGGCTGCGAGATTGTGCTCGCGTAGTGCGCGGCCACCGAGCAGAATGGCGGTTCGCTTGCCGTTCCCCAGCGCGTCGGCAACAGTCGCGATCGCCTCTTCGGCTGCCAACTGCAGTTGCGATGCAGCTAACGCGGGCGCCGCTTCTTTGGCTTCATCCCACGCATGGTTAGCAGGCACAATCACCGTTGCAATTGCGCCGGCGCCCTGCATCGCAGCCTGCACCGCCTGTGCCCCGCTAACAGACAAATCGTCCGCCGATTCGGCCACCCGGCTCCAGGCCGAGCAGATGCGCGCGCGCGCGGGCACGTCAGCGGTCAGTGGTGCGTCGTACTGTTGATGATAGGTGGCGTGGTCGCCAACGATGTTCACCAGCGGTACTCTGGCGCGTTTGGCGTTGTGCAGGTTGGCCATGGCATTGGAAATACCGGAACCCAGATGTAGCAACGTGGCCGCTGGTTTGTCTGCCATGCGCGCATAGCCATCGGCGGCGCCCGTGACGACGCCTTCGAACAAGCACAGAATTGGCCGCATTGCATCGCTCTGCCCGATAGCAGACACCAGCTGCATTTCGGACGTGCCAGGATTAGCAAAACACACATCAACGCCGCTATCCACCAGAGTTCTCAAAAGCGCTTCGGCACCATTCACAGGGGTTTATTTCTTCTAATAATTAAATTTGATCAGGCAGCGTTGCAGTCGCTTATGATAGTCACCGCAAATAGTATGTTCGCATCAATGTTAGCTATTGACTGTCAACTAGCTGACATTCTATTGACCGACTGGCGGCCATAATGCGCCCGTCGCCTGGCTCGTTGACACAGAACTTATTTTAGAAAAAGGGGAAAACGTGAAAAACCTGACACACAATAAAACGCAGCGGCCTGGCTGGCCAGCTAACATTGCCGCCTACTGTGCGGCGTTGTCCTACCTCTTTCTGCGTTGGCGGCCGCCGAACGGCCCAACATATTGATTATATGGGGTGATGACATAGGCATAACCAATATTAGCAATTACAGCCGCGGGCTGATGGGCTACGAGACCCCTAACATCGACCGTATTGCCGAAGAGGGCACGGTATTTACCGACTACTACGGCGAGCTGAGCTGCACGGCAGGGCGCGCTGCCTTTATCACCGGTCAACACCCGGTGCGTACCGGCCTGACCAAAGTTGGCACGCCAGGCGCACCGGCTGGTTTGCAACCGCAAGACCCGACCCTGGCCGAACTACTGCGGCCGCTGGGCTACACCACTGGCCAGTTCGGCAAGAACCATTTAGGCGACCGGGATGAATTCCTGCCCACCAATCATGGATTTGATGAGTTTTTCGGCAACTTGTATCACCTCAACGCCGAGGAGAAACCGGAAGACCCCGATTATCCTAAAGTTCCTGAATTTCGTAGGCAACATGGTCCACGCGGTGTGATCCACAGTTACGCTGACGGCAAGATAGAAGACTCCGGTCCGCTGACCAAAAAACGTATGGGAGCGGTTGATGAAGAGTTTCTCGCCGCGGGCCTGAAGTTTATCGACAAAGCTCATGCACAGAAAAAACCGTTTTTCGTCTGGTTCAATTCCACCCGCAAGCATTACTACACCGACGTTAAGGAATCGCAACTCGGCGCCTCAGGCCGGCTTCTATAACGACGGCATGCTGGAGCACGACGGTCACAGACACCTCGGCATAACCCAGGTTCAGCACCAGATCAGTGGCACTCATGGCGCCGTGGTCCAGCTGTTGTTCGGCCATTTTTATGCGTGTTTCTTTCAGCAGCTTACCGTAGCTGTCTCCCTGGTTTTGCAGGCGCTTTTGGAGCATCCTGGGGTGCAGGTCCAGGGTGGCGGCCACGCGCTTGATACTGCACTCTCCGCTGGGTAGAATTCGACCCACGATGTCTTTTACCTGGTCCTGCAGGTTGTCCGGGTAGCGTTGTTGCAGTTGCTGTGCATAGTTCTGGAAGTGCCGTCGAACGGCTGCTTTCTGAGTTGTACTCCTCTGGTGTGCAGGTACAGGTATCTGTTGATATTCGCGAAGGCATCCTTCACCATGGATCGCAGACAGGGGCAATGGGTTTTCTACCGCATCAATCCATCATTACCAGACTGGGCTAAATCGGTACTCAAGCTAGCAACGGACAAAAACACACCTTTTCTTAAAGAAAACCTGCGTCACATGGGCGATAGGCCCGAACGCATTCGCCCCTGCTGTCAGGAATTCACACCTCATGCTTGAAGTATTTACACAACTGGCAGACTGGCTTGTATATGACGTTTTAGCGCTCTCATCCGAGACGAAGTTGGGCGATGCGCTGCATTTCTTTGTAGAAGATACCACTAAGATATTCGCGTTGCTGTTTTTGATGATTTATTTCATCGCCTGGTTACGCGCATCAATGAACATTGAACGGGTGCGAGACTACCTGGCGCGAAAAAACAGGGGTGTGGGCTATGTACTCGGCGCCGGCTTTGGCGCAATGACGCCATTCTGTTCCTGCTCCAGCATTCCGGTTTTTCTTGGCTTTACCTCCGCGGGCATACCGGTCGGCATCACCATGGCTTTTCTGCTGACGTCGCCAGTCATTAACGAGGTCGCCGTGTTGCTGCTGGTAAGCTTGCTAGGTTGGGAATTTACCCTGCTCTACGTCGTTGTAGGCATCAGTGTTGGCATTGCCGGCGGCTTCTTTTTGGATAGCATCCACGCCGAACGCTGGTTACAACCTTTTGCGGCTAAGGCTTATGAAAAGTCTAATAGGACAGCCACGACTGCCGCTGCAGCGCCGGCGAAAAAACCTTCGCTGGCAGACCGTCATCAATTTGCCAGGGATGAAACGCGAGATATCATTGCGCGGGTATGGATATGGGTGTTCGTTGGGGTTGGACTGGGGGCTGCGTTACACGGTTTCGTGCCTGATGGTTGGTTGCAAGCCCACCTGGGCGATGGTCAATGGTGGTCGGTACCCGCCGCCGTGGTGCTGGGTATTCCACTGTACTCAAATGCTACAGGCGTTATTCCAGTGATGGAAAGCCTGATCACCAAAGGGCTACCGGTTGGCACGACGTTGGCTTTTTGTATGAGCACGGTGGCGGCCAGTTTTCCAGAATTCATCTTGCTTAAACAAGTCATGCAGTGGCGTTTGCTGGCGATAGTGTTCGCCGTGTTGCTGTTCGCATTCACGCTGGCAGGCTGGATATTTAATTTCTTTTATTCCTGACTCTGAGGACATTTGCGATGAAAAACATCAAGATTCTTGGCAGCGGCTGTGCAAAGTGCAAAAAAACAGCGGCAAGTATTGAAAAAATTGCGGGCGAACTCGGCGTAGCCGTGACCGTGGCAAAAGAGACTGATCCCGAGATCATCATGGGCTTCGGCGTTATGAGCACGCCCGCTGTGGTCGTTGACGAGCGGGTCGTGCACAGCGGCTCAATCCCGCAGCGTGGTGATATCGAATCCTGGTTAAAGGATTAGTAGCGCGTTTGTAAAAGCAGACCCGCATGACGATCAGGAAGCAGAGTTGAACGCATTCTTAAAAGCCGCCTCAGACAATGAAGCTTGCGGCTCATACCGCTAAACGCCTCCTCTCGTTGTAGTAGCGGCGCGGACTCTGCCATAGCCGACCCGAAGCGAACCTCTTCATACAGTGCCCGCGGCGGTGTGGGCATTTCCGGTACCTTATGCTCACACCGCCGCAGCTGAGGGCCTGCGTTTCTTGACCGTTTCCTGCTTGCTGCGGCTTGCCGCTTTCTTCTTGTGTGCCGGAACAGCTTGCTCTAATTCATCAAAGGCAGCACGCAGACAGTCTTCGTAAAATTCCGGATCAGGCATCATCTCGCGGCAGGACTGGAAGGAAATGGCTATCATGCCATCGTAGCTGGTCACCGGATGAAACAACCCCATATTGTCCAGGCAGGGGCCGGTGCCGTAGCTGCGTACCAGTCTGGCGCCGCTCATGTAAAGCGGCACCTGTGGGCCCGGCACATTGGTTACAACGGTGTTGAAAATTGGTTTTGAGCGCGCCAGCAGGCCAGCCGCCGATGCAGCGCGGAAACCGAGCGCGGCAATATGCGACGGCAGGCTGTTGCTGATATCCGCCATCATCCGCGCGCCCATCGCATTGTGATACGCTTTCGATTGCGTTGCTTCCTCGTGCACCGTTTGCAGTCGCTGCAGTGGGTCGGCAATATCGGTGCGCAGCGCGATGCTCATCATTGACACCACATTGCCACCAGCGCCTACTTCATCGTCGCGGCGAACATTGACCGGTGCGCCTGCCACGAGGGTTTTCTCGGGTAGTTCGTTCTTGGCCAGCAAATAATTGCGCAGCGCGCCGGCCACTATGGTCAACATCACGTCATTCACGGTCGCCCCTTCAACCGCTTGTTTCATACGGCGTATTTCGGCCAGATCGTAATTCACCGCGCCAATTACGCGGTGCGGAGTAACAGGCCCGTTGAAACGGGTGCGCTCTTTCTCACCCAAACTTCGAAATTTCTTTTCTTTTTCACCACTACGCAGCCGTCGCCAGGCCGGCACGCTTTTGCCGATCACGCCGGCGATACGCAAAGGGTGGCGTAGATTCGCAAGGTATGCACGCCACAACAACCGAGCGTTGCCCGGCGTTTTTTCGGCATGCCAGGTTTTTGCCGGCGACGCAGGTTCCGCCGCAGACGTCAAATCATGAATAGCCCCGACGATTTCGGTGCCCGTAGCGCCATCAATTGCCGCATGGTGGATCTTCATAAATAACGCAAAGCAACCTGCAGGCAAGCCATCCACATTATCGAGTCCTTCTATAACGTACGCTTCCCACAGCGGTCGTGAGCGGTCTAGCGGACGTGCGTGCAGGCGCGCAACCTGAATGCACAGTTGGCGCCAGTCGCCGGGCTTTGGCAGGGCGATATGGCGGACATGAAATTCCAGGTCGAAATTTTCATCCTCTATCCAGTAGGGCTGATCGAGGTTAAGCGGCACGGTGGCCAGCTTGCGGCGAAATACCGTAGAACGATCGAGGCGTTCTTCGAAGGTGCGCAGAATATCCTTGAAACGCACAAAGCCATTGGGCGCGGTGGATACGTCATAGATCATTAACGGCCCGATATGCATCGGCGAATTGTCCATTTCGGAATGTAGGAATGAAGCGTCTGGTCCGGATAACTGTTGCATGTCATTCTCCTGCTGGAAACTGTCGTTAATATATAACCCATAGGCAACAGGATGGGTTAATTAAATTTATTGGGTACGAGCGATGTGCTTATTGCATTTTGTGCTTTTGCAAAAACGCAGTGCAGACTACGGAGCAATCATATGGATTGCAAGGCCTCTTCGCCTTCAGTAGCGATTGAGAGCACAGCCGAGCCAGCCTCAGCAAATGCGTTTGATATCCCGTTGCTGATACGGAAGGATTACGCGCACCCATCCGGCGTCAAACGTTGAAAGTGTGCTTTCGTTGCGTTTCAATAGACTTTAAAATGTCAGTATCGTTGCGTTAGTTTAAACGGAGGAACTATGCTCGTTAATGGTGGGTGTCAATGCGGTAAGATTCGCTTCTCTGCAAAGATCAACAACTTCGATGCTTACCTCTGCCATTGTCGAATGTGTCAACGGGCAACTGGCAACGTATCGATCGCGTTCAAGAATTTGCCAATACAGAACGTTGACTGGCTATCAGAACCCAACTGGTTCAAGTCTTCGCCAATCGCTCACCGAGCATTTTGCCGAGATTGCGGTACACCGCTCGGCTTCAGATTTATTGATGGCGACAATATTGACATTACGGTGGGCTCACTCGACGATCCTTCGAAATTCATACCGACCAGTAACTTCGGTATCGAGAGTAAACTCAATGCGTGGGAGAACACCGCTCACTTGCCTGGAACACGGGCCGACGAGTGGGAGCCAACTGTAAAGCGCTGGATCCAGGCAGTTGGTGAGGTTCCGAAATGATCGTGTTGGACGCGGCAAAGTTATGCTGCTCAGCATGTATTATTCTTTTATGTGACTTACTCAGCTCAATATTGCGGCTCAATTACTGAGGACAATATACCTGCATCGAAAGCAAGACACTCAATATAGGAATCGTCGGCAATTGACCGTGACTTGCCTGATAGCAGAACATTCTACGGCGGCATCGAACGGCGGCTAGTATGGGGGTGGTTAGCGCAATGACGCGGGCTTATCCCCGGTTGTTTCGACCGGCGTGATCAGGCGGCCGAGCTTCGGCGTCAACCACAACTCGAAGTCGTCAACGAATTCGTAGACCACCGGCACCAGGACCAGTGACAGGATCGTCGAGCTGATCAGACCACCGATCACCGCGATCGCCATCGGCACGCGGAATTCGGCACCTTCACCGAGTCCGAGTGCGGTTGGCAGCATGCCGGCGGCCATCGCGAAGGTCGTCATCACGATCGGCCGCGCGCGCTCGCGGCAGGCGGAGATAAGCGCCTCGCGCTGGCTGGCGCCATCACGGTCGGCCTCGATCGCGAACTCGACCAGCAGGATCGAGTTCTTCGCCGCCAGGCCCATCAGCATGAGCAGGCCGATCAGGGCCGGCAGGCCGAGTTCGGACCCGCCGACCAGCAGGCCGAGGAACGCGCCGGCCAGGGAAAGCGGCAGCGCGGCGAGGATCGTGATGGGCTTGAAGAAGCTGCGGAACAGCAGGACCAGCACGGCGAAAATCATGCCGATGCCGGCCAGGATCGCGAAGCCGAAATTCGTAAACAGTTCGATCAGGTCTTCGCTCTGGCCAAAAGCCGGATTGGTCACACCCTCGGGGAGTTTGGCGAGGATCGGCAGCTTGTTGATCCTGGCCATGCCTTCACCGAGGGATACGCCGTGCAGTTCGGCTTCGATCGTCGCGCGGCGCTCGCGATCGTAGCGTTCGATGCGCGCGGCACCGGCCTGGAAGGAAAGGTCGGCCACGGCCGACAACGGTATCGTCGGGCCGTTCGACGTCGGCACCCGCAAGGCCGCAATCGCATTCAGGTCGCCGCGTGCCGTGCCGGGCAGACGCACACGGATCGTCAGTCGTTGTTGGCCGGTGTTAAACTTGGCCGAATTAGCATCAACATCGCCTATCGTTGCCACGCGTACGATCGAGGCCACGGCTTCGGCAGTGACGCCAAGTCGCGCCGCGGCGGCGGGTTTTAGCGCGATCACCAGTTCGGCCCCCGGCCGCGGGGTCACCTGGTGCACGTTCGACAATTCAGGCAGTCCGCGCATTTGTTGTTCAAGCTTCAGTGCTGTGGCCGCCAGCTTGTCGCCGTCCTCGCTGGACAACAGGATTTGCACGGTCGAGCTACCGCCACCGCCGCTCTGGGCAAAGCCCAGACGCACGTCCGGAATCTCGTAAAGCAGCGGCCCGATCGAAGTCTGGAACTGCTGCGTGGTCAGGTCGCGCTGCTTGTCCAGCAGCACGGTGACGCTGCCACTCGCGGTTCCGCTGCCAGTGGACACGGTCGCAAACACGACATCGACGAAGCGACGCTCTTCGAGTTTTCGGGTCAGGCGGTCGGTGATTCCGCGCATGTCGTCGATGGTCGTGCCGGGCGCGCTTTCGATGCTCAGGTTGACGATGCCGTTGTCGGTCGGCGGAGTGAATCCCGTAGGCAGCAGCGTCGCCAGCCACAGCGATCCAATGAACAAAACAGAGCCGGCGCCAAGCGACAGCCAGCGGTGGTCGAGGGCAAAGTCGAGCGAGCGGCGGTAGAAACCGGTGAACGGCTTGCGTGGATGCGGCTTGCCTGCCGGCACGAGGAAATAGGCGGCCATCAACGGCGTCAGTAAGCGCGCCACCAGCAGCGAGAACAGCACGGTCACAGCTACGGTAATGCCGAACTCGAAGAAGAACTGGCCGACGAATCCGCCCATCAGCGACACCGGCAGGAACACGACGACGATCGTCATCGTGGTCGCCAGCACGGCCAGGCCGATCTCGTCGGCGCCCTTGAACGCTGCCTGGTAAGGCGACTCACCCTGCTGGATCCGCTTCTGGATGTTTTCGATCTCGACGATCGCATCGTCGACCAGGATGCCGATGACGAGGGTCAGTGCGAGCAGCGTGATCATATTAAGGCTGAACCCCATCATGTTCATTACCGCGAAGCTCGGGATCAGCGAGATCGGCATGGCGAGCGCGGTGATCACGGTCGAGCGCCAGTCGCGCAAGAAGAAGAACACGACAATAGCGGCCAGCGCCATGCCTTCGATCAGGGACGATACCGTGGCATGAAAGCTGTTCTGCGTGTTCGTCGCGGTCGAAATGATGCGCCGGAACTTGACGTCCGGATGCGATGCTTCGAGCGCGGCAACTGCTTTCGCCGCGTTGTCCTGCACTGTCACATCGGAGGCAACCTTGGTCTTCATGACCTGGAAGCCGACGACGGGCGTGCCATCGAGCAACGCGAATGCGGTGCGTTCGGCGGCACCGCTGGCGACGTTGGCGACGTCGTCGAGACGCACGCTGCGGCCGTCGCCAGTCGGGATCACGGTCTGGCGTAGTGCCTCGACGCTGGTGGCGGCACCGAGCACACGCACGGTCTGTTCGCGGCCGCCGATGCGCGCGGTGCCGCCGCCGGCGTCGACGTTGAAGCCGCGCAAGGCATTGTTGATCTGCGGTGCGGTGAGTCCGAGCGCCTGCATGCGCGTAGGATCGAGGGTCACGTTGATCTCGCGATTGACACCGCCGAGGCGCTCCACCTGGGCTACGCCCGGTTCGCTGATGACGCGTCGAGCGATGCTGTCGTCGACAAACCAGCTCAGCTCGACATCGGACATTGCCGTGGACGACACGGCATAGGTCACGATCGGCTGTGAATCGATGTCGAAGCGCTCAACGATCGGCTCCTCGATGGCGCGTGGCAGGCTCGAACGGATGCCATCGACGGCCGAGCGCACATCGTCGGTCGCCTTTTGCGGGTCAACACCGATCTCGAACTCGACCACCGTCGACGATATGCCGAGCGACACGGTCGAGGTCACGTGATCGACGCCGGTGATGTTCGAAATCGCGGCTTCGACGATGCGCGTGACCTGGATCTCGACTTCGGCCGCCGCGGCACCGGGCAGCGGCACGGTGACCTGCACGATCGGGAAGGAAACGTCCGGATAGAGCTTGATCTGCAGCGACATGTAGCCGGCGACCCCGGCAATGAGCAGCGCGATGAACATCACCGTGACCGGAATCGGATTCTTGATGGACCATGCGGAAACGCCCAGTTTCATCGGTCAGCTCCGCGTCTTCGCAGGCACTGCGATAGCCACCGACCTGGCAGCTGGTTTGCCGGGACCCGCCTTTGCGGAATCCTTCAACTCCGGATCGACCAGGTCACCATCGAGCAGGAAGGCGCCACCGCCGAGTGCGACGCGCGTCCCCACCGCCGGTCCATTGATCAGTTCGACGAAACCGTTGGCGCGCCCGCCAGTTTTCACCGCCACGCGCGCAGCGCGATTGTCTGCGCCAATCACGGTGATCAGCGGACCGCTGGCCTCGAACTGCACGGCATTTTCTGGCACGGCCGGCACGGGGTCCGCCTCACTCTGGAAGCTTGCGCTGGCGAAGCCGCCGACGCGGACATCCGGATCGACTGGCAAGCGCACGCGCACGCGGCCGAGCTTTGTCTGCGGGTCGATACGTGGGCTGATCAGCCGCACCTGGCCTTCGAAACGCTTGCTGCCGGCAACGACTACGGTCACCGGCGAGTCCAGCTCGATGTCGGCGAGCGCGTCCTCGGGTACTTCGGCGTCGAGTTCGATCAGGCGGTCGCGTGCAATGCGGAACATCGGCTCGGTACCGCCAGAAACTGCACCGGGCCGCACGTTGCGTTCAATCACGAGGCCCGCTACCGGTGCGCGCACGGTCATGCGCTTGGCCTGTGTGGTGAGGTCGTCGAGTTGCGCTTTTGCGACCAGAGCCTTGCTGCGGCGCAGAGCGATCTCCTCGTCGGCAAGGACACCGCGGCCGTCAAATCCCTTTACGCGCTCGGCCTGGCTGCGATCCTGCTCGTAGATGGCCTGGGCCTGAGCAATCTTCGCGCGCAACAGGGTGTCGTCGAGATACGCGAGCGGCTGACCGGCCTTGACCACAGCCCCCTCTTCGACGAGCACCTCCCTGACCCTGAACCCGGACAGTTCGACTCCGACAGCGGCTTCCTCGCGTGGCACGAGCAGGCCGCTGGCGGCGGTCTTGCCGGCGATCGGGCGCAGTTCTATTTCGGCCACGGTGATGGCCCGTGCCGGCTGCCTGACCTCGGGCGCGGGCTTGTTCGTGCAGCCCGCGACCACGATGACGAGCACGCTGGCAATGATGGCAAGCAGTGCAAGTCGCTTCGCTTCATTCTTCATTGTTGTGAGTCCATAAAAGATTGGTTTGACGCCCAGCCGCTGCCTGAAGCCTGGAATGTCTGCACCGAGCGCAGCAGCGCATCGACCGGCACGACCCATGGGGCACGGGCTAATGCGGGTGCGTTGACAACCGCGAAAATCAGCGTTCCTCGTTTTCGAGCCTGTCGATCAGCTCGCGGGCACTCTCGCGGGCGGCTGAGTAAAAGCGCGCCATGTCGAGCAGGCGCTTGTGCGCTTCGGGCAGGCTTGTGCCGAGTGCTTCATCGGCTTCACGCACAATCTTTTCCATATGGGTCATACGTTTGAGATAGCCGGCCAGCAGGCTGCCGAACGGATGCTCGGCGAGTTGGTAGTAGTCCTGGCGGTCACCGGGCCGGGTCACCAGTTCGATGATGCTAAGGTCGCGCAGCATGCGCACATTGGTCGACACGCTGCCACGGCTGATCTGCAGGCGGTCGGCCAGTTCGGAAAAACTGAATGGTCCGCCAAACAGGAAGAACAGGCCGTTCAGGCGCCCGGCAATGCGCGGCAGACCCTCCGCTTCGGCGGCCAGTCCCATGCGTTCGATGAAGATTTCCTGTGCTTTCTCGAGTTTGTCCATGTTATGCAGTGTAGTACATTCATTCAATTCAGTCTAAACTAAACAAATCGAACGTTGATATTTCCTTTCCTTGCGCACCGGCCAATGTCTGGCTCAAGCGGGCGATCAGGACCGGCGCAGCCGCCAAGCGATGCCAGGGGAGACTGTTGCGTTAGGACGACAAGAGTCATGCAAGCAGTAATCGCTTTCGTTTACCGCTGCCCTCACTTCGCGGTTGCTCTGCAGCCAGAGGGGGTGAGTCAGGAAGTACCAGGTGTGCTGATTCTTTGTCGCTGGACATTCGCTACCTTAAGCACAGAAGCTGCTCGTCGCTTAACCTACGTTGCTTGCCTTAACTGGCAGCGTATCTATTTGCGAATCTGTATACTGTGGCCGTAGCGCCGTCCCGAAGGCGTCAGTAATAACTATTCAAATCAGCAACGGGAGAACAACATGAAAGCTACCCGCATTTTCAGGTCCGCGGCACCGCGCGCGCTCACCACGTCAATACTGTTACTGTTTACATCGATAGCCAGTACAGCAGCTGACCAGCCCAACATTCTGGTGATCTGGGGTGACGACATCGGTTTATTTAATATTAGCGCTTATAACGATGGCGTTATGGGGTATCGCACGCCGAATATTGATCGCATCGCCAAAGAAGGCGTACGCTTCACCGATTATTACGGCGACCAGAGTTGCACGGCCGGGCGCTCTTCATTTATCACCGGGCAAACGCCGCTGCGTACCGGTTTGTCCAAGGTTGGCTTGCCTGGTGCTACCATGGGATTGCAGGACCGGGATGTCACTTTGGCGCAACTGCTTAAAGCCAAAGGCTATCGAACCGGGCAATTTGGTAAAAATCATTTAGGCGATCGCGACGAGTACCTGCCCAGCAATCATGGCTTCGATGAATTTTTTGGCAACCTGTACCATTTAAACGCCGAAGAAGAACCTGAAGACCCGGATTATCCCAAACAGCCGGGATTTAAGGAAAAATTTGGCCCTCGCGGTGTTATCCACTCCTATGCGGATGGCAAAATTGAAGACACCGGCGCGTTGACTCGCAAACGCATGGAATACGTCGACGAAGAGTTTTTGGCGGCCAGTTTAAAATTCATCGATAAATCTCACGCGGCAGAAAAGCCTTTCTTTGTCTGGTTCAACGCGACCCATATGCATTTCCGCACCCACCCCAAGCGCGAATCGTTAGGCCGCTCCGGCCAGGGCTTCTACAACGATACGATGATGGATCACGACGATCTCGTTGGTGAGTTATTGAAGAAATTGGACACGCTGAATATTGCAGAAAACACTATTGTTGTTTACTCCACCGACAACGGCCCGCACTACAACACCTGGCCGGACGCGGCGATTTCGCCTTACAGAAGTGAGAAAAATTCCAACTGGGAGGGTGCCTACAGAGTACCGGCGATGGTTCGCTGGCCTGGAAAAATCGCCGCCGGCGAAGTTTCCAACGACATCATGTCGCACCTCGATTGGGTGCCGACCCTAATGGCTACGGTCGGCGAGCCGGATATTGCAGACAAGTTGAAACAGGGTTATCTGGTTGGCGATAAGACCTTCAAAGTACACCTTGATGGCTACAATTTTCTGCCTTATCTTACCGGTAAGGAACAACAGGGACCGCGCCATGTGTTCCACTATCTGAGTGATGAGGGCATGCCGGTGGGTGTGAGAATCGATGACTGGAAGCTGGTATATGCCGAACAACGCGCCAAAACCCTGGCGCTGTGGGCAGAACCCATGGTCACACTGCGGTTGCCCAAAGTATTTAACTTACGCCGCGATCCGTTTGAGCGGGCCGATCTTAACTCCAACACGTATTACGATTGGCTGATAGATCATGCTGCCTGGATTTATTTGGGTTTGGCCACCACCGGAGAATACTTGCAAACGTTTGCGCAATATCCACCGAGCCAGAAAGCAGACTCCTGGTCAATTGACAAATTGACCGAGCAAATTAGAACCCAAACGCAACAATAGACCGGGGTGACATCGTATAGACTCATGGTGCGCGACCTGATCAGGGTTCTCTACTCTTTGTAGCTGCTATCCAGCCGATCCATTTTGCGCAGCACTGCATCCCAGCAGATACCGCCGAATGCGCCTGCGGTCACTTCGTCAATCCTGCTGCCCACATCCTCAAACAGCTTCTGCGGCACGGGAATAAGCTTACCGCCACCGGCCTGTGCTCTGATTTGAATCTGGCAGGCGCATTGCAGGGTGTAAAGTCGCAAAAAAGCGTCGGCTACCGTTTCGCCCAGGGTCAGAATGCCGTGGTTGCGCAGAATCATGTAATGGTTGTCAGCACCAAGGTCGGCTACCAGACGCTCGCGTTCCGCGTCGATCAGCGCAATGCCTTCGTAGTCGTGATAACACGTTGTCGACAATACGACGAGGGCCTGCTGGCTGATCGGTAACAGTCCCCCTTCCTGAATCGATACCGCAATACCATCGACAGTATGCACATGCAGCACGCATTTCGCGTCAGTACGCGCCTGATGTACGGTACTGTGGATCAGAAAACCCGCCGGGTTAACCTTGTGCGGTGAATCCATTACCTTGTTCCCCTCAAGGTCCACCTTGACCAGATTCGACGCCGTCACTTCGTCGAACATCAGGCCGTAGGGGTTGATCAAAAAATGGTGCTCCGGGCCAGGCACTTTGGCGGTCAAATGGGTAAACACCAAATCGTCCCAACCCATACGCGCTATCATGCGGTAGCAAGCGGCCAGGTCCACCCGCTGCTGCCATTCCTCGGCGGATACCTGCTTGCGTACGCTGTCTGTTGTCATGTTTATATCCTTTTGTCAGCGGCTTGAGTTAGCGTGTGGTTTCTATTATATCTGCATTAGCTCTTTAGTTTTACCAGCGTATTGAACACCCGGTCAGCCAGTTTGCCGTAAGGAGGCGCAAGGAATTTCATCGCGCTGAAACCTGACTGATAAAAAATTGGCCGCAGCTTGGAACAGGCAATAAAGCCCTCGTAACCGTGGTAATGGCCCATGCCGCTTGGCCCTACCCCGCCGAAAGGTATATCGTGTTGGGCAACGTGGAACAGTGCATCGTTGACGGTCACTCCTCCCGACATGATACGGTCGATATAGCGGTCGGCGAGATCCTTGTCGTTGGTGAACGGATACAGCGCCAACGGACGATCACGCGCGTTTACATAGTCGATCGCTTCCTGAGGGTCTTTATAGGTCAACACCATCAGCAATGGGCCGAAGGTTTCGCGTTGGCGGATGGTCATGTCCTCGTTGGTGTCCAGCACCAGATGCAGCGGCATTTTGCGCTGCTCTGAATTGACCGGCTGTTCACCACTCAGGTTAACGACTGTGGCACCCTTACTGCGTGCGTCTTCGACGGTATCGGTGAGGCGCTGCAGCGAGCGGTCGTCAATAATCGCCGTGTAATCTGCATGGTTGATGTCGGGGCAGTGTTTTTCAACATAGGCCCTGGCCTTGCTGACAAACTCGTCTTTTTGACTCTCGTGTACAAACACATAATCGACATTGGTGCAGATTTGCCCGGCATTAAACTGCTTGACGAACATGATGCGCTCTACGGCTTTGTCCAGTGGGTAGTTCGGGTCAATGATCGCCGGCGCCTTACCGCCAAGCTCGAGTATCACCGGTGTCAGATTTTTGGCCGCCGATGCCATCACCGCTTTACCGGTCTGGCCCGAGCCGGTGAATATAATCAGATCAAACGGCAGCTGTGAAAACTCGATGCCGACACCACCGGTCTCCTCGAAAAACACCAGTTTGTCTTCGCTAAAATACCTGGGACACAACTCCATCAGCAGGCGGGTCAGCGCGATGGAGTTTTCCGACATTTTCACCATCGCCCGATTGCCGGCGGCAAACACGGCCGTCAACTGCGAGAACGCAAGATTCACCGGAAAATTCCATGGCACGATCAGGCCGACCACACCCAGGGGCTGGGGGATAACGCGATTTTTACCGCCCAGAAACATGCTTTTATCGGTATGCCGTTGCTGCGGCCGCATCCACTTCTTCATGCGCTTTACGGTATCGTTAATACCATCGGTTACGCTAATAACCTCGGCAAACAGGGTTTCATGGCGCGAACGGTTACCGTAGTC
>JBBKXJ010000307.1:0-6778 GCA_037969395.1 Pseudomonadales bacterium
TTTTCGGCCATGGGTTGGGGTACAGAATAAAATGTTTCGCCAGCTGCCACTGCTGTTGCACCGCAAGCTGCCAGAAACCTTCGAGCTCTGCACGCACGACAATACAGTTTTCCGGCAAGCCGCCAGCTCCGATGTTTTGCAGCCGATGTGCCGATTTATCAACGCCGACGATAATATAAGCGGGATGAGTTTGCGCCAATTTGATGCTGCTAACGCCAGTGCCACAGCCTGAGTCCAATATTAACGGCCGCTGCTTGCTGCTATCGATAAATTTCTGCACACGCATAAACGCACTACGCGTATGCTCGGCCGTTGGTTTGCTGGATTTGCTATTCAGATGACGTTCAACGATTGTTCGCAACCTAGGGTGCACGCCAACCTGATTTGATGCCACAGAAGCAGAGTTCGCGAGGCTCATTTTAGTTCAACGCTGCGGTTTTTATGCGTTGGGCGATGTGCGAGACTTGCAGGTGAGCAGCAATTCATATCCGCACACCCGCAACGCACTGCCTAGAATTTAAATGCGCAAAGACCTACGCCCTTACTATATTAAAAAAGCTTATCTTCGCTTTCGCAGCTGGTATGCTCACCATTACGTCAAACCTCATCTCGACCATCTCGGCGCGCATTATACGCTGATGTGTCCCTGGTATATTCATATCTCCGGGCCAAATATTTCTATCGGCGAGGCGGCAACGATTGTTGCTGAAAAAGACGCGCACGTACGCATTGGCGTATGGGGGCAGGAGCCGGGCCGTGGACGTATCTCCATTGGCAGCGCGGTTATGATTACACCGGGCGTACGTATTAGCGCGAGCGAGGAGGTGTCAATCGGCGACAGCTGCATGTTGGCCAATGGCGTGTACATTACGGACTCTGACTGGCACGGTATTTACAACAGGGTAGAGCGACCGCGCGAGGTCACACCGGTTCGCATCGCTAACAATGTTTGGCTGGGAGATCATGCGACCGTGTTAAAAGGGGTTAGCATTGGCGACAACAGCATTGTCGCCGCACGCTCGGTGGTTGTGCATAATGTACCTGCCAATGTGGTGGTGGCGGGCAATCCGGCGAGGATAGTAAAACAGCTTGATGCCGATCAGAAATTTACCATGCGGGCCGATTATTTCGTTGACCCGGCCGCGCTGGCTGAGGAATATGACCGGCTCGATTATGAACTGCTAAAAGACAACAGCCTGTGCAATTGGCTGCGTTCAATTGTTAAGCCCAATGCCAGCGACTAAAAGCCGAAATCAACGGCAGCTTTAATGGGCACCTCTATTAATAGAGGTGCCCTGAATTAAAGTGTTTTGACAGGCCTGGGCGGCCCTTCACCAGTTCGAATCGGCAGAGGGAAACGCACGCTAAAAGTAGAACCCTTGCCAGGTTCACTGGTGACACTGATATGGCCGCCCATCAGTTCGCAGAAACGCCGGGTGATCGATAAACCGAGGCCGGTGCCTTGAAATTCACGAGTTGCGCTGCCGTCGATCTGGCGAAACGGATCAAAAATAATATTTAAATGTTGCTGGCTCATGCCGATGCCGGTATCGGCCACCTCAATGTTCAACTCTTTAGCATGCTGCCGGATGGTGAGGGTCACTTCGCCCAACTGGGTAAACTTGCCGGCGTTACTCAGGAGGTTGAGCAATATTTGCAGCAACTTGGTTTTGTCTATCTCTATTAGCTCTTCTGCGTCGTCAATATCCAGCAGCAATTCGTTCGAGTTTTTCTGCATTAACGGCAAAATCGTTTCCTGGGCCTGGCGCGCAACGTTGCTGATTCTAACCTGGCTTGAATTTATATCGATACGGCCCGCTTCAATTTTTGACAGATCAAGAATACTGTTAATCAAACTCAACAAATGGTTGGCGTTGGCGGTGATTCGCTCAACATCTTTACACAGATCCAGCAGACCTTCATCCTCCAGCCCTTCGTGCATGATGTCGGAATAGCCAAGAATAGCCTGCAACGGTGTGCGCAGCTCATGTGAAATGTTAGACAAAAATTCTGATTTGTGGCGGCTCGCATCTACCGCCTCGTCGCGCGCCTGTACCAGCTCCTGGGTACGCAGCAGGACTTCTGACTCCAGTTCATCTTTTTGCTGCATCACGCGCACGTCGCGATCAGCAAGGTTGTCCATCACGCGATTGTAAGTTTCAGCAATGTTGACTAATTCAATCGCACCCGCCGGTACCGCGCGCGCGGCCGTATCGCCCTGCCGGGCCCGGTCCATGACCTGCGCTAGCCGCGTCATGGGGGCTAGCACCCGGTTAATGGCAAAGTGCAGCAGGAAGATAAACAGCACCGCACAAACAAGGCCGATCACGGCGTTGCGTCTGAAACTTTCATACTGGCTGGCAACAAACTCTCTTTTATCCTGCACTACATAAGCAAAGCCAAGATACTGTTGTTGTTCTACCCCCGTCAGTATCACACCGTCGTCGGCCTGTGCCTCTGCAGACTGGGTATATACGGGAGCCCAGAAGTGCCAGGCGTTGTCTACCTCGCTGATTAGCGCCGCTCCAGGCTGTTGCGGTCGCTGGTCAGTAAATTGCACTAGCCTGCCGGGTCGCTCGCCCCAAACCTTCAGCGCTTCGCCGTCGCTTTCAATCAGCGAAACATATTTTATAGACGGGAACGACAGTGTCGTCATTGCGGCGCCCTCAGCATTTTCGCCGCTACCCAATAACAGCGCCAACTCGCTTACCTGGGCAAAACCCTGTGTTGCCTGCAATGCCTGGTCGATATACAACTTGCGAATATATTCGCTGGTGGTGTAGGAGTATGCTATGGCGACGGCCAGTGCAACGGCGCAACCGCAGGCTGAAATAATAATGAACAGCTGGCGTCGAAAACTACCGCCACGCTTACCAGACGTGGAATCGTCAGTGAATTGGCGTGGTCTGGCATACGAAACGGATTGCATAAAATTACAGCCCCGTCCGGTAGACTTTATCAAAATCGCCATCCTGCCCGGATGCATTCTTGAGGCCCAGATGTTGGGCCATGCTTGCATTAAATGCGGTTCTCAATTTTTTAACCGGCACCACTTTGACAGTTGCTGAGTTAGCGGTCGCCAGCTCTATGGCCAGCTCCACCAGCTGCTTGCCAAGCTCGAAGTTGTTAGGGTACAGCGAAAACAAAGCACCCTGGCGAGTGTGCGCCGCACTGTTGCTAAACACCACCAGATTTTTGTCCCACGCCGTTTTTAGCACCATGGGCATCACCGTTTTTGCGGGCACAATACTGACTAACGGAATCCATATGGCGTCCTTACCGAAACGCGCTCGTTCCAACGTACGTTGATACAATCTTGCGCCCGATTTTACGTCGTCGGCAACCAACGCTTTTAACTCTATGTCGTACAGTTTTGCTTGTGCGACTGCGATATCTACCCACCAGCCATTTATTTCTCTGTTGTAGATGATAAATACTCGATCTACCTGGGGTGCAATGCGCCTGAGGTTTGCAAAAAACTCTTCCGGATCTCCCGTTAGGCTGACACCCGACGCGCTGCTTGGCGAAATAGATACGCCGCCGGCAATCAGTGGTATTTTGGTAGGGAAGTCTTTTACCAGCGTGTGAGCGCTTTTGCCAATACTGATAATGGCGTCGGCGTTGCTGTCGGCAAGTTTTTTGTGCAACGCTGACTCTACGCGTTTATCGACGCTGCGAATTGGATAAATTTCCAGCTCGACGTCAGCAACTCTGCTCATGCCCCGCACAATGTTGTCGTAAATGAATTGCGCCTTGCTGCTGGTTTGCGGCACAACAACGGCGAATTTAAATGTCTTGGCACTCGCGGGTTGCACTAATGCAAGGACTAATGCGCAGGCCAAAAGCACACAGTACTTTAAATGCTTAATGGCGCGAGATAGGGAGCTGAAAAAGCAAATCACGAACAACGCTGTTCCTGGTGCTAGTGGCCTGGAGGGGAAGGTGGCCACCAAAACTGTCTTTACAGTTTAGTCAAAAAACGCCAAATTGCCTCATGTAAACTAATAAATCTTTTCGCTTTGGCTATTGAATAGCGTTTTGTGCGTTTATTAGCCGGCTTTATTAATGCTGCACGCGGGCGGTGGAGGAAGGGTCTATGGCAGGTCAATTGCCGGTAATATATGCTTACCTTGGCTCGACGTGAATCGTGTCGCCGAATAATACGCTTTGTTAAAAAACGTTTTAAAGGAACACTTTTATAAGCAAGTTTCAGAATATCGACTATATTTATACTTCTCTTTAAAAAGAGTGTTTGGGTATCGCAGCAGTGTTACGTTGCAACCAGAAATGTCACGGGGGTGCTAAACGGCAGCAATGGATAGCTCATTTTATAAACAGTCATCTTTAAAAAAACGCACTCAAACGATTCTTCGTATGAGCTTGCTGTCATTCTGTAGTCTTGTTGCCACCACCGTCCATGTCGCCGCAGATTTCGACGAAGAGGATCTGTTGGAATTATATGGTGACGATGAGACGGTAAGTATCTCAACCGGCTCCGAGCAGTCGATTCGTCTGGCGCCGTCAATCGCCAGTGTGGTTACCGAGGCCGAAATACAAAACCGTGGTGCGACCAACCTGCAAGAAGCACTGGAGATGGTGCCAGGTTTGCATGTGTCGTTGTCGAACAATAATGTGCTTAGCTCGGTTTATTCGATTCGCGGCATTCATACCGCGCAAAACCCCCAAGTCTTATTATTGATCGATGGTGTGCCGCTGCGGCAGGTGTTTAACGGGGGTTTACCGGTTGGCTTCACCATGCCGGTACAAAATATCAAGCGCATAGAAATTATCCGTGGTCCCGGCTCCGCTATTTTCGGTGCCGATGCGTTTGCCGGCGTGATTAACGTGATATCGAAGACCTCGGAAGATATTGACGGTCTCGACACTGGTGTGCGCTACGGTTCATTTGATAAACAGGACTATTGGCTGCAAGCGGGTGTCGATTTGGGCAACTCGTGGCGTTACACGGCCAGCCTGGAGTACTCGAAAAGCAACGGCGATGATGATCGAATTGTCGAGCAGGACTTTCAAACAATAGTAGATCGCGCGTTTGGAACCAACGCATCCAATGCACCGGGCTCGCTGGATACGCGTTACAGTATTCTCAATGCAAGAGTGGCACTGAATAATGAGCACTGGAAAACTTCACTTTTTGCCTGGCTGCAAAATGACGCCGGTGCGGGCGATGGTGTATTACGCGCACTTGATCCTGGCGGTGAACTAAACGCTGATTATTATCAATTTTCCCTGGCTTACAATAATGCGTGGACGGAAAACTGGCTCTATGAAGCGAACCTGTCATTGAGCCTGCTCGATACCGATAACGAATATGCCTTGCTGCCAGCGGGGGCGCTAGCCTTAATCGATGCTGATGGAAACCTGACAAATACACCTTCTCGTCAACCCCCATTCGTGGTATTTCCAGATGGAGTTCTGGGCAATCCCGGTGGGCAAATACAAAATCACTCGGTGGAGTTCGTTAACTACTACTCGGGTTGGGACAAACATAAACTTCGGTTGTCGGTGGGTTTCCAATGGCAGGACGGTGATTCAGAAGAGGCTCGTAACTTTGGTCCCGGCGATGGCGATGCCCCTTCCTTGATTCCGCCAGGTCAAACAGTTGTTGACGGCACGCTAACGAATACTTCAAATTTTGACAGCGTGTTTGTCGAAGATACTTCCCGCAGAATATGGTTTGCTTCCGTTCAGGATGAATGGGCTTTGGCGAATGACTGGCGCTTGACTGCCGGGGTTCGCTTTGACGATTACTCTGATACTGGCAGCACGATCAATCCGCGACTCGCGCTGGTGTGGGCTACGAGTTATAACCTGAGTACAAAGCTACTCTATGGCAGAGCATTTCGGGCGCCCTCTTTGCTGGAGTTATCGGAAACCAATCCGGTGTTGCGTGGTGATAAAGACATAAAACCAGAAACAATTGACACCATTGAGCTGGCCTTTGACTATCTGCCTACACCGGAGTCGAATCTAAAGCTCAATGTCTTTGCATACCAATTGCAGGATTTAATTGCCTTCGTTTCGCCTGAAGCAAACGCTAGTAGCGCACAACGCGCTAAAAACGCAATAGATCAGGATGGTTACGGTTTCGAAGTGGAATACAGTCGGAAAATAACCGACAACTTTTCTGTCGACACCAACTACGCATGGCAGCACAGTGAAAATAAAGATTCCGGTGAGCATGTGGCCGACGCGCCCGGTTGGCAACTCAACCTGTCGGCAACGTGGGCCTTTCTTCCGCATTGGAGTTTAAGCAGCACGCTAAACTGGGTTGCCGACAGAAGCAGGGCGCCGTATGACCCGCGCGGCGACATTGACGACTACGCAATCGTCGATTTGATATTGCGCCGCAAGCAGTTATTTAACAATGTTGAAGTCGCGCTGGTAGCCCGCAACCTGTTCGATGAAGAGGCCTTCGAGCCCAGCGCCGGTCCAGCTGGCGCCAGTCCGGATAGCGACGGTTTGCCAATCGCCATTCTTGGCGACTACCCTCTCGCTGGCAGATCGATATTCGCAGAGTTTCGTTATCATTTCGACAATTAACCACCCGGAGTATTAGTTTGTGAGCAGCGACGTAGCCGCGCCAGCAGCAAAGAAAATCCAGAGCCGCGATGAGGCGTTTACCAAAAAAACCGCCACCACAATCTGGCTTGAAGAGCCGGCCTCTGAAAATGAATATCTCACCAAGAACGCTTATTGCCACGGTTACAATTTAATTGAACTGGTTCAACAACGCAGTTTTGCCGACACAGTGTATTTA
>JBBKXJ010000308.1:0-3805 GCA_037969395.1 Pseudomonadales bacterium
GTATCGTGCTGGTACATGGGACAGTCACCTCGATTATGCGCCTGGTTTGTAATGTCTCTGACATGTGCAAACACCACTTTAGCTGGCGCTGGCCATGGCACGTTCGAACGCCGTGTTATTGTCATCCGCCAACGCTGCACGGTGCAATTCGCTAACTGCTGTCGCCGCACTAACCTTTTGTGAACCGCATCGCTCGACTATGGCCATCAGCTGGTTTGTGGTTCGAGTGCGCGTCTCACCGTAGCCTTTCACTAGCTGGCCACATTTGGCTAGCTCCTGCGCCATGTTGATATCGTTTCCCGCCGTTGTTTTTACTGCGGTCAGCCAGTCGTTAATCATTTTGAATTCGTGCCGGTAACCCAGACTGCGTCGCCGGAAACGACGTAGCGAGGCTAGAAACCTGAGGCTGAGGTAGATTGACAAGGTGTTTGTACGCAGCTTTTTGCCGCCCGCAAAACGATTCAGCACCGCTAAGGATAACTTGTTGGTTAACAGCGCACCGCCAATAGCAGCCGGCATCAGCGCACATATCTCTTCAGGCCGTGGCCGGAAAAATTCGGTCACATATATAATCTGGCCTGCATCTGCTTGTACTTCCTGCCTGATTTCCGCCATGCGGGTCTGGCGAATCTTTAATTGTGCCACTCTGGGGATATCCTCGAAACACATCCACAGTGCAAGATAGCGCGCTGTGGTACCGGTCAGCTCGTAATCGCCGGCGCCAGTGTCCTTATCCAGAACGGTGGCTACTTCGTCAAGATATTGCGTTGCGTAGTCATGGTCCTGGTACTCTATTGCTTTTTTAATGCCGTGATAAATGATTTCCTGAGTACTGACGGGAAAGCTGTCGCGCACGCGGTCTAACAGCACTTTACCTTCCGCAGTCTGTGCCACGGGCAAATTGAATGCCGTAGCGGCACTGCTGACGCCTGCATTGCTACCGTGCGGGTCAAACGTTTCTACAACTTCGACGTGGGCACGCGAGTCTGCCATCGCATAACTGGCTTCAAACGCGGCCATATTAGTTGCAACGTCCTTTCCCGTGTTGCGCAGTGCCTCGGTAAAGCTCTGCTTGGAAAACGGCAGGGCGCCCGAGCCTGCCAGCGCGCCGAGCATAACCGCGCTGATTACCGCGTTGTGCGTGCTTGCAATTTTCGCCATATCATAGCGAACGAACTGTTTCGCATATTTTTCCGCAAGTTTCAGCACGTTGGTTGGATCCATTGTGCCATCACCGAGATGGCTTTTCTCGGTAATACCAAAAACCCGATGGGTCGAACTGATCAGCGTGGTACGGTCGGGTGTAATGAAGCCGCGTTGCAGCATGCGGCCGGCCTCTGCAATTTCAGAACTAATAGCGATATCAATGTCGCCTTGCGCCGGGAACAATGACATAACCGGTAGCTCTGTACTTGCCTGCTCACGCGGGAACAATTCTATGTAGTAAATAGTGGCGCCGGTGCGTTGCGCTACACCGGCCAATGACGTTGTCTGTGATAGCCAGTTATTGGCCTCAGCTACATCTATCAGCCAGTTGGTAAAGACGCCGCCGCCTTCACCGCCGAGAGCGGCCGCTACAATATTGATGGTGTGTGGAACAGCAACTGACGTCACAGCAAGTGCCCTTGTTGCGCCCGCGAATCACGCTGTTCAAACCAGGCAATTATCCGGCTTCTGAACCGGGAAAGTTTTTTATCAAGCCAGCCGGGGTTGTATAGCAAGTCAACGCGTGAGAAAGAGGGGCATAGCACGGCGGAGTGGACATTTTCTCCGCACACCCCGCAGCCTACGCAGCTATTATCGATGTACGTTACCGGGTCGGTGCGCAGTGGGTCCGGATTGTCTTTGATTGTCAACGAAGGGCACCCCGATAAACGGATACAGGCATGATCGCCGGTACATGTTTGGCTGTCGACGTAGAAACGTGCGCGCACGGTCCGCTTGCCGTCATCTATCGATTTTTTCATCAACGGCTTGATCCGCCGTTGCCGGTTTAACATGCACTCGCCCTCGGCGATGATCACCTTTAATCCCGGCGTATCGGCAGTTAGCGAAGCGCTTAAGGTGGCTTTCATGGTGTCGATGCTATAAGTGCTGACTGTACGAATCCATTCAACGCCGGCGCCCTCACAGGCTCGCTGTATCGACTGCGAGCTGTCACGTTCGGAGTGCTCAGCGTCCAGCGTTGTGGCAATAATGCTGTTGGGTGCAACCATCGAGGGTATGTCCTGGCCGCCGGTTGCCGCTGAATAGCCGTTGTTGACGATGATCAGCACACCGTCATGCTTGTTGAACACCGCGCTGGCCACGCCGGATGATAGTCCGTTATGCCAAAACCCGCCATCGCCCATAATGCTGATCGATTTATGCGGAAGCGCGCTGCGAATGGCGGAAGAGCTGGCCAGTGACAGGCCATAGCCCATAATCGTATTGCCCAGGTTAAACGGGGCTAGCGTTGCAAACGAATGGCAGCCGATATCAGAGCTAATGTGAAACGGTCCCATCTCGTTTTGCACTTGCTTGATCGCACTGAACAGCGGCCGTTCCGGGCAGCCAGTACATAAGCCGGAGGGGCGAGGTGGCACATCTACCAACAAGGCCTGGTGTTCTTCGTCGGTCAGCGGAGATCGTAGACTCTCGACTCCATCGATACTGAGTACGGCATCGATGGCGTGACATTGGACGATATCAAGAAAGCGCGTCAGTCCCGTCAGCGTCACCTGGCCGCTGTATTCGCCAGCCTGCGGCAGCAGGTCCTTGCCATAAACTTTGGTCTGAATATCGCGCTTGCGCAGTATGGTATGAACCGCCGGCTCAATGTAGGTAGGTTGGCCCTCTTCCAGCAGCAGCACGTGCTTTTTACTGGCACAGAAGTCGACGACCTCTTCCGGTATTAAGGGATAAGCGACGTTTAATACATACAGGGGGATATCGCTATGGCCGAAACTGTCGGCCAGACCCTGCCGCTGCAGCGCACGAATGATGGTGTTGTAGCTGCCGCCACAGGTGATTATTCCCAGTTCCTGATGTTTGCCCGGGAAAAATTCGTTGAGTTGATGCTGCTGGATAAATTCAATCGCCGCTGGCCAGCGTGCTGCAATCTTGTCTATCTCCTGTTGGTAGACATGCGGTGGAAGAATAATCTTCTCCGGTTCGCGGTTCGGTGTCACGTGATTGAGTTCACCAAAGGCAGGCGCGACATTATCCTTGGCAATAAATTCGCCGGTCGCATGGCAGCCGCGAATTCGCATCATATAAAAAATCGGCGTATTGCTTGCTTCTGATAACTGAAAGCCTTTTTCAATCATGTCGACAATGCTGGGCAGGTTCGGCCGCGGGTCCAGCAGCCACATTTGCGCTTTCATGGCGAAGGCGTAGGTGCGTTCCTGCATGATGCTGGAACCCTCGCCATAGTCTTCGCCGACGATGACCATCGCGCCACCGGTGACGCCGCACGATGCCAGGTTGGATAGCGCGTCGGAGGCGACATTGGTGCCAACAGTCGATTTCCAGGTGACCGCGCCGCGCAGCGGATAATTTATCGACGCACTGAGCATCGCAGCGGCTGTCGCTTCGCTACCATTGGCTTCGAAATGTACACCCAGTTCACCAAGAATGCCTTGCGCGTCGTTCAGCACGTCCATCAGGTGGGAAATAGGCGAGCCTTGATAGCCGCCCACATAAGCAACCCCCGATTGCAGCAGCGCCTTGGTGATAGCCAAAATGCCTTCACCACGAAAAACCTCGCCGTCGCCGGCGCGTAACTTCAATACTTCTTTTGCAAAGGACCGTTCAGCCATAGAAA
>JBBKXJ010000309.1:0-2721 GCA_037969395.1 Pseudomonadales bacterium
GGAATGACAATCTCTGCCAGTTGCGCATACAGCGTTTGCGTATGGCTGGCGTTAAATTCCAGAACCGAGGGTAACACCAGCGAGTTACTCAGGCCGTGTGGAATATGATAATAACCCCCCAGCGGATACGCGAGGGCATGTACAGCAGCGACCGGCGCGTTGGCAAACGCCTGGCCTGCCAAACAAGCGCCCAACAGCATCGCCTGCCGGGCAGCGACATCTTCGCCTGTATGCGTCGCGGTTTCTATGTTCGCGGCGATCAGCCTGAGCGCTTCGCGGGCCAGCATATCGGAGTAAGGATTTTTCTTGTGCAGGCTGGTGTAGGCTTCCAGCGCATGTACCATCGCGTCAATGCCGGTCATGGCAGTGATTGCCGGCGGTAAGCCCAGCGTCAGATTGGCATCCAGTACGGCAACGTCAGGATAAAGCTGCGGCGCCACCACTCCCATTTTGGTTGTTGCCCCAGTGGTGACAATCGCTACCGCGGTGACTTCGGAGCCGGTGCCGGCCGTGGTGGGAATCAGAATAAGCGGCAAACGTTGCCCCTTCGCCTGCTCTACGCCGTATATTTCCTGCAGCGTCTCGCCTGACCTGGCCATAAGGGCGACCAGTTTGGCGGTATCCATCGAGCTGCCCCCGCCGAAACCGATCACAGCGTCGACCGCATCGACTTTAGCGCGTTCAAGCGCTTCGAGAATAATCGCTTCCGGAGGGTCGGCTACCACTTGCGTAAAACTGGCAAACGGCACATCGGCACTGGCTAGCGCGCTTTCTAATTGAGTCAGCATGCCGAGCTGCACAATGCCCGGGTCGGTTATTATCAGCGGCCGCTGAATATGCTGCTGCCGACAAATTTCGCCGATACGCCGCAGCGCGCCCAGTTCATTGATGATTGTTCGACAAGTGTTAAAAGCAAAGGAGTTCATAGTGGCTATCCGGTGTTGCTCACCAAACCCGACGGGTTAAAAAGTCACCGCGCTATAGTAGTGCAATTTCGATGGGGACAGCTAAAAAGCCACGGCAAACGGCAACAATAGCACCAAACGACAAGTTGCTGTAAGCTGCAGCCCGCCGCAGTGCCGGCGCATGCCAAAAAATATTATTACCCGAGAACATTGTATGAGTTTTGCCTCCCTGGGCTTGTCAGATCCTATTGCCAAGGCCGTAATCGAGCAAGGTTACCAGACCCCCACCCCCATTCAGACACAATCAATACCGGCCATACTCGCTGGTAAAGATGTAATGGCAGCCGCGCAAACCGGCACCGGTAAAACCGCCGGCTTTACCCTGCCCATATTGCACCTGCTGGCACAGGGCGAGCGCGCGCAGGCCAACCAGGTGCGTGCCCTGATATTAACGCCCACCCGCGAATTAGCGGCCCAGGTTGGTCAAAGTGTGGCTCTCTACGGCGCGCACTTGCCGCTGCGTTCTGCCGTGGTATTTGGTGGCGTAAAAATCAACCCGCAAATGATGAAGCTGCGCCAGGGGGTTGACGTGCTGGTGGCAACACCGGGGCGCCTGCTTGACCTTTATAACCAACGCGCCGTAAAGTTCAAACAACTGGAAGTGTTAGTGCTGGACGAAGCCGATCGGATGCTGGATATGGGCTTCATCCACGACATTCGCAAAATACTGGGTTTGCTGCCCACACAGCGGCAGAACCTGATGTTCTCCGCAACTTTTTCTGAAGATATTCGCCGCCTCGCCAAAGGCATGGTAAATGATCCGGTCGAAATTTCAGTCAGCCCGCGCAACACCACAGTGGAGTCGGTAGAGCACTGGATTTGCCCGGTAGACAAAAGCAAAAAATCAGCGCTGCTGACGTATTTGATTCAGGAAAATGATTGGCAGCAGGTGCTGGTGTTCAGCCGTACCAAACATGGCGCCAATCGGTTAACAAAACACCTGGAAAGTAACGATATTAACGCCGCAGCAATTCACGGCAATAAAAGCCAGGGTGCCCGCACCAAAGCGCTGGCCGACTTTAAAAACGGTTTGACGCGGGTATTGGTGGCTACCGATATCGCCGCCCGTGGCCTGGATATCGACCAACTGCCGCAGGTGGTCAATTTTGATTTGCCCAACGTACCCGAAGACTATGTGCACCGCATTGGTCGTACCGGTCGCGCCGGCTCCAGCGGGCAAGCTGTGTCTCTGGTCTGTGCCGATGAGTTTAAGCAACTGTCGGATATCGAGCGTTTGATTAAAGAGCTATTGCCGCGCAAATTGATTGATGGTTTTGAGCCGGTGCATAATCTGCCGGAATCACGCTTGAATCAGCGACCAGTCAGAGCCAAAAAACCGCACAAAGCCGCGCCTGGTCATCGCGATGGTCAGCGCTCGGGCGAGGTTGCCCGCGGCCACAAACCCGCCAGCAGGCGGCGCCGTTAGAAAGTCTCTTTTTACGGTGGGGTGCGTGCGCTGCTTTGCTCTCGGCAAGCGGCGGCGATAGTGTCGCCTGGATTATCGTCCGCGCCCCTCTAACTGGTACTACATTCCTCTAGGAGGCTGTCCGAGAATGGCGATCGTAGCGAGGGCGTGAGATTTTGAGTCAGCTTTTTGCGTCGATTGAGGTGAATAGTGGTTCTATTTGCCGAAATCGACGCGGAAAGATGGCCAAAATATCGCGGCCGCAGTAGATCAGTCTATTCTCGGAAAGCCTCCTAGGCATCCGCCTTTGCCCGCAAGATAATCTGTCTATGTTCAGGGCTCAGCCGCATC
>JBBKXJ010000310.1:0-2882 GCA_037969395.1 Pseudomonadales bacterium
TACCTGTAGGCGAGAGTGTGTAGACCGCTCACTATTTTGGAATGCACGCGATCTTCAGCGTAAGCTGGTCGGCTTTCAGAAATACTACAATGAAATTAGGGTACATTCTTCATTAGCGATGACAACACCAAACAGCAACGCTGATGAGTGTAACATCAGCAAAAATGTGGTTTCACTGCATGACTATCGATGGAGATCACATGCGAGCGAACTTTTTCATCTACCGATCGCTGCCTACTTTATCAATTCGCACAGCACAGGCCCTAAACAACGTTGCGTCCGTTCGTGTGAGATCGCTACATCATGCCACCCATATTCGGCGGCATGGCCGGTGCTTGTTCCGGTTCGGGTATGTCGGCGATCATCGCCTCGGTGGTCACCATCAGGCCGGCAATAGACACCGCATTTTGCAGCGCCACCCGCACCACCTTGGTGGGATCAAGAATACCCATTTCCATCATGTCGCCATATTCTTCGGTTTGTGCGTTGTAACCGAAGGCTCCCTCGCCTTTTTTCACTTCATTGAGCACCACCGACGCATCCTCACCAGCATTATTGATGATTTCCCGCAGCGGCCGCAGCATGGCCTCCAACGTGATCTTGATGCCTATGTTCTGATCGTCGTTGTCGCCTTTTAACTGATCCTTAGTAATGGCTTGCATGGCGCGTATCAGGGCTACTCCGCCACCGGGCACCACACCTTCTTCCACCGCCGCGCGGGTGGCGTGCAAGGCATCGTCGACCCGGTCTTTCTTTTCCTTCATGGCGACTTCGGTGGCAGCGCCAATTTTGATGACTGCAACGCCGCCGGCCAGTTTCGCCAGCCGTTCTTGCAGTTTTTCCTTGTCATAGTCGGAAGTGGTATCCGTAATTTGCTTACGGATTTGCGCAACGCGGGCATCAATACTCTTCTTATCGCCGGCACCGCTGACGATGGTGGTATGTTCCTTGTCGACGATAATCTTCTTGGCGCGGCCCAGATGTTCAAGTTTGGCGTTTTCCAACGTTAAACCGACCTCTTCGGCGATCACGCTGCCGCCGGTCACTATGGCGATATCTTCCAGCATATCCTTGCGCCGGTCACCAAACCCGGGCGCTTTGACCGCACTCAGTTTCATGATACCGCGGATGGCATTCACCACCAGAGTCGCCAGCGCTTCGCCTTCGACGTCTTCGGCTACGATGAGCAGCGGTTTTCCTGTTTTCGAAATTTCTTCCAGCACCGTCAGCATGTCGCGTATATTGCTGATTTTTTTATTGAACAACAGCACATAGGCGTCTTCGAATTCGGCGTGCATGGCGTCTTGATCGTTAATGAAGTAAGGTGATAAATAGCCGCGATCAAACTGCATGCCCTCAACCACTTCCAGCTCGTTGTCCATGCCGGAGCCTTCTTCCACGGTAATAACCCCTTCGTTGCCTACCTTGTCCATGGCTTCGGCAATAATATTGCCAATATCGGCGTCACCGTTGGCGGAAATTGTACCCACCTGGGCGATGGCCTTGTTAGTCTCGCACGGCGTTGCCAACTCGTGCAGCTTCGCCACAGCGAGCGCACAAGTCTTGTCGATACCGCGTTTGATATCCATCGGGTTCATGCCCGCGGCCAGTGATTTGACCCCCTCCTGAAAAATAGCCTGTGCCAGCACGGTGGCGGTGGTTGTGCCATCGCCGGCCAGGTCCGAGGTATGCGCTGCCACTTGCTTGAGCATCTGCGCGCCCATATTTTGAAACTTGTCGGGCAGTTCAATTTCTTTCGCTACCGACACGCCGTCCTTGGTCACCGATGGCCCGCCGAAGCTTTTGTCGATGACGACGTTCCTGCCCTTAGGGCCCAGTGTGGCCTTTACCGCCTCGGCGAGTAAATTAGCCCCCTCGGTCATAGCCTGGCGCGCGTCATTGCCGAACTTTATTTCTTTTGCAGTCATTAAAACTCTCCTGATAAAAGCGATTTACGCAAACATAGCCTGTCTGGCGCATGCGCCAACAACTATTCCACTACGACACAAATAATATCGTCTTCGCGCAGCGCAACGAGTTTTTCCCCTTCAAACTTAATTTCGGCGCCGGCCAATTTCTCAAATAGCACCTTGTCGCCAATAGCCACACTGACGCGCTTGAATTCTCCATTGTCGAGTTGCCTGCCGCTACCTACGGCAACGACCTCGCCTTCCATTGATTTTTCCCTGGCCTTATCGGGCAGTACGATGCCACCCGAGGTGATATTGTCGTCCTCTATCCGGCGCACGATCACTCGATCATTAAGCGGCTTGATATGCATGGCCCATCCCCTTCTTTGATTCGTCGAAATAGTATCGCCATTTAACTGCCTTTAGCGGGCAGCGATTTTGATTACAATCAAGTATTGCTTCGCTATCAACGCCGCTGGCGGTAGCGAGCCACCTTGTTGAATTTGATCAAAATATGCAGCATCTGACAGCGGTAGATTGTGACGACTGTATAAGTTGGCCATCAATTTCCCAGGCGATGATGAGCTGTTATCCCTTGTTGCGGATACGCACGGCCAGTACATCGCAGCTCGCACCGTGCAACACCGCGTTTGCAGTGGAACCAAGCAACAACTGCACACCGTGGCGGCCATGACTACCAACGACAATCAAGTCAACGTCATTAGCTTTGGCAATAGCGTGTATTCCCATGGCTGGACGCCCGCTTTCAATGTAGCGTCGCTCCTCCGGTATATTGTGTCGTTTTCCAAGGTCTTCCAACATCTTTTGCGCGGACGCACGCATCTGCTCGAGCAGTGGCAGCGAAGCACTGATCGCGTAATCCGACGGATAGGCGATTGGCTCCTGGACGTAAATCAGGCTCACCGTTGTCGAATCTGCGGCCAACGACAGCCCACGCTCGATGATGCTTTC
>JBBKXJ010000311.1:0-5118 GCA_037969395.1 Pseudomonadales bacterium
TCGAGAGGTCCGCACGGTTGTCATATTGATTTATGCCTGAGCTTAACGTCAGGTGATGTTCTTAGGCTGTGTCAGATTAGAGTGGACGTGGTGCCGATCAACGACGACCGTACACGCCCGGGCAGCGCAGACAGAGGAGGGCGATGTTATTCGTGTGGTATGACCGCGCGTTATGGCGTAAAAATATAGTGAGTAAATCGCTATAACTTTATCATTCAACATGATGATAAATAATCATTTAAGCAATAACATTAATACGGCGTTGAGGGTTAATTCGAAGAGATATTGAGGCTAAATGCTATATTCATATATAGTACATATGAATATGTGGAGATTTAGACAATGGCCAATACAAGCTTAAGCCTCGGTGAACATTGGGAGGTGTTTCTCCAGAATGAAGTGAAAACGGGACGCTATGGCAGTGTCAGTGAAGTGGTGCGCGATGCGCTTCGCCACATGGAAGAACGCCAGGACAAACTGGCCGCGTTACGCGCTCATCTTGCCGAGGGTGCGGCGCAGGCGCGTAACGGCGAATTTGTAGAAGATTATTCGATTGATACCATCATTCAAGCGCTGGATGCTGAGTAGTGGCGCGCTTTCGCGTCACTCCCCGCGCTCGAAACGATCTGCGAGCAATTGGCCGTTATACCCTGAACAAATGGGGCGCGCGGCAACGAGATGTGTACTTGCGTGACCTTGATAAACGGTTTCGCGGCCTGGCCGAAAACCCCAAAATGGGTAAGCCACGCGTAGACGTTGACGACGAATATCATTGTTACCAGCAAGGCGCCCACCTGATTTTCTATACCATCCATCAAGACTATATCGCGATTATCGGCGTGCCTCATCAACGCATGGATGTTCTCAATTATTTTGACAGTAAAGATTAAGGCTCACGGCATGCGCCCTGATGCCGATTGTGTTAGCCGGGTGGTTCCGGAAAACATGCACTTCTTCAATGCCGGCGACAACATCGGCAACCCCGTCACCTGGGCAGACCCCAATCGTACTGCAGGCATTGAGCGTAATCCCTTCAATAGCGAGCCAGGCTATCGGTTTGATCCAGCGCCTGATTACCAACACGATATGCAGTTGCTGACATCTCAGCCTGGATCGCTGCAAGAGATAAAAGCCAGTCTTGGCAACAATGACATTGCTTAACGTACGTCGTCATGCCGTTGAACGGCCACTGCATCGATAACAGTAACAGTCATCCGAAATCACCCTCGCACCTATGGATAATATATTATCCATAGGCTGCCATCGCTTTATCGACGGCATGGGAGTGCGGTAACGTATGCTATAGTATTAAAAGGTACTACTAAGTAATATTCAGGTTTTCACCATGGCAACATCAGTCAAACTTGACGACGATCTGAAGCGTCGTATCCAGCACCTTGCGGAGATGCGGAACCGGTCGGCTCACTGGCTTATGCGCGAAGCCATTCGCGATTACGTTGAGCGCGAAGAGATGAGGGAGAGTTTCAAGCAAGAGGCCCTGGCGTCCTGGACGGCTTACCAGGAAACCGGGCAACATCTGACCGGTCCGGAAGTGCGCGACTGGCTGACTACCTGGGGGTCAGATAAAGAAACCAGTATGCCCCCGTGCCACGAGTAATTATCACAGAAGGGGCAGCGCGGGGGTTGGAACATTGCAGGGAATTCCTGACAGGGAAAAACCCGCAGGCGGCGCTACGCGCCGGTCAAGCGATAGAGCGGCAATTCGCTCTGCTGGAAAGGGATCCGGATATCGGCAGGCCACTGGAAGACCTCCCGGAACTTCGCGAGTTAATCATTGCATTTGGAGACTCTGGCTATGTGGCGCTCTACCGCCATGAACTGGAAATTAATGCAGTGTATGTGCTCGCCTTCCGGCACCAGAAAGAAGCGGGCTACTAAAGCAACAACAGCGGATGAAAAATTTCTGAATCAACGGCAGGCGCATAACGCCAAAAGAAAATCAGAATAAAGCGAAAACAGTGAAGGGCGAGAGTGCGAATCAACGTTAACTTTATCCAATCATTTAAAATTAATTAAGTTATTAAAAACAAGATGATAAAAATCATAACTAGATTTATAGTTAACTATTTATCGACACAAATAAACGCGATAGCTGAACTACGGATTTTTAGAATTCGCAGACTGACGGCCTCCGATGTTTTCAAATGACGTTGAGTTGTATCACAAAAAAGAGCGCTGCCTGGCAGATCCGCATATAAAAGATCGTCTTTTGGCGCAGCTACAATGCTGCAAATTGAAAACATCATTTACAATATGCAAGGATAATTAAACGACGTTTGTATCAGAACGTAGAAAGCGCCCTGGGCCAGCAGGCCGCCGTGGCGCTGGTTGGACCACGCCAGATTGGCAAGACGACGCTGGCGCTGGAGATTGCCAAACACATTGATGCGCTCTACTTCGAGGCGAGCGAAGACCGTGCCAAGCTGAGCGACCCCGCGTTATTCCTGAAGGACCATGAAGACACGCTGGTCATCCTCGATGAGATTCACCGGGTGCCGGAGCTGTTTCAGACGCTGCGCGGCCTGATCGACAAAGGCCGCCGGCGCGGGCAGCGCACGGGCCGCTTTCTGGTGTTGGGGTCTGCCGCTATCGATCTCCTTCGGCAGTCGGGTGAAACGCTCGCGGGCCGCATCGAATACGTCGATATGGGGCCGCTGGACGCGCTCGACATCGGGCCTGACGAAAAAGCATTGCAACAGCTATGCCTATCGGCGGAATTTCATCCGCACCTATCTGGAAAGAGACGTACCCCAATTCGGACCGCGCATACCGGCCGAAACGCTTGAGCGGCTGTGGACGATGCTGGCGCACAACCAGGGCGCCTTGCTCAACGCCTTCCGACTTGCTGGTCGACCTGTTGCTGGTGCGGCGTTTACCGCCGTTTCGGGCCAACACCGGCAAACGCCTGGTAAAGTCGCCCAAGGTCTATGTGCGCGACAGCGGGCTGGTGCACACCCTGCTCGGCATAGCGGACGCGACGAAATTAGCGGGCCATCCCGTGGTCGGGCTGAGCTGGGAAGGCTTCGTTATCGAAAACCTGTTGGCCGCGGCCCCGAACGCACGCAAGCGAGTTTCTATCGCACCGGCGCCGGCGCCGAAATCGATCTGGTGCTGGACATTCCCGGTCAAAGAGCCCATGGGTTGTCGAGGTCAAACGCAGCCTGGCAGCCAGGCCGGAGAGGGGGTTTCACAGCGCCCGACAAGATATCAAACCGGCGCGCAGCTTTGTCGTCTACGCCGGCAACGACCGTTACCCGCTCGGCGAAGACATCGAGGCCGTTAGCCTGCATGGATTGGCGGAGGAGCTCAGTTAGATATAAGGTAATAAATATATTTATAAATAGATACTTATGCAGGTATATTAAATATTATTTTAATTTTAGGATGGGCAGCTTCTTAAGCTGCCAGAAGACACCATCGCATGAGGGCCGCGAGAAAAACGCAGGAGAGTGCGATGGAATGGATTTTATCCCGGCTAAGTAAGCCACTCTCTCTGAGTTACTGGTGGTCGGGTTTTTACCTTTTCGAAAATAATTAAGAATCCTGGTGATGAATCCAATCATCGATGCGGTCCACTTCATCTATTACTCCGCTTGAAAGGTTGCCAATCGGGGTTGTGACTAAGGGGCTGTGATGACGGCTAACTTCACGTTATCGATTCCAAGACTCAGGCTCTAATACTTGATTCGAAATGTCGGGCTGTCCTCTGGCCGCATTTTGCGTCGATCATACAGCCGTGTCGTTGAAATATTGCTATGACCTAACCAGGTCTGCACCATCGCAATGTCGGCATTGTGCGTTAGGGCATTAGTCGCCGCTGTCGTGCGCATGGAGTGGGGTGACAAACCATCCACCTCGATGGTAATTCCAGTGGCCCTTCCGTATTTCAAAACGCGCTTATAAATATTGTCTGGCGTCAGCGCTTTAACGCTGTGTGTCCGTGTGGGCCGGAAGAGGGGAGTTTCCCGATCGTCCGGCGCGTGGCTGGCGTCCAGGTAATCATCGATCATCCGGGCGGCCAAGGGGTGCAGTGCCACATAGCGGATCTTGTCGCCTTTGCCTTGAATCACCAGGTGCGGTACGCCTTCGCGGGTTTGCCGGTCCTTGATGCGCAGTTTGCACAGTTCATCGCGGCGTAGCCCGTGAAATAGCAAAACAGCCAGGATAGCTCGATCGCGCTGGCCGATCAGGGTGCCTTCCGGCGGCGCGCTCAACAGCGCCCGTACCTGGGCATCGCCCAGCGCCGGCGTCTTGCCTTCATTGGCGCCTTCAGACGGACGTTTTACACCATGCACCGGATTGTCCGGAATGGCGTTTTTTTCGCACAGATAATCAAATAGCGCCGACAAAGCCGACAGCTTGCGCCGCACGGTGCTGGCGGCCAGCGTGCGGCTTTCCAGATCCTTGCGCCAGGCAATCACATGCGCGCGCACTACGGTGCGCAATTCCGTCGGCGCTTCAATGCCGACAAAGCCAATAAATTCTTTTACATCGTTCTGATACGCGCGCCGCGTATTAGGATTGGTGATGTTAGCGAACCACTCGAGCTCCGGCGGCACGTCGGCGAGCTGTTGAAATTCCGCTCGAGTCAGCGCGCGTTCGGATGTATTGATCAGGTTTTTCATGGACCGATAATAGTATTGATAACATATTTTATCAATAGTAAATATTCGAGAATGAATCTGCCAAAAACAATGAAAACGCAGATGAGTTGTCTCAGATTATCCGTGTAGTCTCGGTATTGAAAGCGCCAAGCATGGGAACAGTAAAAACTGCTATTGCTATGGCTGCGCAGTACCGTATATGGCGTGTTGATCATCCAATTCCATTCCGGATCAGGCAAAACAATACAGCATCAGCAATATCCGTAGTTGGCGTCTGTTCATGATACGTGTAAAAATTTGTCACTTAGTGCGTTCAATTAGCTAGTCAAAACCCGTTTAGAGGTAACAAAATAGACATAGCGTGTGAAACCAAGAACATTTGGCGGATGTATTACGCATTTTTTAGTGAGTGCCCCTTAAACTACGACCGACCAACATTCCATTGAGGTAATAGCTACTGGTAATTAGAAAAGCAGCCGCCTTCACTGGCGAC
>JBBKXJ010000312.1:0-22401 GCA_037969395.1 Pseudomonadales bacterium
GTGGTGACTTTTACTGCAATCGTGATGATGGGCAATGTGCTGGCGCCGGTCATTGCCAGCGCCATTATTGCCTTTCTATTGCAGGGCATGATAACGCGGCTGGTGCAGTGGCATTGCCCGCATTGGCTAGCGTTGGCGCTGACTTATATTGTTTTTTTAGGTGTATTGACACTGATTATTTTCGTGGTGCTGCCGCTAAGCTGGCGGCAGTTGATCACCCTGTTTAACGAGCTGCCGCGCATGCTCAACCAGGGAACCAAGCTGTTAATGTTGCTGCCCGACCAATATCCTGATCTTTTAACCTACGCGCAGGTAGAAGACCTGATGGATATTACCGGCGCCGAGTTAGGCAAACTCGGCCAGTGGGTAGTGTCGTTCTCCATGGCCAATATAGGCAACCTTGTTGCATTGGTGATTTATCTGGTGTTGGTGCCCATTCTGGTATTTTTCTTTCTCAAAGACAAAGACCAGGTGCTGGCGCTGGTGGGGAATTTGCTGCCGAAGAAACGACCGCTGATGACCTCGATCTGGCATGAGATGAACGATCAGATCGCCAACTATGTGCGCGGCAAATCGATAGAAATATTCCTGGTTGGCGGTGTGGCGTATGTTGCATTCGTGCTATGGGATTTGAACTATGCGGCTCTGCTGGGTCTATTGGTAGGGTTGTCGGTAGTCATCCCCTACATCGGTGCTACTGTAGTGACTCTGCCGGTAGCCTTGATCGCCTATTTTCAATGGGGGCTGGACTCGCATTTCACTTATGTAATGGTGACTTACATAGTGATACAGGCGCTGGACGGCAACGTACTGGTACCATTGTTGTTCTCCGAAGCCGTGAATTTGCACCCGACGGCTATCATTATGTCGGTGCTGGTGTTCGGCGGTATATGGGGCATGTGGGGCGTTTTTTTCGCCATCCCATTAGCGACGCTGGTGAAGGCCGTTTTCAACGCCTGGCCGCGCGCCGGCAGCAATGCGTCTAACGCTACCGCTTAGCGCGCAGGCCAGCCGTACTAACAACTCCGTTTTTTCAGATTAGTCAGTGAGGATTGCTATGTTTTCTAACGTTACGACGCTGCTGCGCGCACTGGTTTTTGTCGCCGGCTGTTGCAGTATCGGGCTTGCCAGCGCTGACAGCCACAAAGTTAATGACGCAGAAAACGCTAGCAAAAGCGCCGCTGTTATCAAAAGCGACAATGATACGCGCGACTACAAATGGCTAACGCTTGATAATGGCCTGCAGGTGCTGCTTGTTTCCGACCCCAAAGCCACCAAGGCGGCGGCCGCGCTGGACGTCAATGTCGGTGCCAAGTCCGACCCTGAAAACCGTCAGGGGCTGGCGCATTTTCTCGAACATATGCTGTTTCTAGGCACTAAAAAGTATCCTGAGTCGGGCGAGTATCAGGAATTTATCAGCTCGCACGGTGGTAGTCACAATGCCTATACCAGCTTTGAACACACTAATTACTTTTTTGATGTGAACGCCAATTATCTGCGTGAGTCGCTGGACCGCTTTGCGCAGTTTTTTGTCGCGCCGCTGTTTACCGCACGCTACGTTGAGCGTGAGATGAACGCGGTTGAGTCGGAATACCGCTCGCGACTGCGCGATGACAGTCGTCGTTCACTCGATGTGTTTCAGCAAATAATTAACCCTGAGCATCCTTTTACCAAACTAAGTGTCGGTAATCTGCAAACACTTAACGGCGGCGGCACTGAGGCTGCGCGTGAGCAATTGCTTAAGTTTTATCAGCAACATTATTCGGCCGACAATATGCGCCTTGTAATTATCGGTCGGGAGCCGGTAGCCGAATTGCAAACATGGGTGCAGGACTTGTTTCGTGCCGTACCGAAACGTGACACCCTGGAAGAGTCCAAAGAACCTGCGTTATTCAAACCCGGCAGCTTACCAAAAATGGTGTCGATCAAACCGGAGAAAGACAGCCGTAACCTCAGCGTGACGTTTCCTATTCCTACCACGCAAGAGCATTACAAAAGCAAACCATTGCAATACATCGGCAATATTATCGGCCATGAGGGTGAGGGCAGCTTACTATCTTATCTAAAGAAGAAGGACTGGGCCGAGCAGCTCAGCGCCGGCGCTGGTTTTGAAGATGACAGTGGCGCTACGTTTAACGTTGTCATCTCACTGACCGAGACCGGGTTAAAGCATTACGAAGATGTGTTAACACTGCTGTTTCAAAGCATAGCTCGCGTTAAGGAAGAGGGCATACAAGACTGGCTGTTTAAAGAACAGTCGGCGTTGCTTGCCACCCAGTTTCGCTTCCAGGAAAAATCACAGCCAATTAACTACGCCAGCAGTCTTGCGAACAGTATGCATTACTACCCGCCAGAAGATGTACTGCGCGCCGGTTACTTGATGAAAGACTACAAACCTGAATTGATTGCCGACTTTCTCAGCTATCTCAGGCCAGACAACGCGCTGATCACACTAATGGCCGACGGCAAAAACTTCCCCAAGCGCAGCCCTTGGTACGACACGCCCTATGCAGAGGCGGCGGTAGCAGGCGAACAGCTTAAGGCATGGCAGGCAGCAGACGTGAACGAAGCCATTCTGGTGCCCGAGCCAAACCCCTTCGTGCCAAACAACTTTGCCATGCCGCGCATTAAAAACCCCGCAGCAAGGCCGCAGCAATTGCAGGTTGGCGAGCGCATGCGTATGTGGTGGTTACAAGACAGCAAGTTCAAGGTGCCGAAGGCGCAGGCGTATTTTAATTTTCACACGCCGCTGGCCAACGATACGCCGCTGCATTCAGCGTTGTCGCAGCTGTATGTCGACTTATTGCAGGATAGCCTCAACGAATTCTCCTATCCGGCGGTGCTCGCCGGCTTGCAGGTCGGCGTGCTTAAGCATCTGCGCGGCGTCAGCGTCAAAGCTGGTGGCTACAGCGACAAACAGCGTTTACTGCTGCAACGGGTTGCGCAGGCGATGGCAATGCAGAAGGTCGACCCGCAGCGTTTTGCGGCCTTGAAAAAAGAACGTATTCGCAGCTGGCAAAATGCGAAAAAACAGTTGCCATACATACAGGTGCTTGGCGCTGTGTCAGAGACTATGATCAAAAGCTATTGGGGGGAAGATGATCTGATCGATGCGCTGCGTGATGCCAGCATAGACGACTTGCAGCGGTTCAAAACGCGTTTTTTCGAAACGGCCGAGCTGGACGCCATGGTGTACGGCAACCTGACCCAAGGCCAGGCGAAGCGACTGGCAAAACCCATGCGTAAGGTACTCGCAAAAGCCGCAGGCGATGCGCCGCAGCAGCCGGAAGTTGAAGTTGTACATTTGCAAAACAAGCAGACACTGCAAAGAAAGCTTGAGATAGATCATAACGATGCGGCAGTTCTTCTGTACCAACAAGCTGCTGATCGTAGCGACCGCACCCGAGCCATGATGGCCTTGACCATGCAAATATTGAAAACCGACTTTTTTCAGCAGCTACGCACCGAACAGCAGTTGGGTTATGTAGTATTTGCCGATGCGATGCCGGTAGTCGATGTACCGGGCGCGGCGTTTGTAGTGCAGTCGCCGACCGCCGCCGGCGCGCAAATATACGCCGCCATCGGCGAATTTTTGCAAGCCTACGGCAGCAAAGCGAGCACCATGTCGAAGCCATATTTTAGTAGGCAAAAAGCGGCATTGATCAGCGATCTTGAGGAGCAGCCGAAAAATCAGCGCGGCCAGGCCGGGCGCTACTGGGAGGCCATATCCTTGAATGATCTAAAATTTGATCAGCGCCAGCGCTTGCTGCAAATTCTTGAAGACACCACCTTGCCGGAATGGCGCGAGTTCTTCGAGCAGACGCTGGTCACTAACCAGCAACGGCGTTTGTTGTTGTGGAGCCCGGGTGAAAAAAGTGCGGCAGGACTGCCAGGCAGTATAAAAAGTGTGCATAGTTTGCACAAATTCAAAGAGCAGCAATCGTACTATAAATTTCAGACTATGCTTAAATAAGGTATAGAATAGATCCTCAAAAATAATAGGTTAACACTATGAACCATGCGTTAGTTGTTGACGATTCGCGCACCGCGCGCGCTGTTCTGAAACAAATGTTAGGCAAAGAGTCGTGCAAAGCCGACGCCGTTGCATCGGCCGAAGCAGCCATAGACTACTTGCAAACGCAAAAACCAAACGTCATTTTCATGGACCACATGATGCCGGGTATGGACGGGTTTGCGGCGGTCAGAATGATCAAATCAGACCCGACGACCGAGCATATCCCCATTGTTATGTACACATCGCGTGACGGTGAAATGTACGTAGGTCAGGCGCAGGCGCTGGGCGCGGCCGATATTCTTTGCAAACCCGCCACGCAGGACGACCTGCGCGCTACCTTGCAGCGACTGTCAGCAGCCGCGGCGGCGCGGCCGAAAGTGTCGGCACAGCGGTCAGCTGCGCAGGTGCCCTTGCAAGTGGCCAGTAATGAGCCAATTAATCAGCCGCCGGTTGTCGAAGCGCTGGTATACGAAAACTACGAATCACCGGCAGAAGAACGGTCGTCACACTCGTTGCTTGACGAAATGCCGCCGCCAGATCTGCCGAACGCCGGGTTTACCGCACCTAAAATAAAGTCGCCGTCAATGTCGCTGCTTGGCCCGCTGCTGCTTATTGGTTGCGTGGTCGGTTTATTGATATGGGGCAGCTTCAAATATTTCTCCATGCAGGAGCGTGAGAGTGCGCTGCTTATGCGTCAGCAGCAGTTGCTGCAGTCACTGCAATGGAGCATTAACCAGGCCGGTGAGTACGCCTATAACGAGCGACCTATGGCGGGAAAACGGCTTGAGCTGCTGCGTGAACTGGTCAACAGTGCGCAGTTAACGGGCTTTAAGGGTAGCATCGTGATTGACAGTCACGTTGGCCAATACTGCCTGGTGCAGGCCGGCAAAAAAGGCTTTGTTATGCCTAACGGCATGCTATCGATCGGCGACTGCGCGGTCATAGGCGACAACCAGGCCGCCGCTTTGCAGCGTAGTGGCGAGCAGTCGGCTGCCTTTAAAGATTTTCTGCAACAAGCACCCGAGCTGACTGCCGGCGACATCAGCATCGAAGTTGCACCCAAAGGCGCCAGTCAGCCACGAGTAGAGTACCCGGCTGAGTCGGCGGTGAAGACCGCAGGCGACTGGAACCGCATCGCTGATATGAATAACCGTGTCGAAATGTACCTGCTCGAAGATTAGTCCCACGCGCTCCCTACTGTAGGGCGCGCCGTGCGCACGCAACCGGGCACGTATACGCACAGTATTCGCCCAGCGCTTGCAGCCCCATCGGTGCGGGCCCGTACCCTACGCAACGTTGTTGCGTTTCCTACAGGTCTATGTAACCATTTTGCTTGCTCTTTGTTGAGTCGATAGTCTTTCTCCTGCGTTGCATTGACAGGGCCTGCTGATGGAATTCGAAGATCAAGATCCTTTAGAAACCCAGGAGTGGCTAGCCGCGCTGGACTCGGTCACACGCAATGTTGGCAAGGGCCGCGCCGCGTATCTGTTGAAAATCCTCGCCGATTGGGCCGCCAACAACGGCATTCGTCTGCCGGCCACCATCACCACGCCGTTTCGCAATACCATTCCGCCGGAATCTGAAAAACGCATGCCGGGCGATTTGTTTATGGAGCGCAGCATCCGTTCGCTGGTGCGCTGGAATGCGCTGGCAATGGTAATGCGCGCTAACACCCGTGACCCCGGGCTAGGCGGTCATATCTCCAGCTTTTCTTCCAGCGCCACCTTGTACGATGTTGGCTTCAACTATTTCTTCCGTGGCCCAACCGACACACATCTCGGCGATCTGATTTACTATCAGGGACACAGCTCGCCCGGCATATATGCGCGCTCTTTTCTGGAAGGCCGCCTGACCGAAGACCAGCTGGATAATTTTCGCCGCGAAGTCGACGGCAAAGGCTTGTCTTCCTATCCGCACCCCTGGCTAATGCCCGACTACTGGCAATTTCCTACTGTGTCGATGGGGTTGGGGCCCATTCAGGCTATTTATCAGGCGCGCGTGTTGAAATATTTGAACAGCCGCGAGCTGGTTGAGCAGGGCGATCGCAAGGTATGGGCTTTTCTGGGAGATGGTGAAACCGACGAGCCCGAATCGCTGGGTTCAATCTCGATGGCCGGCCGTGAGAAACTTGACAATTTAATCTTTGTCGTCAACTGCAATCTGCAGCGCCTCGACGGGCCTGTTAGAGGCAACGGCAATATAATCCAGGAATTGGAAGCGATATTTCGCGGCGCCGGCTGGAATGTTATCAAAGTGATTTGGGGGCGGTTGTGGGACCCCTTGCTGCGTAAAGATAAAACCGGGTTGTTGCAGCAGCGCATGAACGAAGTGCTTGACGGCGAATTGCAAAACTATAAATCAAACGGCGGTGCCTATACACGCGAGCACTTTTTTGGCAAATATCCCGAGTTGCTGGAATTAGTGAAAGACCTGACCGACGACGATATTATGTATCTCAACCGCGGCGGCCATGACCCGTACAAGGTATATTCTGCCTATTCCGCCGCAGTCGAACACCAGGGCCAGCCGACAGTCGTGTTGGCGATGACGGTCAAGGGCTATGGCACCGGCCCGGCCGGTGAGGCACAGAACATCACCCACTCTCTGAAAAAGCTCGATACCGATAGCCTGAAAAAATTCCGCGACCGATTCGCCGTGCCGATTGGTGACGATGATATCGACCAAGTCCCTTACTACCGCCCGGAAGACGACAGCGCGGAGGCGCATTACCTGAAACGTGTGCGCGACAAACTGGGTGGCAGCATTCCCGTGCGACAAAATGATTTTGACGCTCTGCCGGTGCCGGCGCTGGAGCTGTTTGACAGCCAGCTCAAATCTTCCGGCGACCGCGAAGTGTCTACTACCATGGCATTTGTGCGAATCTTGTCGTCGCTGGTGAAAGACAAGAAAATCGGGCCGCGGGTGGTGCCCATCGTTCCCGACGAAGCACGTACCTTCGGCATGGAAGGCATGTTTCGTCAGCTCGGTATCTATTCTTCGGTAGGGCAGAAATACAAACCGCACGATGCCGATCAAATCATGTTTTACAAGGAAGATAAGAAGGGTCAGATACTGGAAGAGGGCATTAACGAGGCCGGCGCATTCAGCGCCTGGATTGCAGCTGCGACTGCTTACAGCACCAGTGATTATGCGCTGGTGCCGTTTTACGTTTTCTATTCCATGTTTGGCTTTCAACGCATCGGCGATCTGGCCTGGGCCGCAGGCGACTCACAGGCACGCGGTTTTTTGATTGGTGCCACCGCCGGCAGAACCACCTTGAACGGTGAGGGCTTGCAGCATCAGGACGGCCATAGCCATATCCTCGCCAACACAATACCCAACTGCATCTCCTACGACCCTACCTATGCGTATGAGCTGGCGGTGATTGTGCAGGACGGTCTGCGCCGCATGTACGCCGACAAGGAAAATCGCTTTTATTACATCACCACTATGAACGAAAATTACCATCAACCGGACATGCCAGCAGGTATTGAACAAGGCATCATCAAGGGTATGTACCGCTTGCAGCAGGCGATCGATAAAAAAGCCAAACAGGTGGTGCAGCTACTGGGCAGTGGCACAATATTACTCGAGGTGCTGGCCGCCGCCGAACTGCTGCGCGCTGATCACAAGGTCGAAGCCGATGTATGGAGCGTGACCAGCTTTAATGAAATATGCCGCCAGGCGCAGTCCGATGACCGTTGGAATATGCTTCACCCGGAAGAAACACGGTGCGTGCCCTACGTGACCCAGCAGCTGCAGGACCAGACCGGCCCGGTTATAGCCGCCACCGATTATATGAAAAACTATGCCGAGCAAATTCGCGGTTTTATCCCACAGCGCTATGTGGTGCTTGGCACCGACGGTTTTGGCCGCAGCGACACGCGTGAAAAGTTGCGCCACTTCTTCGAGGTTGATCGCTATTTTATCGTCGTCGCCAGTCTGAAAGCGCTGGCCGACGAAGGCGTGCTAAAACCCGAGGCGGTCAGCGCTGCAATGGAAAAATACGGAATCGACCCCAACAAGCAGGACCCCTGGACTTGCTAACAGCCTGATTCACTGCCTCTGAGACAATATTGTGACGATTGAGACCGTTAAAGTTCCCGCTATCGACGGCGCCGACAGCGTCGACGTGATAGAGATCTGCATCAGCGTTGGCGATAAAGTCGAACTCGACCAGTCACTGATCGTGCTGGAGTCTGACAAGGCGTCGATGGAAGTGCCGAGCCCGGTAGCCGGCAAGGTCACTATGCTGCATCTCAAAGAGGGCGCTACGGTTACTATGGGTGACGCCATTGTCGACATCGAAGTCGAAGCCGAAGTTGAAGCCAAAGTTGATGTCGAAACCGAATTTGATGCCGATGCCGATGCCGATGCCGAGGACGAAACCGGGAACGAAACGACAGAGGAATCAGCTGCTGATAAGAAAGACAGCGAACCGATAGCGCACACAGCGACCCAGTCCGAACCTGAGGCGAAAACGCCGGCAGCCAGCGTATCAGCAGCTGATTTGTCTAACCACGCCGACGCCGCCTTAGTCGAGCGGCAGGCGGGCGGCGACGTCTATGCAGGCCCGGCCGTGCGTAAACTGGCGCGCGAGATGGGTGTTGAGCTGATGTGGGTGAAAGGCTCCGGGGCGCACGGCCGTATTCTGGTCGACGATGTGCGAGCGTTCGTCAAGACGGCTCTCAAACCCGCCAGGGCCACTGGAACGGATGCGTTACCGAGCGTGCCGGCCGTTGATTTTACGCAGTTCGGCGCAGTTGATCAGCAGCCACTGAGCAAGCTACATAAATTAACCGCCCAAAATATGCAGCGCAGCTGGCTTAACGTACCGCATGTAACCCACTTCGATGATGCCGATATTACCGACCTGGAAGACTATCGCGCCAGCCTGAAACCCATAATGGAAAAGCGCGGAGTCAAACTTTCACCGCTGCCCTTTCTAGTCAAAGCCTGTGCTCTGACCTTGCGCAATAACCGCGAATTTAACGCCTCGCTATTGCCCGACGGCGAACATATTGCTTACAAGCAGTTCTACCATATTGGTTTAGCGGTGGACACAGCGGCCGGCTTGATGGTGCCGGTACTGCACGACGTGGACAGGAAGTCAATCTGGGAAATCGCGGAAGAGATGGCGGAGCTGTCGACCAAAGCGAAAGATCGCAAGCTAACCGCTGCCGAAATGCAGGGCGCCTGCTTTACCGTTTCAAGTCTCGGCAACATCGGTGGCACTGGCTTTACGCCGATTGTGAATACACCTGAAATTGGCATCCTCGGCGTTGCCCGCACCGCCATCAAGCCGGTATATATCGACGCTGCATTTGTGCCTCGCAAGCTGTTGCCTCTGTCACTCTCCTACGATCATCGTGCCGTCAACGGTGCGCACGCAGGAAAATTTATGACCGATCTCTGCAATCTTATGGCGGATATTCGACGCCAGATTCTGTAATTGTGTGACGGGCCCGCAGGGTGCGCCGTGCGCACGCGCTGGCCGGCAAAAACGCCGGCGTCAATGCCCCTAGCTCTCGAATATTTATCGATGGATAATATCTATCTCGCAAACCATGCACGAGCTTCAACGTTCGAAAAGCGTCAAACCAGTCGTGCATATGTTTTGAAAAACCGTCGAACGTTTTGCTGTGTGAAAACGCATGTCGAACGCCGCTGGCCACGTCCAGCGTGTGCAGTACCGGCATTAACTTTTCGTGTGCTATTACTGCCGCGATTGTTGTTTGAATAAGCTCATCATCGACGCTGTCGCTGCGCAGCAGTCGCCAGATATCGGGCAATGCCTGCAGAAAAACCCGCAGCAAGTCAAATACAAGCGGGTGGTAAAAAACATAGTCGCATTCGGCATCGTCGAGCTGCATGATCTGCCTCAGCGCCGCGCCAGTGCCGAAGGGGGTCCGGTTCGAGGTGCGTGCAGCCACCGTGAGCAAAGGTTCACTCAAACACACGATATTTCCGGTCTTACGCAGTTTGTTCAGAATATAGAAATCTTCTCCGGCGTTGCGTTTCGGAAAGCCCCGCACTTTAGCGTAGTAGTTGGCGTGTATGACCAGTGTGCTACCCACCGTTTGGAAGGCATACGGTGAGCCCGCCCAATGCAGCGCGGCGGCGTAATAGCGCAGGCCATAGTCGTATAAATCGATGGCTAGCGCCTGTTTTGGATCATTAGGCCTGGAATGTTCATAAGGGAAAACAAGCGCGGCTGCCGCAGTGGCGCTAGCAGTTGAGCTGAAATAATTTTCGGGTAATTTCACGTCCGCATCGGTGTTAAAAATCCAGGGTTTGACAATCTTGCCGCAGTAGAAAAGTTGGCAGGCGATGTCGGCCCCGATTTTACGTGCCAAACCTACGCCTTGCTTCGCCGCTAATTCGCGTCCCGGCGAGTAGGCGTCAACACAGAGTATATGCGAGTTTGCGCCGCTCCTATAAAGTGTTAGGGCTTGATCCCGGCTGCGCCAAAGTCGTGCAAAGGCAGCCCCAATAAATTGCTGCAAGGCCAGGTTATTGGCATTGATTATGGTCGCTGGTGCCTGGTTAATAACCAAAATTAGCAGGCTGGAGGTAGATCTAAATACTTTTTCGTTTGTCAGCAGAAAAGCTTCCGTCTCATCAAAACAGGGAACAACACAGACGTAGTCGTAGCTCTCGGAAAAGTCGTTCAGCTGCCGCGTGTGCGTTTCGGCGTAATGGCTGAGGTAGTTGGCAAGCGCCATTGTTTAGTACCCCTTCCAGGTGATATTGCCTAATGCAGTGCGGCGCGTAATGGCAGATCACGCACGATGGCAGCCTCACAGTTGAGTAATTCGTCGAGCCGTGATTGCACCATGTCGTCAGGCAAATATTTCGCTGCCAGGTCGACGAATAGGTTCTGATGCCTTTGCTCGGAGCAGGCGATGGATTGGTAGAAGGTTTTCAGCTGCCCGGCTGGCAAGGAGTCACCAATCAGGCCGAAACGCTCTGCACCGCGTGCCTCAATAATGCCGGCAGTCAGCAACCGGTCGAGTAGATAGGCGTCTTTACCATGTCGAATGTTTTGCCGCATTTGCACCACGTAGGCATCCTTTTGGTCGGGCTGCAGCTGCAGCCCGCGTGCATAAATAAGTTTGACCACTTCGCGGTAATGGGAGAGTTCTTCCACCGCCAGTTCGGTCATGGCGATGATCAGTTCCGCTTTATCGGGATAGTGCGACACCATACTCATCGCCATCCCCGACGCTTTCTTCTCTGCGGCGGCGTGGTCTTGCATAAATGTATTAAAGTTCGCCAGTACAGTTTCAGTCCATTCTGCCGGCGTAGCAAAGCGCAATTGTGGCATTCCAGGTTCTCGGTAATTTTAGCGCTCGTAAAACGCCGGATTTTATTGGCCAGCCCGTTTATAATGGCCGCTTATATGCATCCAATAAGGTCAAGGATATGGTAATTAAACCCAAGGTTCGCGGTTTTCTCTGCGTCACGACGCATCCGGTTGGGTGCGAGGCGAATGTGAAACAACAGATCGACTATGTCAAGTCGCAAGGACCTATTGAGAACGGCCCCAAGCGAGTGCTGGTGCTGGGCGCATCGACTGGCTATGGCCTGGCGTCGCGAATTACAGCGGCGTTCGGCAGCGGCGCTGCGACATTGGGCGTTTTTTTTGAAAAACCGGGTACCGAGAGAAAGCCTGGCTCAGCTGGTTGGTACAATTCCGCTGCCGTACATAAATTCGCCCACGCCGAAGATTTGTACGCCAAAAGCGTCAATGGTGATGCGTTTAGCGATGAGTTGAAGCAGCAAACTATCGATGTAATCAAAGAAGATATGGGGCAAGTCGATCTGGTGGTTTACAGCCTGGCCGCGCCGCGCCGCACGCACCCCAAAACCGGTGTGGTGCATACTTCTACCCTCAAGCCTATCGGTAAGCCTGTCACCCAGCGGGCGATTAATACTGATAAGGAAACAGTCGAAGATGTGACGGTCGAAGCAGCCACTCAGGAAGAGATCGACAACACCGTGGCGGTAATGGGCGGCGAAGATTGGCAAATGTGGATCGATGCCTTAGCCGCCGCCGATGTGCTGGCTGATGGCGCCAAAACCACCGCATATACTTACATCGGCGAAAAAGTCACCTGGGATATATACTGGCACGGCACCATTGGCGCAGCCAAGCAGGATCTCGACAAGCGGGTCCTCGATATTCGCGCCCAACTGGCGGAAAAAAACGGCGACGCGCGCGTGTCGGTATTAAAAGCCGTCGTCACCCAGGCGAGCAGCGCTATCCCCGTTATGCCTTTATATCTGGCGATGTTGTTTAAAACCATGAAAGCCGCCGGCACGCATGAGGGCTGCATCGAGCAAGTCTACGGGTTATTCAAAAACAGCCTGTATGGCAACCAGCCCATGCTGGACGATGAAGGCCGTCTGCGCGCCGATGAAAAAGAGCTGCGACCGGAAATTCAAACCAAAATCGAGCAACTGTGGGCGCAGGTCGATACCGATAACCTCAATGAACTGACCGACCTTAAAGGTTACAAGCAGGAGTTTCTGCGTTTGTTCGGTTTTGAGGTCGACGGCGTCGACTATGATGCAGACGTTAATCCGGAAGTGCCGATCTCCCCCTTGGCATAGAGATTGATGGCGCAGCATCTGGCAACTGGCGAGTTCACGCAGTTAAGCCCGCACTTGGGCCGCATCGTCGCGCCTAACCCGGGCCCGATGACTGGCGCCGGCACTAACACGTATATCGTAGGTGAAGATTTAAAGGCCGGCCCGGTGTCTGTTATCGACCCGGGTCCGGCGCTCGATGCGCATCTCGATGCCTTATTGAGTGAGTTTGGTGGTCGCATCGACAGCATCGTGGTGACGCATACGCATCCCGATCACTCGCCGGCGGCTAGCAGGCTCGCCCAACTTAGTGGCGCTAAGGTTTATGGTGCTACCCCACCGACCGATGCCAGGTACCAGGACGAGAGCTTTAAGGCGGATGTCGAAGTCAGCGACAACGCGTTGTTGACGCTGGCAGGAGTGAACGTTCGCGCCGTGCATACGCCCGGCCACGTGAGTAATCATTACTGTTATCTGCTTGAAACAGACGGTGTGCTGTTGACCGGCGATCATATTATGAACGGTTCTACTGTGGTTATCATTCCGCCGGCAGGAGTGATGAAAGACTATATTGAGTCTTTGCAGAAGCTCAAAAACTACTCACTTCAAAGTTTTGGGCCGGGCCACGGTCACTTGATGAATGAGCCGAACGCAGTAATTGATGCCATTGTCGCGCACCGCCTGCGGCGTGAGCAGAAAGTGATAGCCAAATTAACTGCACAAGACAGTATCACTCTGGAAGCGCTGACGCCGTTGGTGTACGACGACGTCGACGAGAAAATGCACTTTATGGCCTCGCTGTCGTTGTGGGCACATCTGATCAAGCTTGAACAGGAAGGTCATGCGCTACAGCAAGATCAGCATTGGTGCATACGTTAGGCTATTCCCCAAGGCAACACAGGAACTAAACATTGAACGACAAAACTTTACCGCAAATCGTGCAGCACGCGGCGCAGCAGTTCGGCTCTAAAATCGCAATAGAAGATGGCGAACTTCGGTTTAGCTACGCCGAGCTCGAAGCGGCGCGTCTGCAGGCATCCCGGGCGTTTCTGGCATTGGGCATTGGCAGGGGCGATCACATTGCTATTTGGGCGCCGAATATGCACGAGTGGATCATCGCCAGCATCGGTTTGCAGTCGCTGGGGGCGGTGTTGGTGCCGTTAAATACGCGGTTGAAAGGCGCGGAGGCAGCTTATATCCTGCGCAAAAGCGCTGCGCGGCTGCTGCTAACGGTGGGTGATTTTCGTGACGTCAGCTATCCCGATTTACTTAAGCATGAAGACCTGCCAGCGCTGGAGCGAACCATCATGTTTCGCGGCGAGGCTGAAGACACGCTTGCCTGGACGGACTTTCTGGTGCTGGGTAACGATATTCCTGTGGCGCGGGCGCAGCAGTGTGCGGCTGCGGTAACACCGCAGGACACGTTGGACTTAATGTTTACCTCTGGCACCACCGGTAAACCCAAAGGGGTGATGACCAGTCACGGGCAAAACATCAAGGTGTTCGAAACCTGGTCCGAAATGGTCGGCCTGACCGAGCATGACAACTACCTGATGATCAACCCATTCTTCCATTCTTTTGGTTACAAAGCGGGTTGGCTGGCATCAATCATTCGCGGCGCAAAAATTTTGCCGGTGCGGGTATTTGAACTGGATAGCGTACTTGAGCGCATCGAAAAAGACCGCGTCAGCGTGCTGCCTGGCGCGCCCACAGTTTATCAATCGCTGCTCGCTCACCCGCAGCGCAGCAATTACGACACCTCAAGCCTGCGGCTGGCGGTTACAGGCGTAGCACCCGTATCGGTCGAATTGGTAACGCGGATGCGCACCGAGCTGGGGTTTAAGACAGTGTTAACCGCGTATGGGTTAACGGAAACCTGCGGCGTGGTCAGCATTTGCCGCGAGCAAGACGGCGCCGAAATTACATCCACTACGTCCGGCCGGGCGATTCCCGGCGTTGAAGTGCGCTGTGTCGCTGACGGCGACAAAGACGCCGCGACAGGAGAACCGGGGGAGGTCTATGTGCGCGGCTACAACATTATGCAAGGCTATCTGGATGACCCCGAAGCCAGTGCGGCAACAATAGACGCGGCAGGCTGGCTGCACACCGGCGACATTGGCGTGATGGATGCTGACGGCTACCTGCGCATTACCGATCGCATTAAAGACATGTTCATCGTCGGCGGCTTTAACTGCTACCCGGCCGAGATCGAGGGCGCCTTAGGCGCATTGCACAGCATCGCTCAGGTGGCGGTGATTGGCGTGCCGGACGAGCGCCTGGGAGAGGTCGCCAAAGCGTTTGTTGTGCGCGCCGAGGGGGCCGAGCTCAGCGCAGACGACGTCACCGCATGGTGCCGCGCCAATATGGCAAACTACAATGTGCCGCGAATTATTGAGTTTGTAGACGCTTTGCCGCTTAACGCCTCCGGTAAGGTGCTGAAAACAGCGTTACGTGCTAACTCATGACCAGCACTGCATTGGGCTGCCACTACGTCGTCCTGGCGTAGCCGATTGCGCGTTCTTGCGGGTATAAATTACACCCGCAGATGAGCGCTTTTGTCTGCAAAATTGAGCGATTTCGCATCGCTTACAGTTTTTTTAGATAGCCGCAGCAGCTCGGGCATATCGGGTAGAATAACAGGCTTTGCAGCTACGACTACCCGGTCGTTATCACACATTTTTATGCAGCGTGCCTGGGCGTTGGTCAATGCCTGGGGAACACGTGGCCTGCACAAATCGCGCGTGGCGAACGCAATTTTTTCCAGTGATGCTGAATTAGGCGCCGGTCACACCTTCGCAGCCATGTGCGACTAAAGTCGAGCAATAAGAACTGTAAACTAGTGTAGGAGCGACTTTAGTCGCGAACATCGTGCCCACGAAAGGAGAAGCAAAATGCCAGAAGCCTATATAGTCGATGCCATTCGCACCCCCACCGGCCGCCGTAAGGGTGGCCTTGCACATGTTCACCCCGCCGACCTTGGCGGCCACGTTATGCGACAAATCGTCGAGCGCAACGGCATCCCTGATATAGACTACGACGATGTTATGTTTGGCTGCGTCGACACCATCGGTCCGTTGGCCGGGGATATCGCCCGCACCTGCTGGCTTGCTGCCGGTCTGGCGCAGGAAGTACCTGGCGTCACCATCGACCGTCAGTGTGGCTCCTCGCAGCAAGCGGTGCACTTTGCTGCCCAGGCAGTGATGAGCGGCACCAATGACGTGGTGCTCACCGGTGGCGTGCAAACCATGACCCAAATTCCTATCTCTTCTTCAATGCTGGCTGCCAAAGACCTGGGTTTCGACGACCCGTTCTCAGGCTCCAAAGGTTGGGTGGAACGTTACGGCAAAGTACCGGTTTCCCAGTTCAATTCTGCGGAGATGATTGCGGAGAAGTGGCAGCTGTCGCGTGAGCAACTCGAGGCCTACTCTTATGAGAGCCATCAGCGTGCGCTGCGCGCGCAGGCCGAAGGTCGTTTCGATCGCGAAATTGTGCCGCTGGAAGGCGTAACGCAAGACGAAACCCCGCGTAGTGATACCACACTTGAGCGCATGGCCGGACTCGAACCTCTACAAGAGGGAGGAGTCATTACCGCTGCCGTTTCCAGTCAAACCTGCGATGCCGCAAGTGCCGTGCTGGTAGTATCCGAGCGGGCATTAAAAAAGTACAACCTGACGCCGCGCGCTCGAATCCACCATATCAGTGTGCGCGCCGACGATCCGATCTGGATGCTAACCGCTCCAATTCCCGCCACCAAATACGCCATGCAGCGCGCCGGTATGTCGCTGGACGATATCGACCTGGTGGAAATCAACGAAGCTTTCGCGCCGGTGGTGTTGGCATGGTTAAAGGAAACCGGCTATCCGCATGAAAAAACCAACGTCAACGGCGGCGCCATTGCGTTGGGACACCCTCTCGGTGCAACCGGCACTCGCCTGATGACCACACTGTTGCACGAGCTGGAACGCGCCGGCGGCCGCTATGGTTTGCAAACCATGTGTGAAGGTGGTGGTCAGGCCAACGTGACAATTTTGGAACGGCTTTAGATAGAATTCGCGGCTAAAGTCGCTCTCACAATAAACGCTAGAGCCTGTAGGAACGACTTTAGTCGCGAACCTGGCGCTAGTTGAATGACAGTTTAAACGTCGTAACACTGGCGCTGGATACCTTCGGCGGCGGTTCGCTGTGTCGAAGAGGGTGCAGCACAGGTCATGGTCAGCGACATTCATGACGGCCGCTTAACTAAGGCTGCCAGTGACATTGAAGAAAAAGCCGGCGACAAGGCACAGATGCAGCTTTGTAATGTGACTCTGGAAGAAGACGTACAGGCATTGATTGCCGCCGCGGAAACAATGGGCCATGTCGACGTGCTGATCAACAACGCCGGCCTTGGCGGTTCGGCCAATCTGGTCGATATGACCGACGAACAGTGGAATGTGGTTATCGACGTGACCCTGAACGGCACCTTCCGCATGACCCGCGCTATGCTGCAACATATGCAGTCGCGAGGGGCTGGTGTGATCGTCAACAACGCATCGGTACTCGGCTGGCGTGCGCAGAAGGCGCAGGCTCACTACTCTGCAGCCAAGGCAGGTGTAATGGCTTTAACTCGCTGCGCCGCCATGGAGGCAGCCGAGCACGGCGTGCGTATCAACGCCGTGTCCCCCAGCATTGCCATGCATGCGTTTTTAAATAAAGTTACCTCTGACGATGTGTTAGAGGAGTTAGTGTCACGCGAGGCCTTCGGGCGCGCGGCGGAAGTCTGGGAAATCGCCAACGTCATGGTGTTTTTAGCCAGTGGTTACTCAAGTTATATGAGCGGTGAAGTCGTCGCAGTCGGCTCACAACACGCTTAGGAACAAACTATGAAAGACGCAGTGATCGTAGCCACTGCTCGCACCCCTATCGGCAAAGCATTTCGCGGCGCATTCAACGACACCGCAGCAGCACAGCAAGCCGGCAAATTCGACGCTGAAATAGTTCCAATGACCAGCACCAAAGCGGTGTTCAATAAGGAGACCAAAGAGACCAGCCATGAGCAAGTGACGCTGATCAAAGATGAGGGCAACCGCCCCGGCACCACGCTGGAAAGTCTGGCGTCACTGGAGCCGGTGTTTAAAGACGGGCAGTTCGTCAAACAGGGAGAATTTATTATTGCCGGCAACGCCAGCCAACTCTCCGACGGCGCTAGCGCTTGCGTACTAGTGGACGGCAAGCTCGCCGAACAGCAGAACATTGAGCCAATAGGAATTTATCGTGGTGTCGCGGTAGCCGGCTGTGGCGCGGAGGAGATGGGCATCGGCCCGGTGTTTGCCGTGCGGCGCTTACTGCAGCGCAGTGGATTGACAATGAACGATATTGGCCTGTGGGAATTAAACGAAGCGTTCGCCTGCCAGGTCATTTATTGCCGCGACAAACTGGGCATCCCCAACGAAAACCTGAACGTCAACAGCGGCGCCATCACAATCGGTCATCCGTTCGGCAAGAGCGGCGCACGCATGGTTGGCAATGCTTTGCTCGAAGGCAAACGCCGTGGGGTGAAATATGTGGTTATTACCATGTGTATCGGCGGTGGCATGGGCGCGGCCGGCTTGTTCGAGGTGGCGTAAATGATATGATTGCCGCCTAGCAAACCAGGCCGGAAAGGCAGGAATTGGGGCAATGATCAGAGTAGTCTTTAATCAAAAAGGCGGCGTAGGCAAGTCCAGCCTGGCCACTAATCTGGCTGCCATTAGTGCGCAGCGCGGCGCAAACACGCTGGTGGTCGACCTTGACCCGCAGTGCAACACTACTCAATACCTGCTAGGCGACGACGTCGCGCAGGTAGAAGAAACCATCCGCGACCTGTTTACTCAAAATAAGCGTGCCAGTACGCTAGCGAAAGAAGGCGCCAGTTATATCGTCGCCACCCCGTATGAACGGCTGGACCTGATCGCGGCCGATGCCGAAATAGCCGACCTGCAGGCCAAGTTGGAAGCCAGGCATAAGATTTACAAGCTGCGCGACGCCTTGCGTATGTTTGGCGACTACGACGAGATTTACATTGACACGCCGCCGGCGTTTAATATTTTCTCGCTGTCAGCCCTGATCGCCGCCGACCGCTGTTTGATTCCGTTCGATTGCGACGATTTCTCCCGCCGCGCGCTGTACACGCTGCTGGAGAATGTGGAAGAAACGCAGGAAGACCACAATCCTGAGCTGGTCATCGAAGGTATTGTGGTCAATCAGTTTCAGGCGCGCGCTCATTTGCCGCAGAGCATCGTTGACGAGCTGCGCGAAGAAGGATTGCCGCTGCTCGACAGCATGATTTCGCAATCGGTCAAAATGCGCGAATCGCACAGCGCATCACAGCCACTGATCCATTTTGCGCCCAGCCATAAAATCACCCAGGAACTGATCGCCCTCTATGACGAGCTGCACTGTGACAAGTCGAAGGCGCGCCGTCGCGAGTGGTTGGCCAGCGCGTGACGGGTAAAGTTCGCGCACGAATCTTCGCAATTTGCCGACTTGACTTATCAAGGCCGCGTCCCAATATATGTACCTGTTTCTGTTGTTGAGCGTAAGGTGTAATTAATGCGAATACTGCTTTTTCTGGCGACAAACATGGCCGTGCTGGTGCTGGTAGGCATCGTCATGAGTGTGTTTGGTGAACCCATTCTCGCTCAAAATGGCGTCGACCTGAACTTAACCGGCCTACTGATCTACAGCGCCGCGTTCGGTTTTATCGGTTCGTTTGTGTCCTTGTTTCTATCGAAGTGGATGGCCAAGCGCTCGGCCGGCGTACAAGTGATTGAGGGGGCAAGCAACGCTGAAGAGCGCTGGCTGGTTGAGACGGTGGCCGACCTTGCCGCTAAAGCGAAAATCAAAATGCCTGAAGTGGGTATTTTCCCGGGCGATCAACCGAACGCTTTTGCCACGGGCTGGAATAAAAACGACGCTTTGGTAGCCGTCAATACAGGACTGCTGCGTTCAATGAATAAAAACGAAGTGCGTGCCGTGCTGGCGCACGAAATTGCTCACGTGGCCAACGGCGACATGGTGACTCTGTCGCTCATTCAAGGGGTGGTCAACACGTTCGTTATTTTCTTTTCACGCATCATCGGCCATTTCGTTGATCGGGTGATATTAAAAAATGAGCGCGGCCATGGCATTGGTTACATGGTGTCTTCGCTGGTGGCGCAAGTCGTGCTTGGCTTTCTTGCCAGCGCCATCGTCAGTTGGTTCTCACGCCACCGCGAGTTTCGCGCGGACGAGGGCGGCGCGCTGTATGCTGATCGCGAGTCGATGATTGGCGCGCTGCAAAGTCTCAAACGCGGCAGCCAGATGCCGAATGAAATGCCGGCCAGTATGCAGGCATTCGGCATTAGCGAGGGCGTGCGTCAGGGATTAGCGGCCGTGTTCGCCAGTCATCCTCCACTTGATGTGCGCATTGCGGCCCTGCAAAATATGCGGTAATTTTCACACTTTGAGAGCAGGCGGCTGTATACTCGGCAGCGGCCAACTGCTTTACACCCGAAATATTATGCCGCGTTATATAAAGATCAGCATTGCTGCTGTGCTTGTCATCGTGTTTCTCTCACTGGCAGTCGCAGTGATGCGAATCCCCAATCTCGAAATCACCAACTTCAAAGTACTACTGAACGCGATGTTCGGTGTCGACGCGTCGGCACCAGCAGTAGAGCAAGTCAAAACGCAGCTGCAGGTGCCGGCTGGTTATCAACTCAACGTCTACGCCGATGACGTATCGAATGCCCGCTTTATGCGGCTGACAAACGCGGGCGACCTGCTGGTTAGTCGGCCGCGTAAAGGCAAAATCACTCTTTTGCAGGCAGACAAAAATAACGACGGCAGCAGCGATGGCAAACTCACACTATTAGAAGGTTTGACACGCCCGCAAGGGATGGATATTTACAATGGCTGGTTGTACGTGGCCGAGTCAAACTCTATCGGCCGCATCAAATTCGACGCATCCAACGGCACCACCAGCGGTGACTACCAACGCATTCTCACCGGCCTGGGCGATGACGGTAATCACTGGTCGAAAACCCTGCGGGTTGGCCCCGACGGTTGGCTGTACGTCACCACCGGCTCAACCTGTAACGCGTGCGAAGAGACGGACCCCAAGCGGGCAGCCATGTTGCGTATTTCACTCGATGGTCAGCAAACTGAAATATTTGCCACCGGCCTGCGCAATAGTGTCGGTTTTGATTGGGCACCATGGAATGACGCCTTGTATGCCACCGAAAACGGCCGCGACCTGATGGGCGACAATATACCGCCAGACGAATTAAATCGTATACAGCGCGGCGCTTTCTACGGCTGGCCTTTTGTGTACGGCAATAATTTACCGGACCCGGAGCTAGGTAAAGACAGAGAGTTGCAGGCAGCGACTTCTGTACCGCCAGTTTTTGAGTTCAAAGCCCACAACGCGCCGCTAGGCATTACTTTTTTGCGGCATCAATCTAATCCCGCCCGCACCGCTCTGGCTGCGCTACACGGCTCGTGGAACCGATCTACCCCCGATGGTTACAAAGTAGTGGCGCTGCACTGGGACGCTAACAACGTAATTAGTCCCAGCGACTTTCTCAGTGGGTTCGATGATGACGGAGACATTATCGGTCGACCCGTTGATGTGGTCGAAAACGCTGCAGGCGATATTTTTGTTTCAGACGATTACGCTGGTGTGATCTATAGAATTAGTCACAATCGGTCCGAGGTGGCATTAGCGCGCTAATCTGCGCTACCGCGAGTAGCGACACCGCTGATTGATAGATTCCACTGCAACAGAGCGAAATTGTGCTCATACTGGCCCGCTCGGGTCGCATACTTTCGCGCCTTGGCAAAATCTTGCCCGGCACCCTGTAAGTCGTCAGTCAGCGCCCGCAACACACCTCTGTTCGAGTACGCCATTGCCAGGCTAGCCGGATCCGAGCGCAAGGAACCGCGCCTTCTCGCTTGCGTCGCACGTAGAATTTTGACCACTTTAGCGCAGGCGTTTCCAGCGCGCTGATAATCTTGCAGTATGGTATAGGCTACACATATATTGTTATAGGCTGCTGCCCGCCAGCCCGGTTCGGCTAGCACTGAGCGGGAAGCTGCAATTGCCTTGCGATAGTCGCCTGCGCGCAGGTGTTCAATACCCGGGGCGTTTACCTGAATAGACATCATATAACCGTTTAGCTCGTTGCCGAGTGCAGCTCGAGGTAATATCGCAACAACAACCGCAAGTAGGAGGGTGGGTAAGCAGTACGGTTTTCGGTTGTTTGTCGGCATAGCCGCGTCCCTGTGGTGTGGTCTAATTCGTATCAGTGCCTTGTCCGAGACTTACTGGCAGATTAGCAAAGCTAAAGACCGTAACCCCCGGCGATAGAGAGGTCACATCCGTGTGTTTCATCTCCTTTCCCTCAATAGCTGTCGTCTGGCATCAATCAATCCCACACTAATACCACTAAAATTCATATTTAAATCTGCACTGGGTCTTGCTATGCTCGCAGCCCAATCTGTCTGCGGTAAGGTGATAGCTAAAAAACACTGCGAACGTCCCGGCACCGCGAACAAACGCCAAGTAAGCTTTCGAACGATGTGCTTTCCAATAAGCCGAATGCACTAGCCTATACGTGCTATAGACAAATTATTGACACATCGCGTACGCTAAACGTTTCTGGCGACGACTAGCGAGCTGATATTTCGGCTAACCATTAGCACAAAACTAAAGATGCTGGCGCCTGTGCGACCAATGGCAGACTGTTTTGGCGACTCATCGGGTTAAAATGTGATCGCTGTTCGAGTTCGAATAG
>JBBKXJ010000313.1:0-4243 GCA_037969395.1 Pseudomonadales bacterium
CCTTGCTGCAGCTGAACGCTCTCAGGCGGCCAGCTTTCGCTCCACTCTTTGGCTATCTCGTCATCATCAACCCGCAGCTGGTTCTGCTCTAAAAAGCGAAAATACACTTCTTCGACGCCAGTGAGTACCACCGATTTATAAATGTTTTGGTCGGAGGCGCGATCGAGCATTTGCCAGGCCACGCGTTCTATCTCTTGTTTATCATTTAAACCATACGCCACGCGCTGCAAGCTACTGCGTACCACGCCGCGCGGATTGTACCAGCCGCCGCGGGTCAGACTGAGCAGATACTCGGTGCCGGGGCCGCCGAAAACTGCAGGCTCTGTCTCCTCTCCAAATTCAGTGCGTATCGGGCGCTTTACCGCTTGCCGCACATCGCGCGCCAGTACCACAAAAAATAGATTTAGCTCATTTAGCCGATCGGCCTGTCGCTGCTGACTGGTCTGTGCATCCAGCGCGCTGCCTAGAAAACCGTAGGCGATAATGCCTATCAGCGCCGTAATAGCGCTGGCAACCAGCACTTCGATCAAAGTAAAGCCGTGCGTGCGCCTGTGCGTATTCATGGGCTGGGCTGAGTGAGCCTAGTATCAACCGGCAATTGCAGGAACGTGCTGACTGTAGCGAAGGCCTGATCCTTCTCGTCGTCGGTTTTCCGCACTTTGATGTCGACCCGCAGCACAATATCGCTTACCGTTTTTTTGGTTTCCAGCGTCCAGAACCACTCACGCTCGGCCAGCATTACGCTGCCCTCTTTCTTGTCGCTCGGCAAATAGTCCAGGTAGTCGTTCTGCAGCCGCAGCTCGGTCATCTTGTTCATCGCCACCCAGTGCGCTAGCGACTTTTCGCGCATATAATCGAGACTGCTAATCTGCCCGGCGATGGTGAACAGCAGGGCCGGCAGCGCGATAGCAAGCACGGCCAGCGCGACTAACACTTCAACTAAGGTGAAGCCGTTACTGGTCCGAGTCACTGGTCTTCTTCAAACGGTTCGTCATCGCCCGGGCGCAGCAAGCGTAAGGCCCCGGCCGGATTGCCATTAATACGGTACACCTGGTTCGGCAGTTCAGGATTGCTAATAGTCAGTGTAAACGCCGACAGCTCGCCGCTTTGCAAGATAAAGATGTCGGGTTGGTAGGTTTCTTTCAGACTGGAATCGTCGTCCTCTTTTTCCTCCTGTTGAAGCTTTATGTCCACTCCCTCAAGAGTGAGATCCAGTTCAACACCCTTGGTCACCTCGCCGTCTTGCAGTACGGGGTGTTGCTCCAGCACCTGCCATTGCCCCTGTTCCAATACCGACCACTCGTATTTAAATCGCGTGCCGCTGCGGTCCAGCGTCTCATCGATGCGAAACCCCAGTGGTTTACCGGTTAACACCGCCTCCTCAAGCGCGAGCTGCAACATGCCGGTCAGCTTCTCTGCCTCATTTTGCAATTCCGCCGGGCGGCCGCCGATACCAATAGACAGCGTCACAAAGCTGATGGTAATGCCGATCACTATCAGCATTACCAGCATTTCCAGCAGGGTGAAACCGCGCGAGCGACTGAGGGGTTGCATTTTTTCCGTCGGCACTAAATCGCCTGGCTGAATTTACCCTGCGCCAGCATCTTTCCAGTTACCAAGATCGGCATTTTGTCCTTCGCCACCGGCGGTACGGTCGGCGCCCAGGGTGTAAATATCAAACTCGCCGTTCTCACCCGGGTAAAGATAGAGATATTCATTTCCCCAGGGGTCGATCGGTTGCTCGGGCAGGTAACCCCCCTGCTTCCAGTTGCGCGGCTCGGGGTCATCGGTAGGCCGCGTCACCAACGCCTGCAGTCCCTGTTCGCTGGAGGGGTAGTTAAAGTTGTCGAGGTGATAAATTTTCAGCGCCGTTTCGATCGCTTTAAAATCTGCCTGCGCTTTTTGCAGGCGCGCATCATCGACGCGGTTTAACACCGTCGGCGCAACCAGGCTGACCAGAATACCCATGATCACCAGCACCACCAGAATTTCCAACAGGCTAAAGCCTTTTGCTGATTGTTTACTCATTGCTTCCATTTCCTTTACAAGACTCGACGTTGAATGAGCGGTGCGCACAGCGCGCCCTGCGGGTTTCATTGTGCAGCTCCACTCAACGTATTTCATTGTTCGACTCGCCGTAGGCTGCGCCGTGCGCACCAAATGCCCTACGACTAGTTAATCAAATTATTAAGACCAAAGATCGGCATTAAAATTGCCAATACAATTAGCAATACCACGCCGCCCATGGTTACCACCAGCACCGGTTCAAAAATGCTCATCATGGTGTTTACATTCATATCCAACTCGCGCTCCTGGTTTTGCGCCGAGCGCTGCAGCATGTTTTCCAGTTCGCCACTCATTTCGCCGCTGGCGATCATATGCACCATCATCGGCGGAAATACTTCGGTGACCTCCAGCGCCTTGTGCAGGCTGGTGCCCTCCTGCACCTGCATGGCGGCCGCTTCCACCGCCTCACGCATTGCCAGGTTGCCTACCACTTCAGAGGCAATGTGCAGCGCATCTAACAGCGGTACGCTGCTGGCGATGAGGATATTCAAGGTACTGGCAAAGCGCGCGGCCTCAACGCTGCGCACCAGGTCGCCAATCAATGGTAGACGTAATAACGCCCTATGCCAGCGCTTGCGCAAATCAGGCTTACGCATAGCGTATTTGAACGCCACTACCGCCAGCACAATAAGCACCACAGACATCAGGCCATAGTTGCTGAGGAAGTCACTGATGGCGATCAAACCCTGCGTTAGCGGCGGCAGCTCGGCCTGGCTATTTTGAAATATACGGATGAGGTCGGGCACTACATAAACCATCAAACCGCTGACTACCGCCACTGCGACGCAGATCAAAATAATAGGATAGACCATCGCCATCTTCAGCTTCTGCTGAGTAAACTGCCGCGTTTCGGTATAGTCGGCGAGACGCTCCAGTACCAGCCCTAAAAAGCCGGAGTGCTCACCCGCTTTGACCATGGCGCGGTACATATCATTAAATACCTGTGGAAATTCGCCGAGTGCATACGCCAGCGTATGCCCCTCGGTCACTCTGGAACGCACGTCCAGCAGCATGCCTTCGACTCGTGAACGCCGGCTTTGCAGCGCGGCGGCTCGCAGCGATTCGTCGATCGGCAGGTGGGACTGAATCAGCGTTGCCAGATGGCGCGTCAACAATACCAGCTCGCTAAATCGAATACGCTTGCGACGCAGCAGACTCATGCCGCCACTGGCAGCATCGGCCGACTTGGCCACTTCCACCGCAATCGGTTTTAGATTTTTGTCGCGCAGCTGGCTGCGAATATGCCGCAGCGAATCGCCTTCGAGCATGCCGCGAACTTTGCGGCCGTCGCCATCCAGCGCTTGATAGCTAAAAGCGGGCATAGTTAACTCGCGCTGGTAACGCGCATGACCTCTTCTATCGAGGTTTCACCGGCCAGAATGCGCTCGCGACCGTGCTCGCCAATGCCCTGGCTATACTGGCGGGCGTAGCGGGTCAGATCCTGCTCGGCGGCACCCTCATGGATAAGGTTGCGCAGTTTGTCGTCGATTAATATCAATTCGTAAATACCGGTACGGCCGCGGTAGCCTGAGTTATTGCACGCTTTGCAACCAGCGGACTTGTATATTTCCACTGCTTCGTGTTGCTGGCCAAGCCATTCCAGCGTTGCGCCCTCAACCTTGTAAGGCTGTTTACATTCTTCGCATAAAATTCGCACTAGTCGCTGCGCCATCACTGCGACCAGACTGGAGGATAACAGGAACGGTTCAACGCCCATATCGTGCAGCCGCGTAACCGCACCAATCGCGGTATTCGTGTGCAGAGTCGACAGTACCAGGTGGCCGGTCAAACTGGCCTGCACCGCGATTTCGGCGGTTTCTATGTCGCGTATCTCACCGACCATCACGACGTCAGGGTCCTGCCGCAAAATCGCTCTTAGCCCGCGTGCAAACGTCATTTTGGCTTTCGCGTTCACCTGCGTTTGACCGATACCGCGCAGCATATATTCGATCGGGTCTTCAATAGTGAGAATATTGCGGCTGGTGTCGTTGATATGGGTCAGGCCGGCATACAGGGTGGTGGTTTTACCCGAACCGGTTGGCCCGGTGACCAGGATTACGCCGTGTGGTTGGCGCAACGCCGTTTCAAAACGCTCTCTAACAGTCGCGTTCATCTGCAGCTGCGTCAGCTCCAGCTGGCCGGCCTGTTTGTCCAGCAGTCGCAGTACCACGCGCTC